>JBQTIW010000095.1:0-16001 GCA_052387735.1 Gemmatimonadaceae bacterium
CGGCCTCGCTGCCGACCATGAAGCCCGAGACGTCCTGGACGAAGAGCAGCGGGATTCCCTCGCGGTCGCAGCGATCGATGTAGTACGCGGTCTTTTCCGCGCTTTCGGCGTAGATGATGCCGCCGAAGCGCGGCTTCTCGCCGGCGCGGCCCTTGATGAGGCCGCGCTGGTTGGCGATGAGGCCGACGGGAATGCCGCGAATCCGTGCATCGGCGCAGATCATCTCGCGAGCGAGGTCACCCTGGAACTCGTCAATGCCGTCGTCGGCGATGGCCCGCAGGACGTCGTGCATGTCGTAGGACATGCGGTGGTCGGTGGGAAGGAGGTCATACAGGTCCCGGTTGGGCGGCGAAGTGGTTGGAGCGGGGACAGGATGGTTAGGCGCGCGAGGGTCGGCGGCCGGATCTTGACCATCGGCGGGGGCCCCCCGGGCCGCGCGCGGCAAGCGCGAGACCAGGTCCCTGATCCTGGTCAGCGTCGACGCATCATCGTCGAGCGCGTAGTGCGCCACGCCGCTGATCGCGGTGTGTGTGACCGCGCCACCTAACGTTTCGCCATCGATCGTCTGGCCGGTGGCGCCCTTCACCAGGTTGGGACCACCCAGTCCCATGAACGACGTCCCCTTCACCATCAGGATCACGTCGGACAGCGCCGGGAGATAGGCCCCACCCGCAATACAGGGCCCCATCACCGCGGAGATCTGTGGAATCCGAAGGTAGCGGCGCATGATCGAGCAGTAGTAAAAGATGCGCGCCGCCCCGTACTGGCCGGGGAACACACCGCCCTGGTACGGCAGGTTCACGCCCGCCGAGTCGACGAGATAGATGATCGGCACGCGACATCGCATGGCGATCTCCTGGGCCCGCAGGATCTTCCGGATCGTCTCCGGCCACCACGAGCCCGCCTTTACCGTCGCGTCGTTCGCCACGATCACCACGTGACGACCCTGGACGAGCCCGATCCCCGTGACCACGCCCACGCCCGGCGCCTGCCCGTCATACTGGTCGTACGCGACAAGCAGCCCTACCTCGAGAAAACGTGTGGCCGGATCACAGAGCTGCGCGATCCGCTCACGCGCGGTCAGCTTTCCCTGTTTATGCTGCCTCGCAATCCTGTCCGGTCCACCGCCCTGACGCAGCTGTTCTTCGAGCGCACGAACCTCGGCGCTCATCACACGGAGGCGGGACGTCACGTCGTTTGCTGCGGTCTGGTCTCGAACCACTGCCGGATGTAGTCAACCAGATCGGAGGTGCGCGTCCCCGGCCCGAAGAGCTGGCCGATCCCGGCGTCCCGAAGCGCGTCCATGTCCTCCTTCGGAATGATTCCGCCACCGGTGATGAGGATGTCGTCACGACCCGACTCGACGAGCAACTGGCGGACGCGTGGGAAGAGTGTCATGTGCGCTCCGCTGAGGATCGACAGCCCCACGACGTCCACATCCTCCTGGATCGCCGCAGTGGCGATCATTTCGGGCGTTTGATGCAATCCGGTGTAGATCACTTCCATCCCGGCGTCCCTCAGCGCGGCCGCCACGACTTTCGCCCCCCGATCATGGCCATCAAGACCGGGTTTGGCGACGAGGATGCGGATTGGGCGAGCCATGGCGCGACGGACGGTGTGGAAGGGCGCCCGGACCGTCAGCGCCAGCGCGAAAGCTAGCGAGCCGCCCCCGGAGGTGGCAGCTACATCAGCCCTCTGCGGGTTCCAGTGTAGTCCCGGTTCCGGTGTCCACGCATCGCGAGCGCCACACCATCTGAAGCGGTGCGACGATCACTCCTTCCGCGCGACAAGCAGCATCTCCGACGAGGTGCGTCGCAGCGAGCGATCGAGCCAGGCATCGTACGCGGCTTCCACCACGAGTCCGGCGTCGCGCAAGAGCTCCGTGAGTCGCGTCGCCGTGTAGAGGCGAATGCGATGCTCGCGCGGCGACAGCGGCCGCGGGCCGCCGGAGAAGCCCGAGGTGATCGTCAGGACCCCGGACAGCGGATCGAAGCGTCGCTCCTGTGTCACCACGGTGTCGTTGGAGGTGCGCCACCAATCCTTGGCCAGGAAGCGGGCCATCACGCCGTCGCGGCTGCCCCCGTGCCAGACGAGGAGCCCGCCGGGTTCGAGCACGCGTGCGAATTCGTGCACCACGCGCGCGTCATCGGCCGGGTCGACAAAAAAGCCGAAGGACGTGAACAGATTGACGACGGCGTCGAACGCTCCGGTCCAACGTGCCGGCAGCGTGCGCATGTCACCCTGGGTGTAGCGCAGTCGTTTGCTGTCGGTGCCACGGCGGCGCGCCCGCGCCAGCAATGCCGCGGAGTAGTCGAAGCCGTCGACGATGAATCCGGCTTCGGCGAGGAGATGCGCGTGCCGCCCCTGGCCGCACGGGATGTCGAGGAGGCGCGCTCCCGCCGGCAGGCCTAACAACTCGATCAGCCGCGCGACCTGCCGACGGTCCTCCGCGAGATCGAAGATCGGCTCGAACTCGAGCAGGTACTCGTCCGTGAAGTAGGAGGCCCACCAGTCGAGGTCTGAGGGGCGAACCGCTGAAGCACGAGCCGCACGGGAAGCATGCGAAGCCCGAGAAGTCACGGACGGATGGGCTGCCGCTGCGTCTCGGGCTCCCCGTCCTTCTCGCGGTTCCCGCGTCTGGCGCTTGCTGCTCAGAAGAACACGGGCTCCCGGTACGCCCCGAACACCTTCTCCATTGCGGCGCGAATCTCGTACAGCGTGGCATACGCCCGCGCGCAATCGAGAATGTGGGGAATGAGGTTCGTCTTCGTCGCCGCGGCGGCGGTGAGCCCCTCCAGGCGCGCCTCCACCAGTCGGGAATCGCGCGTCGCGCGGAGGCTGGCGAGACGCTCGCGCTGCTCCCGGTCGGCTTCTGCTCCGACTCGCAGCATCGGAATCGACAGTTCCTGCTCCTCGGTGACAAACTCGTTGACGCCGACGATCACCCGGCGGTGCTGCTCGATCTCCCACTGGTGGCGCGCGGCGCTCTCGGCAATTTTCCGCTGGAACCAGCCCTGTTCGATGCCCGTGACCACGCCGCCCACCTCGTCGATCTGTTCGAAGAGCGCCTCGGCGTCCCGTTCGAGGGCGTCGGTCAGCGACTCCACGTACCAGGAGCCCCCCAACGGGTCGCTCACGTTAGGCACGCCGGATTCGTAGGCCAGGACCTGCTGGGTCCGCAGTGCCACCTGCACCGCCTGTTCGGTGGGGAGGGCCAGGGTTTCGTCCATCGAGTTGGTGTGGAGCGACTGGGTGCCGCCGAGTACGGCAGCCAGCGCCTGGTAGGCCACCCGCACCACGTTGTTCATCGGCTGCTGGGCCGTCAGCGTCACGCCGGCGGTCTGCGAGTGAAACCGGAGCATCCACGACCGCGGATCTTTGGCCGCGTAGGTGTCGCGCATGCGGCGAGCCCAGATGCGGCGCGCCGCGCGCAACTTCGCCACTTCCTCGAAAAAGTCGTTATGCACGTCGAAGAAAAACGACAGGCGCGGGGCAAAGGCGTCGACGTCCAGTCCGCGCGCCATCCCCCGCTCGACATACGTGAAACCATTGGCGAGAGTGAAGGCGAGCTCCTGGGCCGCGGTGGCGCCCGCCTCACGGATGTGGTAGCCCGAAATCGACACGGTATTCCACTGCGGGGCATGCCGCGCACCCCAGTCGAACAGGTCGACGATCAGTCGCAGCGCCGGCTCGATCGGATAGCACCAGGCATGCTGCGCCATGTACTCCGTGAGGATGTCATTCTGCACGGTGCCCCGGATCTTCTCGGCGGTGACACCCTGCTTTTCCGCCGCCGCCACGTAAAAACAGAACAGGATGACCGCGGGCCCATTGATGGTCATCGAGGTCGACACCTGGTCGAGCGGGATACCGTCGAACAGGGTCTCCATGTCCGCCAAACTCGAGATAGCAACTCCGGTCTTGCCAACCTCGCCCTCCGAGCGCGGATGGTCGGAGTCGTAGCCCATCAGCGTCGGAAAATCGAACGCGGTGGACAGCCCCGTCTGGCCGTGCTCGAGGAGAAACTTGAAGCGCGCGTTGGTCTCGCGGGCGGTCCCGAATCCCGCGAACTGCCGCATGGTCCACAGGCGCCCGCGATATCCCGTGGGGTGAATGCCGCGTGTGTAGGGAAAATCGCCCGGCAGCGGCCTGCCCACGGTGCCCGCCGATATGTCCAGGCCGGTGTACACCGGCTCCACCTCGACCGCCGAATTCGTAAAGGCGAGGTCGCGTTTCTCTCCTCGCTCGTACCGCGAACGCCACGCGTCCACCTCCGCGCGAAGGCGCGCCAGCTCCTCTTCCTGTGCCCTCACCGTTTCCGACAGATCCCGAATCGACGTCATGATTCCACCTTTCTCAACAGGTCGGCACCGCGGTGCAGCAACTCGTCGGCGATGCCAAACGGCGATAGCATCCCGGCTTCGATGGCCGGCAGTTGCGTTTCGATGAATCCCCGGATGGACGGATTCTCCCACACCCGACGACGCAAGCGGTGTTCCGCCACCTCCACCACCTGCTCCCGCCAGCGGGCCCGCCGTCGGCGCTGCAGCTCGCCGCTCGCGTCAAGATAGCGGGCGTGGCGGTCGAGTGCGTCGAGCAACTCGGGAATGCCTTCGCCGCTGGCGGCCACCGTGCGGAGGACGGGGGGCACCCAGGCCTCCGACTGATCGGCCGCCGCCGCCTGACGCGCCGCCTTGCCGGGGTTGGCGATGGCCTTGAGGTCGATGCCATGGTGCGCCGGCACGTTCCGCATCGTCAGACCGGCGCGGAGGCCCAGCATGAGCTCGATGTCGCTGCGAAGCCGGTCGGCACCGGGACGATCGGCCTTGTTGACCGCAAACAGATCGGCAATCTCCATCAGCCCGGCCTTGAGGGTCTGAATCGAATCCCCGGATTCCGGCACCAGGACGACGACGGTGGAATCTGCGACGCGGGCGATGTCGAGCTCACTCTGCCCTACGCCGACCGTCTCCATCAGGATACGATCGAAGCCGAAGGCGTCGAGCACGTCAGCGACCACGCGCGTGGCGGAGGACAGGCCACCTAACGAGCCGCGTGTCGCCAGCGACCGGATGAACACGCCGGGGTCCAGTGCCACGCTTTCCATGCGGATGCGATCACCGAGCAGCGCTCCTCCGGTGAACGGCGAGGTGGGATCGACCGCGATGACGCCGACGCGCAGCCCCGCGGTGCGCCACTCGGTGACAAGCCGCGTCGACATCGTGCTCTTGCCCGCGCCCGGCGGGCCCGTGATGCCGATTCGTCGCGCCCGGCCGATGCGGGGATGCAGCGTCGCCAGTAATCGGTCGTAGCCATCACGCTGGTTCTCCACCAGGCTCACGGCCCGCGCCAGCGCCGCAGACTTTCCCGCGTCGAAGTCGGCCAGCAACCGGTCGACCGTGGTCAGCGCCTGCATCGCTAGCCGTGGCCCGCGCCGGGACGCCTCGGCCCGGGCGTGGGCTCGTCGTGCTCGTCACGGATCTCCCCGACCAGCTCCTCCAGCAGATCTTCGAGCGTCACCACGCCTAACGTGCGACCGCCGTTGCCCTGCACGATGGTAAGGTGCTTGCGCTCCCGAAGCATCCGGAACAGCAGATCGTTGCACGTCATGGAGGGCGCCGCGAGCCCCACCGGTCGCAGCGGGAGGGGCTCACCCTCCAGCGCCTGCAGCACGTCGAAAGCGTGGACGAACCCTTCGATGTGGTCGAGCGACTCCCGATAAATCGGTACGCGACTGTAGCCGCCCTGGGCGATCCCGCGGGCGAGGTCCCGCGGCGCGAGGGACACCTCCGCAGCGAAGATGTCGTCGCGACCGGTCATGACCTCGCCGACCATCTTCTCGCCGAAGTGCACCACCCCTTCGATGATCGCGATCTCTGTATGTTCGCCCACGCCCTCGAGCTCCCCTTCGCGCAGGAGCTCGCCCAGCGTGTCGGCATCGCCTCGTTGGTCCTCGCGCGCCTCCTTCGCCGCTTCTCCGGTCAGGCGCCTGACGACGATCAGGACCGGCATCAGGACGAACTCGATGAGGCGCAACACCGGCAGCAGCGGCGGGATGATCGCGCTGGGCCAGCGCCGTGCCACGGCACGCGGAATCAGCTGGCCAAACAGCAGCAGCGCGATCGCGTACAGCAGCAGCGTGCGCGCGCGCAGCATGAACCCCGTCATCTCCGTCCCGATGGAGATACCCGCCAGGCAGACCGTCATCGCGACCGCCGTGGTGGCGGCCAGGATCAGCTGTTGGGGCCGTTCGAGGTACAACTCGGCCGTCAGGGCACCGCTGAGGCGTCGCTCGACCCAGTGGCGCAGCCAGATGCGGCTGACCGAGCGCACCGCCGTCGCCACCGCCGTCAGGGAGGCGACGACCACGATCGACACGATGAGGAGCGTCGTGACCGTCATGCGCGCCCCATGCGAAATTCCTGATCGTCATCCACATGGGCCGGCAGGCGTTCCAGATAGACGCGCGCGATGCGACGTCGCACCACCCGCTCGATGACGATGCGGAACCCTTGGAAGACAAGCTCCTCGCCCGCTTGCGGCACGCGCCCCAGCAACTCGTAGATGAGGCCACCCAGCGTGGACACATCCTCGCGCCGGAAATCGTGGTTCACCAATTCGGAGACCTCATCCAGGGTCATGCGACCGGCGACCCAGAACCGGTAGTCGCCGTCCGACTCGGCCAGCGGCTCTTCCTCATCGTATTCATCGCGGATGTCGCCGACGATTTCTTCGAGTACGTCCTCGATGGTGATCAGACCGGCCGTGCCTCCGAACTCGTCGGCGACGATCGCGATGTGCATCCCGCTCGCCTGGAAATCACGCAACTGCGCATCGGCCGTCTTCCCGACCGGGATGAACACCGGCGCGCGCAGCAGTGCGGTCCAGTCGTCAGGCACGTCGTCGGCCACGATCGTCGGCAGCAGATCCTTCGCGAACAGAATGCCGATGACGTTGTCGATCGTATCGGCGAACACCGGCAACCGGGCGTGCTCCGAGCTGCGAACACGGTCGACCACTTCGGACCATGGGGCGTCACGGTCGATCGCCACGATGTCCACGCGCGGGACCATCAGCTCGTGCACGGCAGTTTGCCCGAGGCGGAAAACGCCCTTCAACAGTACTTCCTGGTCCTTGGAGACCTCCGCTTCCGACGCGACGACCTGGCGGAACCGCTCGGCCGTCTGCTCCATGTCGTCCTCATCGCGCTCCGGCGGCGGGAGGAGACGATGCAGGAGGCGGTCGAACCAGCTGCCTAACACGGCGATCGGCGCAAGGATGCGTTCCACGACGAGGATGAAGCCGAATCGCCGGCCGCCGGGCGACAGTCCGCCAATGGTGCCGCGGCTGCGCGCCAGCGCTTCGCTGGTGATGACGAGCAGGAGCGCGGCGACCCCGCCACGCCACAACGCCTCTGGGAAGCCGACCGTGGCGAGATCGAGCGCAACAGCGATCCCGACGCCCGATATGAGCTGTGCCGTCACCCGGGCGAAGGCGAGCGTGCGATGCGCGCGTTCACGACGTTCGAAGAGCGCGCGGAGACGGTCGGGAAGCGAGTCGTCCGGATCGAGGGAGAGCAGCGCCCCATCCGCCGCTGCACAGGCATACGCCAGCACGGCTCCCGTGAGTGCCGTCACCCAGCCGGCGATCATCGGGCCATCACCCCGGCGCGACGGGCAGCGCGCAACAGCGCTTCCTGGCGACGCCACATCGGCGATGCGGACCGACGATCATCCTCCGGATGGTCCCACCCCAGCGCGTGGAGGACCCCGTGCACCACGAGCCGGGCCATCTCGTCCCGCCAGGGCACGCCGAACGCCTGGGCGTTGGCGCGCGCGACCGCAGGTGCGATGTAGATCTCCCCGACGAGCGGCGCACCGGGCGCGGAGCGGGCGTGTTCCAGGGTCACGATGTCCGTGTCCCCGCGCTTGCCGAGGAAGCGCCGGTGCAGCCTGGCGATGCGCGCGGGGGTGACGAACGTGATGGCCATGTGGGCACGACCCGCACCTTCGGCGCGCAGGACGAGCAAGGCCAGCCGGCGGGTGGCCACACGCCCCAGGGGAAGGCGTGCCAGCTCGCTCTCGATCACCACACCGTTCGCCGACGGCGCGCGGGTCGTTGCGCGGGTCGTTCGTGGGCGTCGCTGCGGAGGGTCGTCGCTACGCACGCCCGTCGCCTCCACTCGCCGACTCCTCCTCGTACGCCCTGATGATCTCGCGCACGAGACGATGCCGCACGACGTCCACGTCACTCAGGTAGTGAATCGCGATCCCATCGATCCCCTTGAGGATCCGTTCGATCTGCAGCAATCCCGATTCATCCCGACGTGGCAGGTCGATCTGCGTCTTGTCGCCGGTGATCACCGTCTGCGAGTTGGCCCCCAGGCGGGTGAGGAACATCTTCATCTGCGCGTTGGTCGCGTTCTGCGCCTCGTCGAGGATCACGAATGCGTCCGACAGGGTACGGCCACGCATGTACGCCAGCGGCGCGATCTCGATGACGCGTGACTCGAGGGCGCGCTGCATGCGCTCGGTTGGCATCATGTCCTCCAGCGCGTCGTACAACGGGCGGAGATACGGGTCGACCTTGGCCTGCATGTCACCAGGCAGAAACCCCAGGCTCTCGCCCGCCTCGACGGCCGGACGCGCCAGCACGATGCGTCGCACGCGCTTGCGCGAGAGGGCGTCTACCGCCGCCGCAACCGCGAGGTAGGTCTTCCCCGTGCCGGCCGGGCCGATGCCGATCACGATGTCATGGTCGGCGATGACACGGATGTAGTCGGCCTGCCCCGGCGACTTGGGTTGAATGATCTTTCGGACGCCGGGCAGGACAATGCGCACTTCACCGGTGCCTCCATTGTCCCGCTGCTGCTCGAGGCTGGCGCGCAGGATGTCGTCCGCGTCGAGCATGAGGCGCTGGCGCGCCGCTTCGATCATGCGCTGAGCGATCGGCACGGCACGCTCGACGGCTTCGGCGGGACCGGCCAGTGTCAGCAGGTCTCCCCGCAGCGATACGCGCGTCGCGGTGATCTTCGCCAGTTCGTTCAGATTTGCGTCGTTCACTCCCGCCAGCAGCAGCGGATCTGCGCCTTCGACGCTGAGGCGTTGCGTGAGCGTCTCGTCAGGCATCCTGCCCGGTGCCCGCCGGAGCGAGCGATCTGAGGTGCAGCGCAGTCAGATCCTGCGGCTTGACCCAGGTCGGAGCGTCCTCGAACAGGGCGCGCGCGGCCGTGGTCTTGGGAAAGGCGATCACGTCGCGGAGCGAGGGCGCGCCGGCCAGCAGCATCGCGATCCGATCGAACCCGAGCGCGAATCCACCGTGAGGAGGAGCCCCCGAGGCCAGTCCATCCAGGAGAAACGCAAAGCGCCGCTGTTGCTCGTCCGTCGGAATCCCGAGGAGCCTGAAGATCGTTCCCTGCAGCAGCGGATCGGTGATGCGGATGGATCCACTGCCCAGTTCGTTGCCGTTGTACACCGCATCGTAGTGCTGCGCGCGGACCCGCCCCGGATCGCTCTCCAGGAACGCAATGTCCTCGTGATGCGGTGACGTGAAGGGATGGTGGGCCGGCACGTGCGCTCCCGTCTCCGGATCGAGCTCGAACAGCGGGAAGTCGACGATCCAGCAGAAGGCGTGCTCCCGCAGCTTCGGGACGCCCGGTCGCTTCACCACGGCGCTGCGGATGGCGTGCAGCGCGGGGGAGGTGGCCTGGTCGACGCCAACGACGGCCAGCAGGAGATCGCCCGTCGTGCCGCCGACCGACTCGAGGAGCGTCGTGCCGAACGCCTTGACCCCCTGCCCCTCCCACCCCAGCTCCGTCCGCTTTGCCCAGAGCAAACCGCCCGCCCTGGCGTCCCGGGCCAGCACCGCGTAGGCATCGATCTCCTTCCGTGACGCGTCCGCGGCGCCAGGCACGCGAAGCGCCCGCAGCCGTCCCCCCGCCACGACCCCGTCGCGAACGAACGAGGCAGCGTCGTCGCCGAGCAGTGAGGTCAGGTTCTCGATTTCCACGCCATGCCGCAGGTCGGGCTTGTCGATCCCGTAGCGTTCCATCGCCTCCTGCCAGGTGAGATGGGGGAACGGCCGGCCAATCTCGTGCCCCTCCTCGGCCCACAAGGCCACCAGCACCGCCTCCACGACCTGCAGGATGTCGTCCTGCGACACGAAGCTCGCCTCGAGATCGATCTGCGTGAACTCGGGCTGCCGATCCGCGCGCAGGTCCTCGTCCCGAAAACAGCGGGCAATCTGGAAGTAGCGATCGTACCCCGCCACCATCAGCAGCTGCTTGTAGATCTGCGGCGACTGCGGCAGAGCGTAGAACTGGCCCGGGTGGACGCGGCTCGGCACGAGATAGTCGCGCGCACCCTCGGGAGTGGGCTTGGTCAGGATCGGCGTCTCGATCTCGAGGAACCCGAGCTCCGTCATCGTCTGGCGCGCGCGCTGCAGCAGCCGGTGCCGCAGGATGATGTTGGCCTGGAGCTCCGGCCGCCGCAGGTCGAGGATCCGATGCTTGAGCCGCAGCTCCTCTGCCGCCAGTTTGTCTCCCCTCGACCGCGCGACCGGTATGGCGGGAATCGTCGCTGGCCCCACGACGCGCACCGAGGTGGCCCGCACCTCGATGTCGCCGGTCTGCAACTCCGCGTTGCGCACCTCCGCCGGCCGCTCGGCAACGACGCCCTCCACGAGTACGACCGTTTCTGGTGTGAGGCGCTGCGCCACATCCACCGTGTCCGCTCCGGCGCGCGACGGATCGACCGACACCTGGACCAGGCCTTCGCGGTCTCTGAGATCGAGGAAAACGAGCCCTCCCAGATTTCGTGTACGGTGCACCCATCCGCCGAGCCGCACCGGCTGGCCCGCATGCTCACGCCGCAACGCGCCGCACAAATGCGTGCGCATCGCGGTCACCCGGGAACGATCACCACTCAAGACAGCAATCTCCTGGCGCGCGCGCGCCGGTGCAAATCAGCTCACGGCACGAGCCGTGGCGACACGCAAAGCGTGGCCCCATCACGGCATGTGGTGCCAATCAGCGGATCCAATTGATCGGGAAAAGCCGCTCGTTCCGGTGTGCTGCGCTGACGATGACGTGTTGCACTGCGCGGAGCATGGATGACGTGCGGAAGTGGCGGAGCACCCAATCTAACGGTGCACCGCGGCACAGGGGAGCGCGAGATTGACCATCGCCGGGCGGTTCGACTAAGTTAAGTCATTGGGACACATGATTTTGGACGCACTGGTGACGGACATAGTGGCACCGGCGCTCGGACGGATGGACGGATGAAAACCAATCTCCTCGCTCTTCCTCTTTCCACGGCGGAGCAATTGCTCCGAGACTTCTTTCGTGCGAACGACGAGCCGGCGTACCGCGTCGAGCAGACGCTGCGGCGTCTCTGGAACGAGCCCGTCGATTCCTTCTCTCGCATCACGGAGCTGCCGGAGCGCCTTCGCGCCGAGCTCGATGCGACCTTCGACCTCCCGCGCCTGAAGCTCGTCGCCCGCCAGAAGTCCGCGGATGGGACGGAGAAGTTTCTCTTTCAACTCGCCGACGGACAGGCCATCGAAACGGTGGCCATCCCCGACGGCAAACGCCTCACCTTCTGCATCTCATCGCAGGCCGGATGCGCGCTCAAGTGTGCATTTTGTGCCACGGGTGCGATGGGCTTCGCCCGCAACCTGGGGGTTGATGAGATCGCCGGTCAGGTGCGCGAACTGGCGCTCAGCGAACCGGCGCTCCGCCCGACGAACATCGTGTTCATGGGCATGGGCGAGCCGATGATGAACTGGGAGGCGGTCGATGCCACGCTGACGGTGCTCAACGATCCGCGCGCCTGCGGCGTTGGCGCCCGTCACATCACGGTGTCTACCGTGGGAGTGCTTCCCGGTATCGTCGCGTTAGGCATGCGCCCGGAGCAGTTTCGCCTGGCGATCTCCATTCATGCCCCCAACGACGCCTTGCGCCGATCGCTGATGCCGATCAACGTCAAATACCCGCTCGCCGATGTCATTGCCGCAGCGCGACGGTTCGAGCGACGCGTCACGTTCGAATACGTGATGCTCGGCGACGTGAACGACCAGCCGGTGCATGCGAAGGAACTGGCCGCCCTGGCTCGCGATTGTCGGGCGTTCGTGAACCTCATTCCGCTCCATCCTGGGGGTGCAGGCGAGTTCGTGCCGTCGACACCGCAGGAGATCCGTGCGTTTGCCACGCGGATCGCGCGTGAAGGGGTCGAGGTGGCGGTGCGAAAGAGCCGCGGGACGGACATCAGCGCCGCCTGCGGGCAGCTACGGGTGGAACGGCTGCGCCGGCGGGCGCCAGTTCGTGCCCAGCAGGATCGTGAGGTCGACGAAGCGGGACGAATCGGGGCGTGATTCCACGGGCGCGCCGCCTAACGCCCCGCTCGCCAGTCGCGCCCACTCGGGGTGCCCGGTCCGATCGAGGACGAGCGTCGTGTCGCGACGCGAGTTGTCATTGTCGAACCGCACCACGTCGAACCCCATGTCCCGGAGATACAGGGTCGCGCGCCGCGCCAGCCCGCGCACGGCGGAGGCATTGAGGACTTCGACGCGGACGCGGACCCCCGAGGGAACCACCGGCGCGAGGACGGGGGCAACGGTCGGAGATCCCGGGCTCCTGTCGCGCCGCCACACCCACCAGGCAGCCATGGCGAGCGCGGCGACCACCATGGCGACCGCCACGGCCCGCTTTATCGCACGCGGTTCCATAGCGTCACGGTCTCCGGAAAGAGCGTCTTGCCTTCTCGCACCGTCCACTCGATGCGCATGCGCACGACCTGCCGGAAGACGCCGTCGAAATCAACGGGTACCAGCTCGGCGAGGAAGGCACGGTCTTGCGCGGCGAACGGCCGCCCGGGCTCCAGGAAGTCTGCCATGTACAGGGCGCGTCCGACGCGACCCCAGGTCGGACTGCCTAACGTATGCCAGCGGATCGCGTCGAGCACGTCGTTCCGTTGCTCCCCGTGTCGCGCGAGCAGTGCGGCTGCCGCCGGACCGTGAAGCACCCGTTCGGGAAGCCGCTCGTCGCCGGCCAGCTCGCGCAGGAGGGGCGGTGGCGCGTCCCGCAGCGCATCGTGCCACCGCCCCACATCATGGAACGCGGCCCGTTCGTCGGCAGACAGGGACAGCTCGCTCGCCCACTGATCCAGGAGGTGGGTGACGCGGGCGATATGTGCGCGACGCTTGTCGCTGACCTGTGCCCACGGCGGAAGGTCGATGGAGGGAGCCACGTCAGGCATCTGGCGGCGAGCCTCAGGACAGGCGCGTGAGCTGGCGGGCCAGCGCGCCAAGCGAGCCGGCCAGCTCCCGCAGGTCGCGCGTCGCGGTCTCGAGCTCGACCAGTGCCCGCGCCTGTGACTCGGCGGCGTGGGCAACCTGTGAGGCGCCGTGGCGATTCGTCTGCGAGATTTCGGCGATGCGGTCGACGCGCGCCCGCACCGACCCCACTTCGCGCTCCTGCACGCGCGAGACTTCGGCGATCTGCCGGATCCGGGACGCGGCGGCGCCGTTGGCTTCGAGAATCTCGGCGAGTGCGGAGTGCGCTGAACCCGACAGCGATTCCACGTCCGCAACAAGGGTGCGACCCCGAGCCATCTGACGACCTGCGCGCTCCATCTGCTGCGACAGAGAGCCGATCAGGAGGTTGGCATCCTCGGACGCCCGCGCGCTCTGCTCCGCAAGCCGGCGGATCTCCTCGGCGACCACGGCAAAACCGCGTCCCTGCTCACCGGCGCGCGCGGCTTCGATCGCCGCATTCAGCGCCAGCAGGTTGGTCTGTTCCGCCAGGTCCTTGATGACCGCGATGAACGACAGGGCGCGCTGCGTTTGAGTTCCGAGGTCGCTCAGGACCGACGTGCTCTCACCGGCGAACCCCCTGGCCGTGTCGAGCCGCTCGATGGCCACACCGATCGTCTCCCGGTGCTCGGAGGCAATGAACGCGGCGCGATCGCTCGCACCCGCCGCGGCCCGGGCATCGTCGGCGATGCTCGTCATGGCGCGATGCACGGATTCGGTCGCATCGCGACTCTGCGATACCTCTTCGCTTTCTTCGGAGACCGAGCGTGAGATCTCGCCCACGAGTCGCGCCACCGACTCGGCGTCGCTGCGCAGCTGGCGCGCGCTCACATTGAGCGTGGCGACCTGGCGCTCGAGGCGCGCGACCGACTCGATCAGCGGGCGGCGGAGATCCTGGATCTGCAGCGCCGTGGCCAGCTGTCCGGCGAGCCGGCGCACGACGGCGACTTCCTTGTCGCCGTAGACCGCGCGCTTCTGGTGTTCCAGCTCGACGATGCCTAACGTGCGGCCGCCGAATCGCAGCGGCGCCACGAGGAGGCTGCGCACGCCTGGGGTCGCGCGCATAACGCGGGTGTCCCTGGCGGTGTCACGTACCACCACCGGCTCGCCCGTATCGATCGCGAGTCGATGCAGCGCCGGCTCGCCGTCGACCGCCGCTTCTTCCTCGAGGTAGCCGCGGCTGGTGGAGTAGAGGGTGCGCAAGCCCGCTTCGCGGAGCCGGAAGACACGAAAATCCCGCCAGTCGATGAGCCGATGGGCCAGCGTCGTGATGTGGCGCAGCGCTTCTGCCATCGACATATCGCTGTTCACGACACGGTCGATCTCGTGAATCTTGTTCAGCTCCTCGGCCGCGATCGCCTCCTCGACGATGCGTCTGAACAGGAGTGCGGCGAAGCCGAGGGCAATCGCGACCGCCGCCCAGCCAAGACGGCCCACGTTCTCCAGGGTGAAGATCACGATCACGCTGCCGATGACCGACCCGGCGAACGCGATGACCTCGTAGCGCAGGATCAGCGAACGCTCGTCTGGCGCGAGCTTGCCCCGCGCGAGGAGCGAGAAGTACTGGAGCGCCCGACTGGCCACGAAGTAGGTCGCGTAGTACACGGTGAGCGCGGGCACGAGGTCCGCCGACAGGCTGCCTCGCGTCCCCGGCGCGTTCTGGAGCGCCACTGCTGCATACCATCCGTAGGCCGCCGCCAGCCCCAGCACCTCTCGGCCGGCATTCACCCCCGCCCACGACCATTGCTTGCGATGGATCAGAACGTCGCACAGCCAGATGCCGACCGTGAGTCCGAAGGCCGTGACGGAGAATCCGGCCGCCAGTCCCCCGGCAAGAGCCACGAACGCCGTCCCCGTGAGGGCTGTGAACTTGGTGAGGAGTATAGGCCGCAGGCGCATGGCCACGGTGGCCAGCGCGATGACGGCAATGGCGCTGAGTGACCGCAGCCACTGCGCGTCTCGAACCAGAGCGGCGACGAGGACAAGGGTGCCGGTGAGTCCGAGCGCGCGGGTGACGTACTGTGGCTGCATGGCGCGACTAGGCGCCATCCAGCGCCTGGCGCAACTCGCGGGTCAACGCCTCGGCACGCGCCACGCTCTCCCCAGCCGCCTTGACCAACGCGCTTCCCACGACCACGCCATCGGCCAGCCGCCCCACCGCGGCGGCCTGCGCGGCCGTCGAGATGCCAAACCCGACGCAGATGGGCAGCGTGGTGGCGGCGCGCAGGCGGGCCACGGTCGCGGGGAGATCCGCGGCGACATCGTCGCGAATGCCGGTCACTCCCAGGCGACTGATCAGGTAGACAAAGCCGCTGCCATGGCGGCCGATCTCGCGCATCCGCTCGTCGGGTGTCGTGGGGGCGACCAGCCGTACGAACGCAAGTCCGCTCGCGCCGAGCCATGCCTCGCGCGCGGGGTCGACGCCGACCGGAAGATCGGTGACCAGCACGCCGGCCACTCCCGCCGCTTTCGCCTCGTCGAGGACCGCGGGTCCGCCGGCCATGATCGGATTCAGGTAGCTGAAGAGCACCACCGGCACGTCCAGGCATGCCTCGCGCACGAGCTGCAGTGTGGCGGCAAGCCCCACGCCGTGGCCTAACGCGACCTGCGATGACTGCTGGATGACCGGACCATCGGCCATGGGATCCGAGAAGGGCACCCCCACCTCGATCACGTCGGCGCCGGCGGCGGCG
>JBQTIW010000096.1:0-7397 GCA_052387735.1 Gemmatimonadaceae bacterium
GCTTTCATCGTGACCGACGCGCTGGCCGTCATTTTCTTCATGGCCTCGTACTGCTCGGTGGGAATCTTGTCTTTCATCGCCTCGAGGTTGGCCATCGCATCCTGCGCTCCGGCCGAGCTCTTCTCCACGTCAGGCGCGGCAAGTGCCATCATGACGCTGTAGCTCACTCGCTGGAACCTCGGCAGGTCGAATTCGTGCTTGCGGAGGATGGCCAGGGCCTCCGCGTTGAGCCGCAGGCCTTCGGCGATCTGCGTGGCGGCCCCAGGATCGTCACCCATGATGCCGTCGGCGCGATGGCCGAGCGCTGCCAGTTCGTTGCCTGCGGCAATGAAGTGCTCTACGTCGTTTTCGCTGAGCACAATCGGCTTCACCATCGACGCTGGGAGGATCTGGCCGTCGGCGCCGGCTGCTGCGGCGGCCGCTTCACCTGCCGCATCGTTCGCCGATTTCTCGCCGCCGCAACCCACCGTGAGAGCTCCGGCGATGATCGGCAGGGCGCTGTAACGTCGAAGCAGGCTCATAGTCGGCATGGGATATTCCTCGGCGGGAGGTCGGCGTGCAGGAACGATATCCCCGGCAGGCGGCAGCCGTCGAGACGTGCCGGATTTCTCCGACGTCAGGAGGTGCTTGCCCGTTGCCGAGGTACTCCTGACGCCCCAGCTTTGGCGCGTCCTGCCGGTCGCCGGACTCCTCACCCGTGGAGGTTCCCATGGTGTCGGTCATGTCTCTGTGGATGCCGATTCTCCTGTCGGCTGTGGCGGTGTTCCTGGTGAGCTGGATCATTCACATGGTGCTTGGTTATCACAAGAATGACTTCGCTCGAGTGCCTGACGAGGCGAAGGCGCAGGACGCGCTCCGGCCACTCAGCCTGGCGCCGGGCGACTATAGGCTCCCCTATGCCGGAACATCCGCAGAAATGAAGGATCCGGGGTTTCTGGAGCGCTTGAACCGTGGCCCGAAGGCCATCGTGACGGTTCTGCCCCCCGGAATGCCCAGCATGGGTCCGTTCCTCGGGAAGTGGTTTGTCTTTTGTGTGGTTGTCTCGCTCTTCGCCGCCTATGTGGCCGGCGTCGTGGTTCCACCTAACGCGGAGTATTTGACGGTCTTCCGCGTCACGGGTACGGTCGCCTTTGCCGGCTACTCACTCGGGGTATGGCCAACCACCATCTGGTACGGGCGCTCAACGTCGGCCTCCATCAAGACCACGTTCGACGGGCTGATCTTCGGGCTGTTCACCGGTGGCGTATTCGGCTGGCTGTGGCCGTCCTGAGCCACGCGAATTCTCTCACCCGCTCCGCATGACGACGTCCGCCGTCCCGCTCGCGTGGTACCGAACGATCTCGCGCGAGCAGTGGCGCGCGCTGGCTGCGGCAAAACTCGGCTGGATGCTCGACGCCATGGATTTTCTGCTCTACGTCATGGCGATCGGGCAGCTCAAGACGTACTTCGGCTTCGACGATGCGACCGCCGGCATGCTCGGCACGGTCACGCTGATCACGTCCGCGGTGGGAGGGATCGTCTTTGGTGTGGTGGCGGATCGCGTGGGACGGACCCGGGCGCTGATGGCGACGATCCTGATCTTCTCGTTCTGCTCCCTGGGCGCCGCCACATCACAGAGCGTGTTGCAGCTGATGTTCTGGCGGATCCTGTTGGGATTCGGGATGGGAGGGGAATGGGCGTCGGGGGCCGTGCTGGTGAGTGAGACGTGGCCCCCCGAGCACCGCACGAAGGCCATCAGCATCATGCAATCGGGATGGGCGTTAGGCTACATCGCCGCCGCGCTCCTGGCTGCCCTCGTCCTCGACGTCCTCGACCTCGGCCCCGAGGCCTGGCGATGGCTGTTCCTCATCGGCGTGCTGCCCGCGTTCTTCACCCTGTGGATCAGACGGAGCGTGCGTGAACCCGCGGTGTGGGTTCGCGGGCGCACCGACGACACCCGCAAGACGAACCCGTTCTCCGTGCTGTTCGGCAACGACCTGAGACGCAAGACGGTGCTGGCCACACTGCTCTCTGCCTGCGTGCAGTTTGCCAACTGGGGGCTGTTCTTCTGGCTCCCGGGATTTCTGGCGACACCAGTCGAGCGCGGAGGCGCGGGAATGACGATCGTGCGATCCGCGGGGTGGATCATCCCCGTGCAGATCGGGGCGTACCTCGGCTACAACTCGTTCGGATTCATTTCGGACCGGCTGGGTCGCCAGCGGACGTTCATCACCTACCTCGTGACAGCAGCGGTCCTCGTGCCCGTGTACGGCCAGATGGCCAGGAATCCACTGGTGCTCCTGCTGCTCGGTCCTGTGCTCGGATTTGTCGGCTACGGGTACTTCAGCATGTTCGGCTCGTTCCTCGCGGAGTTGTTCCCCACGACCGTGCGTGCAACCGGGCAGGGGCTCACCTACAACCTGGGGCGCGGCCTAGGGGCCCTTGCGCCGTACACGATTGGCTACCTGGCGACGTTGCCTGACATCGGCATCGGCTCGGCGCTCGCGGTGACGTCAGCGTTCTTCCTCGCCGGGGCGTTGCTGATCCTGTTCTTCCCGGACACCAGCCGGAAGCAGCTCGCGGCATAGTGCGTGATGAGAAGACAACGACCCTGGCCCGCTCTGCAAAGCCTGGTATCAGCTGCGAACGGCAGGTGCCCACTGTGGTCAGGGAATTGTGGGATGAAACGCGCGCTGATCGGACTCGTGGGGATGCTCGCGATGGGCTTCGCACACCGGGTGCCCCGGATCGCGCCTGGCATCGAGCAACCCCCGGCATTTGCGCTTGGGGACTTTGTCGACGACTACGGCAACGAGTTCACGATCACCCCAACCGAGTTCTTTCAGCGGCCGCGCGCGCGGTATCGCGTTCACCGGTGGGACGTGGCGGGCCGTTTTCTCATCGCGCAGAACGACACGTCGAACCCGACGCACGGCGGCCTGTGGACGCGCATCGACTGGGTACGTCTCGAGGGAATGCCACCCTGGGAGTGGGCGTTCTGTTTCAGTGCGTACCAGGCACCGACGCGAGCCGTCGCCGAATCAACGTCGGTTGCCCGAGGGGAGACACCTCGCACGGGATGCAACGGCTTTCCGTATTCGAGGCTGAAAGCGGCGGGATTGGGGATTCGGGATTCGGGATGGAACACGCAGGCCATCGCTCCGAATCCTCGAATCCCGAATCCCGAGACCTACGGGAACGGGCGTGGCCGCGGCATCGGCCAGGGCCAGGGATTCGAATGACGACCGGCCATGCCGCGGATCGCCGCCTCGCGCACCTCGGCGTCCTCCGAGCGCAGCAGCTCCCTGAAAAACTCCTCGGACTGCTCGCCCCCGCGAATCAATGCGCGCAGCTGCGCTTTGCGGGCCGATGCGCTGGTTTCCTTGCGTAGCGCCTCACGCAGAGCACCCGTCCCCCTGGCGTCTCCGATCTCGGACAGGGCCCACGCGGCCTTCGTCCGCACTTCATCGCGGGCGTCAGCGACGGCGCGAATGAGACCGGGAGGCGCTTCCTTGGGCTGGATCTGACCCAGGGCCCAGGCGGCGGTGCCGCGAACGTCTTCCTCCTGATCCCCGCCCGCGGCCTCGCCTAACGCTGCGACGGCTGCCGCATCTTCGATCTGTCCCAGTGCCCAGGCCGCCATCTCGCGCACCTCGGCGTTGGCGTCGCGCCGGAGGAGATCGGTCAGCGTCGACACGGCGGCACTGGCGTCGAGGTGGCCCAGCGCCCAGACGGTCATCTCCCGCACGTCCTCGTCGCGTTCGGTGCGGAGCGCCGACACCAGGCCGTCCGCCGCCTGGCGGTCGCCGATCTCGCCTAACGCCCATGCCGCGGTGCGGCGCACTCTTGCCACCGGGTCACTGCGCAGGACGCGGACGAGCTCTTCGATCGAGTCCCTGTCGTCGAGGCTCCCCAGTGCCCCAGCCGCGGCGCCGCGCACGATCTCCTCGTCGTCTTCGAGCGTGCGACGGATCGACGGGGCAACCCGCCGGTCACCGATGCGTCCCAGCGCCCAGATGGAGTTGGCGCGCAGTCCCTCCTCGGGATCACGGGCCGTACGCAGCAGAGGGTCGATGGCGGCCTTCGATGCAACCAGGCCGAGACCTAACGCCGCGGCTTCACGCGTGGCCACCGGCGTCGAGCCTGCAAGCCGCGTGATGAGTCGCTCCTCGACCACGGCCGCCGGGACACGCCCGATGAGACGCACCGCGACCTCGCGAACGCAGGGATCCGTCGTCACCATGCTGTCGATCAAGAGGGTGATCTCGCTGAGCGTGAGCCGGCCCCGAGGGAAGTAGGCCACCCGCTCCGAGGTCTCCGCACCCAGCGGGGTCGCCGGCGCGTTGTACCATGACCGGCCGCCCCATCCTGCCGCTGCTTCGGCCGTGAGGCCGCACACCACGGGCGGCAGGTTGCGCACCGCGGCGATCAGCCCGCGGACATCCCGTACCGGACGCTGTGCCGCGTTCGCGGCCGCCCGAAGTTCCGGCGTCGCTGCGGCTCCGCGTCGCTGCGTCTCCGCGATACGCTCACCCAGGATCCAGGGCCTGACCGCCGCCGAGTGCGCAGGGGTGATACGCCCGCCTAACAGAATACCGCAGGCGAAGATGGCGGTGAATCGTACCATGTGGAACCTCCTCAAGCCGGACACGGTTGATTTTTCAGCACAAGAGAGAGAAAGTTGGGCGCCGTTCGCAAGTCTCGCGTGCGACGCCCGTTGATGCGTTACATCTGCGGGCGCGGGCGCGGCATCGGCATGGGCCACGGACCGCCCGCTCGGCCAGCCAGCGCGCTCACGACGACGGACCGGACGTCGGGGTCCCGTGAGTCGATCAGCCGCGCGAGCGCGTCTGCCGACTCGTCGCCGATCGAGCCGAGAGCACGGATGTAGGCGACACGCAGGCTCTTCTCGGTTTCCTTGTTCAACGCGGCCTCGAGTGCGGGCACCGCAGCCGGATCGGCGATGTTGAACAGCGCCCACGCGGCGAGGTACCGCACGCCCTTGTCCTGGTCATTCAGGGCATCCAACACTCCCCGCGGCGCCTTGTCATGTTCGGTGCTGCCTAACGCCCACAGCGCGGTCTTGCGGATGGCGGCCGATGCGTCGCTGAGGGCCGCCGTCAGCGCATCGACGGCGCCCTCGGCACCCAGGCTGCCGAGTGCCCAGGCCGACACTTCCCTCACCTCGATGTCGCTGTCGCGACGCAATGCCTCTGACAATGCGTCCATGACATCCCGGCGATCCTGGCCGCCGGCCAGGGACCACGCAGCCATTTCGCGCACCGACGCATTCGTGTCACGCCGGAGCGCAACCGCGAGCGCGGAGCCCACATGATCCCGGTCCGCGTAGCTGGAGAGCCCCCACGCGGCAACACGCCGCAGTGACGCACTCGTATCGCTGCGAAGCACACCGATGAGCAGGGTCGCCCGATCTTCCTTCCCCCGGCTCTGCAGCAGCGGCTGCAGTGCCGCCGGCAGTTCGACGTTTGCTCCTTCGGAGGTCGCCTGGGTCGAGCTCTCTTTGCGCTCCTCGAGGCGTGTCTGGCGCTCGGTCGTGCGGGGCTCCCGGGTTGGCATACGTGGTGAGTCAGGCGCGAGCGGAAGGACCACCCCTTGTCGTGGCCCGTCATTGGCAAGATTCGTTGCGCCCTGAGGGGCATTGGCGGCAGCGACTTCGCCGTCGAGTGCTTGGGCGCGGCTGGCGGGCACGGCGCCGCCGACCACCACGACCAGGGCGGCGAGTCCGCCGACCAATGACAGCGACTGCCAGCGGCCGAAGTGCCGGCGCAGATCCGGATCCAGAATGGCGAGCATGCGTCCCTCGAACTCCCGGCGATGCGCCATCGGGATGGCGGCCATCGGGGTATGTGGTTGCCTGATATTGCTCACGATGTCCAGCAGATGTTCTGCATAGTTGGTGGCCTTGAGCCCACAGGTCAGCGCGAGGTCGTCACAGGCGCGTTCGCTCTCGATGCGCAGCCGTCGGGCGGCTGTCCAGACCAGTGGATGGAACCAGTAAATGGCGCAGGCAAGCCGTCCCAGCGTGTGGCCGAGCAGGTCGCGTCGCTTGATGTGCGCCAGCTCGTGCATGAGCACCGCGCTCCGCCGCTCAGCGATCCACGAGTCGGAGTCGGCCGGCAGCACGATGGTCGGCGCCACCAGCCCACAGGCAAAGGGCATCTTCACGTCGTCACTGCGAATCAGTCTCGGCGCTTCGTCCATTCCGAGCCGGTCGGCGATCTCGTACAGGGGACCACTCCAGTCGCGCCCCTCGAGCACCCGACCGCGCCGCACGATGCGCCGCACGCTGAGGAAACCAAAAATCAGCCAGGCACACAGACCAGCGGCGGCCACCGCCCAGACGCGCAGTGCGAGCTGCCATCCGCTCAGAGCCGGCGCTGCCGGCGGCTGAGCCCCTGACCTTGCCGGCAGGGCGACGTTTGTCCCTGCTACCGGATCGAACGGAATGCGACGGGTATCAACCTCGGATGCCGGCGGAGACGCCGGCTCCGTTGTGATGGACGCCCCCGACGCAACGATCGCGGCCGGCAGAATCGCCAGGCGGAGCGGGCTCCACGCCGACAGGGCGGGGAGCACGAGGATTGCCCCGACGATTCCCACCCAGACCAGGTGACGAGCACCGGCCGAGGCTCGCTGAAGGACTGCGGTCGCACCCAACGCGGCGAGAAGGAGCAGCGTGGCCTTGGCGATCAGGACGATCATTCCCATCACCGAGGTCGTGGAGTCGATCGAGAAGGTCATGGACTACCTTCCTCCCTGGCGTGCGCGGCGGATCTTGTCACGGAGCCGTTCGATCTCGTTTTCGCTGATGTCCGCATCGGTCAAACGAAGCAGCGCGGTCACCGCCTGCTCCGTCGAACCGGCAAAATACGTGTCCACCACATGCTCGAGGGCGGACTCCTGCGATCGCTGCGCCGACTCCGCTGGCAGGTACACGTAACGAGGACCGTCCTCGCGATAGCGCACGAGGTCCTTCTCGCCGAGGATTCTCAGAATGGAACGCACCGCGGAATACGTCGGCGGGTCAGGGAGCTCATCCATGATCTCGGTCACCGTGGAGGGCCCGCGCCGGTGCAGGATGTTCATCACCTGTCGCTCGCGACGCGTGAGCTCGGTAGTTCCCTTGCTTTTCGCCATTGCCACTCCCTGTTGCTGCGGGTCCGGATGTGCTGATTTTTCAGCCATGTTGATTTTTCAGCAATGCGGGCCATTTGTCAAGGGGGGCGGGAGTGCCTACGACGGTTGTCGTGCACACCTTCGGAAGCTCGAGCGCCTCCGGCCTGACGGACTGGGTGTGGTCTACTCCGGTCAAGGCATCGACCTGACACCGTGGGACCGCGTCGCTCCGCCTAACGCGGTGTGCACCGACGATCTGGCCCGCACCGCCACAAAGCCAG
>JBQTIW010000097.1:0-47338 GCA_052387735.1 Gemmatimonadaceae bacterium
GCCAGCGTGAAGTCCGCGACCTGTGCCGCCACAACGGCGAGATTGATGGTGGTAGTCTGGTCCGTGAGGCCCGCTCCACGCGCCGTCACGGTGATGGGATAGGTACCGGGAGCGACCGCGGCGACGACAGTGATGGTCGCCATCGTGGATGTCTGTCCGGCCGCGAGGGTCGCGGAGCCGAAGGACACGGTCGCGCCCGTCGGTGCGCCGCTGGCCGACAGCTCAACAGGTCCGGTGAAGGAACCGCCGCGTGTCACGGTCACGGTCAGGGTGTCCGAGTTTCCCTGGGTGATGGTCAGGGTGCTGCGGGACGCGGCGACCGCGAGCGTGCCAGGCGGTGTGATCGGATCATCTTCGTCTCCGCACGCGAGCAACGCGACGGCAGCGAGCGCGGCGGCGCGGCGAAACAGATGTGACAATAGCACAGCAGTAACCTCCTTCGTGTTAGGCGACGTTGTGTTCGCGGCACGGTCGCGCCCGCTCACTCGTGGTGCTCCACAGTCGTGGCGTTGGTGGCGTCGCCGTGTACATCTCGTCTTCGGTCCGGCCAGAATGAGACACGTACGCCGCGTCGCACCATGACACGCATCACAAGTGACTAAGTATAAAATGCTGCCGAGCACCGAAGGACGAGTGAGCGCTATCACTTGAGAGAGATCGCCGGCCGCGCGCGGTGTCGCGGCGTTACAACGCCGACCATCATCGCCGCCCGGTTTTTCATTTGTCACTCGATGTGGCACTGCCACTGCCGCTCTGTGGCTTGGTCTGTTGGGGACGCTTGCGAGCTCGGCCAGACTCGACGCCGAGCCATCGTGTTCAGCTGCAGTAGCGCTCATCCATGGCGCAGTGCTTTCGCCTGGTCCCTGCGTCGAGCAGCGACGACCGTCATTGCACGCGTCCGCACGCCGTTCGTCAGCCGTTACTCGCCGCGCCTTGCCGGGCCTGCGCGCGCGGCAATCCTGTGGTTCAGTCCGATCGGATCGTTGAACCGATCCCGTGACCGGCGCCTCGTCTGGTGCGCCACGGAACAGCCGCTGCGCTCGGGAGCCAACCTCACGCACCGCCGAGCGCCGAAGCAGGAGCCGCGACACATCATTGCGGGGGTCCGTCGGATGATGGAGACCAGCCTCAGACCACTGGACGACCGAATCACGCGCTGCGCGGGAGGAATCCCGCTTACATTGTGTGGATCCCCCTCCCCTTGGCCCACAGACGTGCCCTTCGGATCTCTCGGCGTTCACCCGACACTGCTCAAAAGCCTCAAAGAACTCGGCTTCACCCGCCCGACCCCCATTCAAGCCAGCGCCGTCCCGCTAGCCATCGAAGGCCGCGATGTGCTGGCCTGTGCCATGACCGGGAGTGGAAAGACGATCGCCTTTCTGCTCCCCATCCTGCACCGACTGATCGGCCAGAAGCGCGGGACGACCCGAGCGCTGATCATCACACCCACTCGCGAGCTCGCCGCGCAGGTGCTCGAAGAGCTCAACAGCGTCGCCGTGCACACGCCCGTTACCGCGGCGGCCATCTTCGGTGGCGTGGGAATGGGGCCACAAGAGCATGCCCTTCGCAGCGGGGTGGACGTCGTCGTTGCCACTCCGGGTCGCTTGCTCGACCACTTGCGCCAGCCGTATGCCAAGCTCGGTACGGTCGAGTATCTGGTGCTCGACGAGGCCGATCGCATGCTGGACATGGGCTTCCTTCCCGACATCCGGCGCGTGCTCAAGCACCTTCCGGCAAAACGGCAGACGTTGTTTTTCAGCGCGACCATGCCGGCGCCCATCGTGCAGCTCACGAAGGAGCTGCTTCACGCTCCGGCCATGATCGATCTCGGGCGCAAATCCGCTCCAGCGGTGGGCATCACCCAAGCCGTCTATCCGGTGCCGCAGGAGCTCAAGTCAGCGCTGCTGCGAGAGCTCCTGCGGCGTGATCTGATGCACCTGGCAGTGGTGTTCCCGCGTACAAATCATCGCGCCACTCGACTCTGGGAGTATCTCACCAAGCACGATGTGCAGGCCGCGCGCATTCACGGTAACCGGTCGCAGGCGCAGCGCACCGAGGCACTCAGCGGCTTCAAGAGCGGCGCCCATCGCGTGCTGGTGGCCACCGATATCGCCGCCCGCGGCATCGATGTCGAAGCACTCGGGCACGTGATCAACTTTGACGTGCCACTCGTGCCGGAGGACTACATCCATCGGGTTGGCCGCACGGCGAGAGCCGAGCTGACCGGCGAAGCGTTCACCTTTGTTGCCCGGGAAGAGGAAGACGACCTGCGACAGATCGAACGCGCGATCGGCAAGGCGCTCCCCCGTGTCACGCTTCCCGATTTCGACTACAACGCGAAGCCAGCGGTCAAGCTCGAAGTACCGTTGCGCGAGCGCCTGGCCGCGACGCGGGCGCAACGCGCAGGCGACCGGGCGCGCCGCGAGGACAAGAAGGCACGTCACGGGACGCAAGGTCGACGGGGCCGCGCGTCAGGCAGCGGCGGCGCGCCGAGCTCCGACCGTCCGCGACGCGACGCTCCCGGGCCAAACCCTGACAAGCAGCAAGCGCGACCCGGTCACGAGGCTGGCCGGGGACGTGACGCGGGGCAGGATCGACGTCGACGGCGTGACCCGCGTCGCGGCAGCGGTGGACCGTATCGCGATGGGGACGGGGGATCGCCGACGAATGCACGAGGCTAGCCCGCGTATCGCAGGTGCAGCGCCGCAATGTCCGACGCCGACAGCCCCGCCGCGTGTGCCGCCTCCAGAATGGACTGCGCGGCGGTCGCCACGGGCAACGTGAGTGACACCGATTCACCGACGTCCCGTACGAGACCCAGGTCCTTCTCGAACAGCGAGAGCGCTGCACCCGCGACGTAGTTGACGGAACGAACCCGATCCAGTGTGCGATCGAGCATCCGGGAGTGGCCAAAGCTCGAGCGCAAGACCTCGGCGAGTGCGTCGAGATCGAGTCCCACCCGTTGGGCGAGGGCAATTCCTTCTGCGGCCGTTGCGCCGTGCACGAAGGTCAGCAACTGGTTTACGAGCTTGGCGTGGGTCCCGCTCCCGACGTCGCCCATTCGCAGGATGGTCTGACCATACGCGCGCAAGATGGGGGTCGCGCGCGTGAACGCCTCCTCCTCCCCACCGACCATGATCGCCAGCGTACCCTGCTGCGCGCCTTCGGGACCTCCGCTCACCGGCGCATCGAGGAACTGCAGCCCTCGGCGGTGAGCCGACTGGCCGATCGCGCGCGCGAGCGAGGGGCTGATCGTACTATGATCGATCAGCAGCGCGCCGGATCGCGCACGCGCGACGAGGCCTGCCGGACCCAGAAACACCTGCTCCGATGACGCGACGGTGTCGAGGCAGGTCGTGATCACCGCGACCCGATCTGCGACATCGGCTGGCGACGCCGCGACGGTCGCGCCTAACGCTTCGAGCGGCGCCGTCTTTGCCTGCGTCCGGTTGTGGACGACCAGGGAGTACCCGGCACGGAGGAGGTTCTCGCACATCGGCCGCCCCATTTTCCCCAGACCGATGAATCCGATTGTCGGAAGCGATGCACTGGACATGTCAGGTCAGCCTCCCGATGCACGTGGCGACATCGCCGCCCAGCTCTCGGAGAAGTCGCGAGCGCCGCCGAGCACTTGCCCACCATCGCAATGCACGATGGCGCCGTTGACATACGACGCGGCATCACTGCACAGGAACAGCGCCACGTTGGCGACCTCGCGTCCCGTCCCGAAGCGCCGCATCGGATTGGCCTGCTCCCACGCGCTCCGGATCTCCGGGGTCGTCGCCAGTCGGGCCATGCCTTCGGTATCCAGGATCGGCCCCGGCACGATGGCGTTCACGCGAACACCCTCGCGCGCCCACTCGAGCGCGAGGGAACGCGTGAGCATGTCCACGCCGGCCTTGGCGGCGCTCACGTGTGCCTGACCGAAGTAGGCAACCGTGGCCTGCGGCGCCGATATGTTGATGATCGACGCGCCCGGCTTGCGCAGGAGCGGGTACGCCGATCGCAACACGTTGAAGGTGCCATTGAGGTCGATGTCGACCACGGTCCGGAATCCATTCGCCGAGAGCTGGCTCGCCGGACAGAGGAAGTTGCCGGCGGCGCCGGAGACCACGATATCCAGCGGGCCTAACGATTCGCCGGCGTGGTGGAGGGCTCTCTCGATGCCGGGGTACTCCCGCACGTCTCCGACATAGCCCAGGACACGGCCGCCGCCTGACGAGAGGTCCCGCACAGCATTGTTCACGCGCTCGGCGTTCCGGCTGAAGACGGCTACGCTGGCGCCGTACTCCACCAGGGCGCGGGCGATCTCGAGATTGATGCCGCTCGTTCCTCCAGCCACGAAGGCCGCCTTTCCCACCAGCAGGTTCCGGACAAACACCGTCATGCCATGCTCCACGCGTTGGTCGTGACCAGAACCTGTAGGAGAAACGACGAGAGAGCACAATGCCCTGCCGTTTTGCGGCGGCGAACGGCGCTCGGCGCCAGGTTCGCTGCTCTAGCGTCCATGAACCGGCGTAAGGTACGTTGACTTCCCCGCCTTCCCTTCCACCGAGCCGTCCGAAGTGGACAATCCGGCGCCGCCTCCCCCGCTCGCTGGCCATTACGAGCTCCTGCGCGAGATCGGTCGCGGGCGCATGGCGACGGTGTTTCAGGCCCAGGATCTCGAGCACGATCGGCCTGTCGCCGTCAAGATCCTGGCTCACCGCGTCGTTGATCCCGGGGACAGCACGCGAGTTCATCGTGAGATCGCGATCATCGCGCGATTCCAGCATCCGCACATCGTCCCACTCTTCGCCCGCGCCGCCTCTTGAACACCCGTCATACCGACCGGAGCTTTGGCACCATGAGTCGCCCCGTCATCATCACCTGCGCCGTCACCGGATCTCAGCCGTCGTTCAAGACCCATCCAAACATCCCGATCACTCCGGAGCAGATCGCGCAGCAGTCAATAGATGCGGTGCGTGCCGGCGCAGCCATCGTCCACATTCACGTACGCGACCCGCGGACTGGGGCCCCGGTTGGGCACACGGAGTTGTACCAGGACGTGGTGGAACGCATTGCCACGAGCGGCGTGGACGCGATCATCAACCTCACCACGGGATACGGCGCCCGGTTCATTCCGAGCGAGGCCAACCCGCGCCTCGCCGATGACGCGTCAAACTTCACCACTCCCGAAGACCGCACGAAGCACATCGTCCAGCTCAAGCCGGAGATCTGCAGCTACGATGTGGCGACCTTCAATTTCGGCGAGACCGCGTTCATCAACACGCCTGCGCACCTGCGCGTGATGGCGGCACGCGTCAGGCAGGCGGGTTCCCTTCCCGAGCTCGAAGTGTTCGAGCCCGGCCACATCCTCCTCGCTCGGCATCTGATCGAGGAAGGTCACCTCGATCCTCCCGGCCATTTCCAGCTCTGCCTTGGCATCAGATGGTCAATGCCGGCCACGCGCGAGGCCATGGCGTTCATGCGATCGCTGTTGCCGTCTGACGCGACTTGGGCGGCGTTTGGCGTGTCGCGTCATCAGTTCCCCATGGCCGAAGCCGCAATCGACCTCGGTGGTCATGTCAGGGTGGGGCTCGAAGACAATCTCTATCTCGACAAGGGACTCATGGCGCCGGACAACGCGGCCCTCGTGAGGCGGGCCGTCGAGATCGTGGAGACCAAGGCCTGCCGTGTGGCGACCGTCGAGGAGGCGCGAGCGATTCTGGGTCTGCGGCGACGCGTGGCCGCATGAAGCGGCACCGAATCGCCGTCATCCCGGGCGATGGCATCGGTACCGAGGTGATCCCCGAAGGCATCAAGGTGGTCGATGCCGTTGCGCGCAAGCTCGGCGTGAGTGTCGACTGGACGCATTTCGACTGGAGCTGCGAGCGGTTGCATCGCACAGGTCGCATGATGCCCGAGGACGGACTCGATCAGCTTCGGGACTTCGACGCCATCTTCCTCGGCGCGATCGGTTGGCCCACCGTGCCTGATCATGTCTCGTTATGGAGTCTTCTGATTCCGATCCGGCGTGGCTTTGATCAATACGCGAACATCCGGCCGTGCCGCGTGATCCCGGGGCTGCCGTCGCCCCTCGCCAACACGGAGGGACGCCAGATCAGCTTCTGGATCGTGCGCGAGAATGTGGAAGGTGAGTACTCCTCGATCGGCGGGCGCATCTTCGAAGGCACCGAACGCGAGACGGCGATCCAGGCGTCGATCTTCACCCGTCGAGGCGTGGATCGCATCATCGACTACGCGTTCAGACTCGCCGAGCGGAAGGGACTCCAGAAGGTGACGTCGGCGACCAAGTCCAACGGAATTGCGATCACGATGCCTTTCTGGGACGAGCGCTTCGCCGAGATCGCAGGGCGTTACCCACATATCGCCCACGACAAGTACCACATCGACATCCTCACGGCGCACTTCGTCAAGAGTCCGGAGCGGTTCGAGGTCGTGGTCGGCTCGAACCTTTTTGGGGATATCCTGTCTGACCTCGGCCCCGCGGTGTGCGGTAGCATTGGGATCGCCCCGTCAGCGAAACATCAATCCGGAACGCGCACACCCGTCGATGTTCGAGCCGGTGCATGGCTCGGCCCCCGACATCGCGGGCAAGGGAATCGCCAATCCCATCGGCATGATCTGGTCCGGTGCGATGATGCTCGAGCACCTGGGCCACGCAGACGGGCACGACATGATCCTGCGCGCGATCGAAGCGGTGGTGGGTGGTGATGGCCCACGCACCCCCGACATGGGTGGTCGCGCGACGACGGGCGAGTTGGGCAGCGCGATCGAGCGGACGATCGCAGCGCCCGCTGCGGCAAGCCGGCGTTAGTACTTCTCCCCGGTATACGCGGAGTCTTTCATCCACGTAGGTCGTCCGGATGCACGCGCGCCCGTACGGCGTCGAGCGTTCCGGGAAATGCGCCCGGGGCAAGCCCGATCATTCGTTCCATCTCCCGCGACCAGGCGACTCTGCTGGTTGTGCAGGTCCAGCTCCCACACCCCGAGGCCCGCGGCAGCCTCTGCCAGTTGGAGTCGCTCCTCACTCTTGCGCAGGGCAACATCGGCGAGCCGCCGATCGAGCACCGACGTCAGCATTTCGGAAACAGAGTCGATCAGGTGGCGCTCTTCGGCGAAGAACGGACCCTCGGCCGCGGGAGGTCGCTCGTCCAGATAACCAGTCTCGAGCCGCCCCCTCGTACCATCGCTCGTGCGAAACGCCGCTTCGAGCGTCCAGGGTGTACGCCGGAAACCCGTCGTCGCTTTCTGAATGTCCCCGTAGTGCGCCGCAGCGGCGGTGACTTCGGGGAACTGAAATGCGGGCGGCAGCAGCGACACGATGCCTGGAGCAGGTCTCCAATCTCCAGCCCGTCCCGCTGCACCAGCCTGGAGACGGCGTGCAGGGCAGTCAGCTCCTTGACGCGCTCTCGCAGGTCGCGCACAAGGCGCTCCCGCTCGTCTGCAGTGTTGCCCGTCGAAGTCACAGACCAGCCGCCGGAGAAGAAAGTAGTGGCGCCTCACCGGCGCGACACCGGAATGTCGGGAGCGGCGGCGATGGCCGCTAGCCGCCTCGCGTCGCTCAATCGGACCGCACCCCCTCCGACGCGACTTCCGCCTTGTCGGCGGCGATCCGTGCCTTGAACTCCCCGGTTGCCCGGAAAGGAAGCCCCTCCGCGGACTCGCTCACGGCCAACGAGATCGTGAAACGCGCCCCGCCTCCTGGTGCGTCCTCCATGCTGATCGTTGCGCTGTGCAGTTGGACGAGATTCTGCACCACCGCCAGGCCAATCCCGCTGCCTCCGGTGGTGCCCTTGTCGGGACCCAGGCGCACGAACGGTTGCCACATCTGCTTCCGATCGTTTGCTGGAATCCCCGGGCCCTGGTCCGTGACGGTGATCCGCGCCGTGGACCCGATGCGTTCGAGGTCGATGCTGACGGTCTGCCCCTTGGGGCCGTACTTGAGGGCGTTGTCCAGCAGGTTGACGATGATCTGCCGCATGGCGCGGGGGTCCACCAGGGAGAAGATCCGTGAGGGCGCGTCGGCAACGATGCGCATTCCCTTCTGCGCGGCAACGGGAACGTACCCCTCGACGATCTCCTCGATCAGCTCACCAAGGTCCGTGCGCTCCTTCTCCAGTTTGGCGCGATCCGCGTCGATGTGGGAAAACAGCAGGATGTTCTCTACCAGATCGCCGAGGCGGCGCGCCTCGCGGCTCACGATGCTCAGCCACCGGGAACGCTCCTCTTCGTCACGCTCGCGCTTGAGCTGCAGCGTCTCCGTGAACATGCGGATCTGCGCCAGCGGCGTGCGCAGTTCGTGCGAGACGCTGGCCACGAAGTCGCGTCGCGCTCTGGTCAGCGAGCGTTCCCGCCACAGTCCAATCCCCGCCATGATCGCCAGCAGGAGTGATACCAGCGGCAGCAACGCGTCAATCGGCAGCGTGAGATGTCGCAGGGTGCCGTCGCGCGCGTATGTGAACTGCAACGACGCGCGATAGCTCGCGTTGAGATTGCGACGGATCTGCTCGACGAGCCTGGGATCGAGCGTCGCAACCGCGCGAAACGCGCCAGGACCGGTGCGGAACCAGAAATCGCCTCCGACGCTTCCGGAAAACGGTGGACGCGAGTCGTAGAGCACCTCGCCCTTCGCGTCCATGAGCCGGATCGCCACCAGAGAATCGGTCCGCGACGGGTCGAGCCCGTAGCGATAGTCCGCATCGATGAGCGATCCCGGGAGGAGCGGAAGGTCGCGGATCACCGCATCGCCGACATGCTTCCAGCCGACGCGTCGCGTGTAGGTGAAGCCGTAGTGTCCGATCTCCTTGCCAGTCACCGAGCGGATCGGGGTGTACCCGACTGTGAGCGGTTCCTCGAGATCGACCATGAGCCACACCAGCGGCTCGAGACGCCGGTCGCTGGGCAGCGGTCGCTCGTGGATCATCCGCTGGATGCTGGCCGCGATGTTGCTGTCCGCGGCGACGCCGCGCCCCTGGTAGGTGCCGCGCCGGCTGTCGATTGCGAAGAACCCGCGCGCCGGGTCGCCGACGGCAAACCCGATCTGGTCCATCTCGGCGCTCGCGCGGGACGCAAACTCCTGGATGTCGGGGAGCGCTTCACCCGGCGCGATCCGCGCGCCGTAAATCGACGCAAGAATCCGCAGCCGGCTCCCCTCGAACACGCCGAGTGCACGGTCGCCGAAGAGCCGAGCCCCGAGACTGGCGTACTCGCGTATGGCGGCGTCCGCGGTGTGCTGCCGCTGGTCGTTGAGCGAACGAAAGCTGACGGCGCTAATGATCGACAGCAGCGTCATCATCAGCAACAGCACCGCGAAGGCCACCGAGCCGAGGCTCGGCAGCCGTAGGTTCTTCCACCACCGTCGGATCACACTCAGGCCTGTCCGCGCAGGATGGCGCCGACCCGCGCGCGCGTGGACGCGCCCAGCTTGAAGAGCACCTGCTCGGTGTGATTGCGCGCCGTGTAGGTGCTCAGGCCTAACGACTCGGCGATTTCGGCGTTCGACATGCCCTGGGCGAGGAGCCGCGCCACTTCCACCTGGCGGTCGGTCAGGCCGAATCGGGTCTGCAGCACGTCGTCGCCCAGCGAGCCGTTGGCCGGCGACGTCTCCTCCGTCCCGGCTCGCCGGAGGTGAGCGCTGATGCGCGCCATCAGTTCCACGACGCCGAACGGTTTGGTGACATAATCGTCCGCGCCCAGGCGGAAGCCCTTCACCTTGTCGGACTCCAGCCCGCGGGCGCTGAGGATCAGGACCGGGGCGTTGCAACCACGGGACCGAACCTCCTCCAGCACGTAGTAGCCGTCGCGATCGGGAAGCCCGAGATCGAGCACAATGAGGTCCGGTGCGTCGCGGCTGGCGGCTTCAATGGCCCCCGCCGCGGTTTCCGCCACGCTCGCCTTGTGCCCCTCGTGCTCGAGGTTTCGTCTCAGCCCACTGGCGAGGTCTACATTGTCTTCGACAATCAGGATGCGTTTCATGTCGGCCGGGGAACAGGCGCTCTGTGCGGGGAGATCCACCTTCCACTCTCAAACTGCTCCCGGCGGTGGCACTGGGCTTGGGTGATTTGACCTATGGGAGCAGGCGGACGGGCGACGGGCGGACGGCGACCTACTGTCGCTGCGTCAGACCATCCATGGCGATACGGTATTCCCTGGCGGCCGCATCATAGCGAATCGAGTAGGCGTTGGGGTAGGTGCCAGCCCTCGCGACCTTCTGGGCCACGCCGATAGGGAACGACACGCCTTCGGGCTTCGTTTTCATCGATTCGATATAGGCCTTGGTGATCATCGGTTCGAGGAAAATGAATGTGCCGTCGTACGAGCCGTAGATGAAGGTGGTCGTGAACGTCTTGCCGTTAGGCGGCGGCTGCAGCTCCGGCGAGCTGGCGTCGAGCCAGTGCAGTCCCATGAGTGGCACGCCGGCGGCGGCGGCGGGAATGTTGGCCAGGACGTTGAGCGCGACGTAACCGGCGGGGATGTAATCGGCGGTCGGCAGTGCCGCGGTCTTGGCGCGGTACTGCGGATTGCTCGGCACGATCGCATTGCGCTGCGCTTGCGTGATCTGGTAGAAATGGAAGTCGAAGTGCGGGTGTGTGTAGACATGATCGGGCTCATGGCCCGCCGGATTCCAGTCCAGCATGACGTGATCGAACCCGGTGTTCTCGGCTTCGGCGGGGAAGCCGAGGCTCAGCATGGCGGCCGACGGCATGCCAGGCATCGGCGTGCTGGGGAGGCCAGTCATCGCCGCTTCCGACAGCGCCACACCTAACGAGACAGGCGTGCCGGCGTTGTCGAGCGCGATGTATGTGCGCGCCGTGCCCTGGCCGAGCGTCTGGGCCGGCCCGTAGACGAGTCGCGCGCCCGCGGGTGAGGTACTTTCCTTCGAGCAACCCGTCGCGGCGACGGTGGCGACTGCGACCGAGCTGACAAGGCGCAGCGTCGTGTGACGCGGCCGAAACAGCAGTGTGGAGATGATGGCGTACATGCGTGCCCTCGAGTGAGATGGATGGTGGTGTGGAGCGCAGGGGATGATGCGTCTCCGCACCGCGTCGCGAATGGGTGGAGTGACCCATCGGTGTCAGATGCCTAACGTGGCGTGGGCACGAACAGGCGAACAGGCGATGGGCGATCGGGGGCAGGACGAGCGTCGTCTGGGGGCAGGTCGCAACCCTCGTGAGGATCCCGGCATCTCCCGGGCGAGGCTACGATCGTTGCGCCGAGGCTCCTGACGCGTGGGTGGTTCGACCGGGGTGGTTTGACCCATCCCCGATGAACGACGGCGTTATCGGAGCAAGGGCTTGTCCAGCGAGTCCCATCCGTACGCAGCGGCGATGCGGCCTTCGATCTCCCGGATCGCCGCACCGCCGGCGTCACCGTTGGTCATGATCACCACGCCATATCCCTTGCGGTAGTGCGCGATGAGGTTGCACTGGAATCCCCAGTTGCTGCCCCCGTGCATGAAGTACCATCCCTCTCCGCGCTTCTCCACCTGCAGCCCGACCGCGAATGGGCCGGTGCCGACCGGGCTCGTCATCTCGCGCGCCGACGCTTGGGTGAGCACCGCGCCCTTGGGGCCGCGCACCGCCTTCTGAACTTCGATCGCGAACCGGGCGAGGTCGGACGGAGTGGTCCACAAGCCGGCAGCTGCCTGCTCGGGATAGATGTGCCATGGCGCGCCCATGCGGCGACCAGCGCCGTTGTGGGCGCGCGACATGCGGGAGGCCCACTCCGGTGGCGCGGGTTGCTGGTAGGTGCTGCCCGTCATGCCTAACGGCTCGAGTACGAGCGAGCGCATCAGGTCGGCGAAGGGCTGCCCCGTGAACTCTGACAAGGCCAGCTGCATGATCACGGTGCCGCCGCCCGAATACTTGAACCCGCGATATGGCGGTCGGCCAAACGTCACCGTGCCGACGTTCGAGGGCTTGTCTCCACGGATGACCTGCACCGCGGTCGGCCGCGGTTCATCGGGGTTATAGCCGGGGAAGCCGAATCCATCGTCGGATCCCGACGTGTGGCTGAACAGCGCCCGCGGAGTGACCGGTGCCGTGCGCGTGTGCTCCGAGGCCGGGACCTTCCATGTCTTGAGCAGCGTGTTCACGTCGGCATCGAGCGAGAAACGCCCATCCTGCGCTAGCCTGACCGCCGCCATCGCGGTCACCGGCTTGCTGATCGACGCCGCTTGAAACGCGGTGTTCGCGTCCACGAGTGTCCCGGTCTCCACGTCGGCCACGCCGTATCCCTTCGCCCAGTGAATTTCAAAATCCCGGATCACCGCGATGCTCATGCCGGGCACGCGAAAACGCTGCAGGACCTGCTGGAGCGTCAGTGCGTCGAGCGCGCCGCGATCAGGAGACTGGGCAGCCTCGATGCGTGCCATGTACGCCGCAGCATCCTGCGCCGCTCCCGCCAGTGGAAACAGGCTGACGAACAGAGCAAGACGGGCGGGGCGGGCAAGCATGTCGTCGACTCCGAATGTGAGGCGCGCCGAAGATGCGCCGCCGCTGCCACCTTCGCAAAGGGAGGTACGTGCCGCGGCGACGGCCGTCGTGGCCGCCGGACTGCAGTGAGCCACCATGCTGAGCAATTGCGCCTGATCATGAGACGGGGGTCAGGATCCGCAGCCCTCCCATTCACTGGATTCTTCCGATGAAGCACGTCGTGCTCGCAACACTGGTGTCGGTGAGCCTGCCACCGGTGCTGCTGGGTCAGGGGCCGTCCCTGCCCCAGGAAGTGCGCGTGGTGATCGCGACGAGTGGCGGGATTTCGCTCGGTTCCTACCAGGCCGGGGTGAACTGGGGGCTGGTCGAGCTCTTGCGTCGTACGCAGGTGGACGATTCGCTGCGCCAGATGATCCTCGCCTCGGCCACCGCACTGCCGAAGGTCGTCGGGTTCAGTGGAGCGTCAGCGGGGACGATCAATTCGCTCATGTCGGCGATTCACTATTGCACCGACGGTGATGCGATCCCACCCGAGGAATCGCTCTACTGGAAGACGTGGGTCGACGTGGGGTGGCGGCAGCTCATGCCTAACGGGAGCATGGTCCGGCCCCAGGAGCTCGGGCTGATCGACCGGAAGTACTTCGAGACGGTGCTGCTGGCCCGGCTGCGGGCCGGGCTCGGGCATCGGGGACGACCGGGGTGCGAGTTGCAAGTGGCCGGATCGCTCACCCGGCAGCGGGCCATCACCGAAGAAGTCTTCGATCATGTGAGCATCAGCGTGCAGCGGCACGTGGGCACCTACCGGATCGTCGTGGACACCACGGGGGTCATGGAACTGCGCCAGGCGTCGCGGCAGCTGCGGGCCGACCGTGGCCTTGGCGTCCAGATCTCACCGGCTCCAGATGGCGCCACCGATCGGCTGGCGATCGAGCAGGTCTTCGAGCTCGCGCGCGCGTCTAGCTCCATTCCGTTTGTCTTTGCGCCAATCGCTCTGGACTACTATCGGTCGAATGAACTGGACAGTGCCGGCGTTTGCCCCGCGGCGCGGGAGCGGCGCGTCGGCTGCGCGACACCGTCAAAGGCGCGGTTCGTCGACGGCGGCGCCTTCGACAATCGGCCGATCTCCATCGCCGATCGTCTGCTCCTCGCGTCGCAGGTGACGCATCCGCCGGCGATACGCACGTTTTTTCACACGATCTTCATCGTGCCGAGCGCGCTCCGTGTCGGAGAAGTCGTGAAGGCCGACACCACGTCGGAGCGGACGGGCGGGACGCTGGCAGCGACCCAGTTCCTCGCGAGCATGTGGCGCTCCGCCGCCGAGTACGAGCTGCACGCGTACGCGCGCAGCCGGTCCGTCGACGCGGAGCGGAAGATGGCAATCGCCGACACGGTCGAGGTGACGAGTCGCGCCTTTCCCATCTTCGGTGAGACCCTGGCGCACTTCGGTGCGTTTCTGGCCCGACCGTTCAGGGAACACGACTTCTACGTCGGCGTGTACGACGCGCTGAATTTCAGTGCCGACCGTCTCTGCTCGGGGGCCACGTCACCGACAGCGCGCTCGACGACCGAACTGCGCGCGCACTGCCACGCCGCAACCTTTCACCGGCTGATGCATCGTGTGGACGTGGGCTGCACCGGTCACGTGATGGTGGAGAAGTTCTACGAGCACGAACACCACCTCAGCGTGGCGACGGCCGGAGCGCTGGAAGCGTCGTGCACGGGGTCCGACGACGAGCGCCGCCGCAATGCGATGCTGGTGATGATCGCCGACGCGTTCCGGGAAACGCAGGCGGCGCCGCGCAGGTGTAAGCGCAGCTACAACCCCTTCGAGACGCTGATGTGCACCAGCGGCATTAGCGCGTTTGCAACGCTTGTCAGAAGCCGCGGCTTGGACGACTCGGCGCGGGTGTGGATCGCGAACAAGGGCCAGTGCGAGAAGGCCTATGCTCCCGTCGATTCGGCGTCAGCGGCCTGCTTCGCCGACGAGTACTTCGGGCGCTTCGTCGAGAACCCGCACGACTTCATCAAGCGCCTCGCCTTCCTGGGCCTGGAGCGCGCGGCAACGGTCGAGCGAGTGGCCCAGAAGACCGAAGGGGTCAACTATGCCGACGCCCGGCTGGGACTGGCCAATCCGATCCTGCGGAGCTTGTTAGGCACGCCCACGACGTCGGGATTCGAGTGGGACCAGTCCACCGTGCCCCGGGAATGCCCGAACGGGAATCTGTACCCGCGATTGGGGGCCTGTGGAGTGACGCAAACGATCCTCCGGCTCGCCGCACCCTACTACGTGGCGGGAGGATTCGGGAACACGATGCTGGAGACCGGGGTGCGGCCGGCCCTGCACAGCGACGCCGAAACGAGCATCGTTTTTCCGCTTGCCCTGCACTATGGCCGGATGGCGACGACTCGCCTGTCGCCGGGCGACCCGCTCCCGCGCCGTCCCTGGCTGTCAGCGGGCGTGGGGGTGATGTGGCGCAACCGCACGCTCGCGCTCAACGAGTGCCTGATGGCGATGTCATGGCGTGGCAGGGCCCCGTGGGCTCGCAGCGTCATCATCCCCGGGAACGAACGCGCGCTCTACCGGATGCAGTGTGACCTGTTCGCGTCACGCTTCACGTTAGGCGTCACCACCACTCGTCTGTCGACCAATGACATGAGCCGCTGGTCGCTGATCGTGGGACTCGCCGACTTCAACGGTCTGTTGTATTGGCTCCTTCCCCAGGAGCTGCGTAGCAAGTAGGGCTCCCCGACACCCCATCGCGACCCACGTCCCCTCCCACCATGCGATTGCGACCTGCTGCCGTCCTCGTCTGCCTCGTCACGGCGGCTCCCGCCACGCTGCCCGCGCAGGACCTCGGTTTTCTGGGCTCGGTATTCGCACGCGTGCACCGGCTGACGCTCTTCCTGCAGTCCGCCGACCCTCGTCAGGCAGGCATCCTCGACCGCGGCGGCGACGGATGCATCACGCTGCCACTCTGCGGCGCCGGAACCGAGGTCCTCATCGATCTCGATACGCGATCGCGGCGGATTGACCTGGAGCTGGGCTTCGCCGCGGGCTACCTCCGACCGATCCGAAGCAGCAACCCGGCCGAGATGGACATTCGCGCGTCGATCCGGTCGCTGCCCGTGGTGTCGACCCACGTGACCTACATGAACAGCGGATGGATTCATCCGTATTTCACTGGATCGTTCGGGCTCGTGGACCTGTGGAACGGTCGCGTCCATACGAGCTCCGGGAAGCAGAGCGAAGTCAAGGCGTCGACGTTCGAATATGGAGTGTCGCTAGGTGCCGGTGTCGCACCTCCGTTCACCAACGCGCGCGTGCTGCTGGAGTTCGGACACCGCGCCCGCAACTTCTCCAGCCTCGGCTATTCCCTGACGGATCCCTTGCCGGCCGCGTTCCCGCGTGAGCTCAACCTCAGCACCTGGCAGTTCACCATCGGCTGGCAGTTCGACCTGCGACCACTGACCAGAGCCCCCGAGTACGCCGGACTGTGGGTGCTCAGCAAGGTGGACGGCGTCGGTCTGCCGTTCGCGATGCGGCAGGAGCGCCGTGCCCAGGAAGGGCTGCGCGAAGAGATCGTGAGCGCGTACCTCGACCTCGATCAGCGATCTTCGAACTACTCGCTGCAGATCGTCACACGGCTCACGACCATCGGAGCCAACGGTGCCGCAGTCGAACAGCGCTTCGCCGATCCGACACGCGAAACCGGCTCGTGGGACGGCGCCGAGAGCCGTTCTGTGCGACTGACCACTAACGGCATCGTGCAGGCCACCACCCGTGTGGATGAGGAGCTGATGGTCGAGCACGCCGCCACAGGGCGACGTCTCTTCTTCAGAAAAGTCAGGCGGTCGTAAGGCGCATGGGCAGTCGGGCGCACAGGCGCACGGCAGGGTGACTCACGTGGACCGTCAGGCGGCTATGACCGTCGCCGCCTGACCTTCTCGACGTTATACGACGCCCACGGACCGCGCGGGCGGTGGCACGGGGGCTGCTTGCAGAATGCGATCCATCAAGCCTGCCAGCAGTTCCCGGCCCCCGTTACCCTTGAGGGCCGCGAAGGATACTTGCAGGGGAGATTCGTCGGTGAGGGGCTCGCGGCTGATCGAGCGCAGGACGGTCAGTGCGTCCTCGCGCACATCGATGTTCAGCTTCTTCCGCGGGCGGGGCAGCACTTCAAACTTGGCGCCGTCCGCGCGGCGGGGTGAGGCAGCCCACAAGCCCATGCCATCCGACAGCCGCGTGAAGCGCACGGTGTCCAGGTCATCATCGGTCTCCCGATGGGTCAGCAGGAGCGGACGTTTCTGGCTCCAGTCGATGAAGTAGTCGAGCACCTCGGTAAAGCGACGCTGCTCGCCCGCATGCGAGAGGTAGCGCTGCACCTGCTCGATGAAGGCGACCCGGGTGTCCTTGAGCGTGGGCATGGGTACTCCATTCCTCTGACGTGAACCTGCTCGGGCAAATGGGCGGGAGATGCCCCTTCAGACCGATCGAGCTGCCCTCCCCACGGCGCCGGTGCGCGCCGCGACGCGCAGCTCCGGCTGAACGTCCGTCCGCGGCGCCGCCGTGTTAGGCAGCTGATTGGGAGGACCGGGAACAGCCGACTAACGACGCCCACCGAAGTCTATGCCACGACCGCAGGAATCAGTACTGCACGACGCGATATTCCTCTGAAATGACCCGACTTGGGTCGCGAAACGGCCCAGCAGATCGCGTTCAGCCCGAACACGAGCCGAAGACGGCTGGTGGCAGGACGGCGTGGATGGTCATCGGCATAGTGGACAATGAGCGGCCGTCGCGCTTTCGTACGCCCGACATACCTCCCCTGATGACGATGAAGCTGCACCGGCTCGCCCTCGGAGTGACCGCGCTCGCTGCGGCCACCGCGCACGCCCAGCAGTCCTCCATTCGCGGCACGCTGATCGTCACCAACAAGACTCCGGCGACCGCCACCATCATCGACGTGGCGAGCGGGCGCGTGCTGGCGACGGTGCCGACGGGCAACGGGCCACACGAGGTCGTCGCCGCGATGGACGGGAGTGTTGCCGTGGTCACCGACTATGGCGCGCAGAGTCCCGGCAACACGCTGACGGTGATCGATCTTGGCAAGCGCGAGGTTGCCCGCACCATCGACCTGGGAGTCTATCGACGACCGCACGGCGTCGTGTTTCTCCCCGGCGACACGCTCGTGGCCGTCACTTCCGAGACCAACCGGGCCGTGATCGTCGTTCACGTGGTGACTGGCGCCATCGTGAAGGCGATCGATACCGAGCAGGCGGGCTCACACATGGTGGGTGTGATGGCGGACGGTTCGCGCGGCTTCACCGGCAACATCGGGAGCAACACCGTCTCGGAGCTCGACCTCCGCGCGGGCGTGTCGCTGCGACGCTTCGACGTGCCGGCGCAGCCCGAGGCGATCAATGTTACGCCGGACGGCCGCGAGGTATGGGTGGGAAGCAACGCGACCGGCAAGGTGAGCGCGATCGATGTCGCGTCAGGGTTGGTGATGACCGCTGCCGAAGGCTTCGGCTGGCCGTATCGGGTGCTGTTCACCCCCGATGCCGCGACAGTGCTGCTCCCCGATTACCGGGGTGAGACGCTGCGATTCGTGGAGCGAGCCAGCCGCCGCGAGCTGGGTCGCCTGTCCCTGCCGGGCGCCGGACCCCAGGGGATCACACTCACCCCCGATGCTCGTTATGCGTTCCTGTCCCTGAGCCAGCAGGGGCGCGTGGCCATCGTCGACGTGGCGCGTCGCGCGATCGTGAGTCACCTGGAGGTCGGAAGCACCCCGGATGGCGTGGCATACGTCCCTCGCGTGGTGGCGCGCTAAGGGTCCATGATGACGGTGACCTTGCCGCCCATGGCCTCGTTGAAGGCCCTGATCTCCGTCTCCATGAGCCGTTTGTATGCTACGCGCGCCGCGTTCAGCTCCTTCTGGATCTCGGCCAGCACGGCATGCTGCGCGTCTGTAGGCCTGAAGTCGGCGCCTCCCGCCACGTCACCCGCACCCGTTCCCACCTCGCCGGCAAGCCAGATCAGATTCATGTACACGCGATACCGCTCCACGTACCACTTGTCGTCGCTGTGTACGTCGGTCCGCGAGAGCAAGATGTTTTCCACATCCCACATCTTCCGGTCGAGCTCCCGCAGCGGCGCGATCACGTCGGGTTTCCGCTCGTTCGCCTTGATCTGATCCTCGACCTGTTTGCGCAGGACCTCCAGCCGGTTGATCATGTCCACCGACTCGTTGATGTCTTTGTAAATCTGGATCTGCATCTGGGTCGAGGCCCGCACGTCGGCCTCGCTGCTCGTCACGGCGGCGTCCTTCACCACTTTGAACGCGCGAGTCTGCGCCTGTCCATCCGCCGTGAGTCGCAGGGTATAGGTGCCTGGCGCTCCGATCGGTCCCGTGCGCTGCGGCCCTTGAATCCCCCAGTGGATGACGGGGCGCGTCTCCTTCCCCTTGAACCGCGCCTCCTCCCAGATCTTCGGATTGTCGGGCGGAATGGTGCGCAACGCGACCTGCTTCGGCGCGTCGTAGCGCAGGTCCCAGGTCACCCGATTGAGACCAGCGCGACCAGCGAGACGACTCGTGCGAATCACCCGGTCGGTCGAATCGATGATCTCGAGCGTGAGCGAGTCTCTCGGGGCGTTTCTGAGCATCACGGTGAAGTCAGCGCTGCCGCTGCGTCCCATGCGGACGCCGGCGCGAGGCTCGTACAGGTGCATGGGCGCGTCCGCGGACACTCTGTCCTGCTGCTCGATCGATGTGATGTCGCGCAACACGTAGAGGCCGCGTCCGTAGGTCGACACTACGACGTCATGCTGCAGCGTTGGCACCACGATCCAGGTCACCGGTGCCGCCGGCAATCCGTCTTTGAACTGCGTCCACGTCGTCCCGTCGTTCAGCGAATAGTGGAATCCGTGCCCGGTCCCCGCGAACAGCATTCCCTTGCGGTTGGGATTCTCGGCAACGTTCAGCACATAGTCGAGCGGATGTACGCTGGGGAGCCCGTCGCTGATCCGCGACCAGGTCTTTCCGTAGTCCGTGGTCCGGTAGATGAACGGACGTCGGTCATCCATGAGATGATAGTCCACGGCGACATACGCGGTGCCGGGGTCGAACCGTGACGGTTCTATGCGGCGGATCGTGCCCCATTCCTTGAGCCCGGTCACGTTCTTGGTGAGGTTGTTCCAGGTCTTCCCGCCATCGCGTGTGAGCCAGATGAGGCCATCGTTGGTCCCGGCCCAGATGAGTCCGCGCTGCACCTCCGACGGCGCGATGGCGAATACGACCTCCCCGTAAAACTGCCCCAGATTGTCGCCAATGATGCCGCCCGAGAACGCGATGCGAGCCGGATCCTGCGTGGACAGATCGGGACTGATCACCGTCCACGACTGACCGGCGTTGGTCGTCCTGAAGATCACCTGGCAGCCGTAGTACACGGTGTTGTGATCGAACGGATCGATGGCGAGCGGCGGCGTCCAGTGACAGCGGTACTTGGCATCGGCGGGCGGCGAATCGAGGTAATGGAACCACGGACTCACGTGACGCGCTCTACCGATCTTCGCGTCATAACGAGTCACCGTGTTGCCGTAGCAGGTGGCCCAGATGACGTCCGGGTTGCTGAGCACCGGCAGGGTGAAGCCGCTTTCGCATCCGCCGAGTGACTGCTCCCAGGCACTGACCGCGGGTGGGCCGCCAAACCCGCCACCGCCTCCGAAACCGCCTCCGGTCGGGCGCGGTGCGAGGCCCGGGACGTTAGGCACGGGCACGGGTCGATCGCTCGGGCCGCGCATCGTGCAGCAGTCCTGTCGATTGCTGTAGATCCAGTACGGTGTGCGTGCGTCGACCGCGACATGATACATCTGCCCGATGGGCAGCGTGAACTGGGTGTAGGCCTGCCCGTGGTTGCGCGTGATCCCCGCACCCCCGTCACCGGTCACGACCCAGTGACTCGGATTGCGCGCGTCCATCCAGATGTCGTGGCAGTCGCCGCACCCTCCGCCCTCGATCGGGAACGTCTCACCACCGTCGAGGGAGCGATGCAGCGAACTGTTCGCGACGATGACTTCCAGATCGTTGACCGGATTGACGTCGACGCGAATGTAGTACCCCGCCCGCCCGATCAGGCGACGGTCCCAGCTCACTGTTTTCCACACCGTCCCCCCGTCATCCGAGCGCCAGAGCGAGCCCTGATTCGCCGTCTGAATCAGCGCATACAGGCGCTTCGAGTTCGACGGTGCAACGGCGACGTCGATCTTACCGACAGGTGACTTCGGCAATCCGGCGTCGAGCCTGGTCCAGGTGGTGCCGGTATCTCGCGAGACGTACACGCCGCTGCCCTCGCCGCCACTGAACATCGCCCACGTGTGCATGACCACTTCCCACGTGCCGGCAAACAGCACTCTGGGATCGCGAGCGTCGATGTCGAGGCCGGAGCACCCGGTATTGGGATTGACGAACAACACGCGTTGCCAGGTAGCACCGCCGTCCAGGGTGCGGTACACGCCGCGTTCCTCCTGGGGGCCGGTCGCCCTGCCGAGCGCGCAGGCGAACACAATGTCCGAGTTGGAAGGATGAATGATGATCCTGCCGATCCGTCCCGTCTCGGTGAGCCCCATGTGCTGCCACGTCGCCCCGGCATCTGTGGACTTGTAGATCCCGTCGCCCATCACGTCGCTGTCCCGGATCGCCCATGCCTCCCCGGTGCCGGCCCAGACGATGCGCGGGTTGGAGCTGGCCACGGCCAGCGCACCGATGGCCTGCGATGGCTGGTCATCGAAGATCGGGGCGAAGGTGCGCGCGCCGTCGGTCGTCTTCCACACGCCGCCAGATGCAGCACCGATGTAGTACGTCGTCGTATCGCCGTGAATCCCCGCCACGGCCGAGATCCGGCCGGCAGGGTTGGGCCCGACATACTGAAAGCGCGGATTGGCGGACACCGGCGGCGGCGGCCCGCCCCCCGGCTGGCCGGCGGAGACGGCCGGCCAGACGAACAGGACGGCGAGCACGGTGCGACGCTGGGTGAGCTTCGGAACGAGAGGCATCGAGGTCCTCGGTGAAGAATGGCGGCCCTGCCTAGGGTGTCAGCATCCTCTTCAGGTCGGGCGTCAGCTCCCCGGTCATCTGCCACCGCAGGAGTGAGATGGGGATCTGACCGGCGGCGGTGAGCTCGTCCATGAACCGCCCGACGCTGAACGAGTCGCCCAGCTGCCGCAGGCGTGCCTGCATCAGGCGCTCGACTTCGATCTTGCCGATGACGTAGCTCACGCCGTACGAAGGCTGTTGCAGGTAGAGGTGTTGCTCTCCCCGCACGAGGTTGCCCTCGAGGCTCAGCCATCCACGAGGAGTGTTGGCCGAGGTGAATGTTGCGGCCTCCTCCAACGTCCACTCGTTGGAGTGCATGCGGAGATCGCCCAACGCGCGCGCGGCGCGTTCGGCCAGCAGCACGAGAATGAGCTCGCGCGACCGTGGCTGCCGGTCGAACATCCCGGCCCCCATCATCATCTCTTCCCATCCCGTGGCCAGTCCCTCGGTCCGGTTGTTGAAGATGTTGTAGAGCAGTGGGCCGTTGCGGATCGGGTTCCCGTAGCCGCTCGCCATCGCACCCTTGTCGAACCAGTGGAAGCCGTGCGTGCGCATGACCATTGGGTCGCGATAGTCTACCTCGGTGAAGAACTCGCGCCGTCCCGTGCTGTACCGGCCGATGCGCGCACGGAGCCGCGCATCCATGTACTCGGCGACGGAGATCAGATCCTTCGACTTCAGAAACGCCACGTACCTCGTCACGGCGTCGTTGAAGCGTCTCGCGTGTTCGGCCTCACTCGAGACGAGCGACTGGGCAGCCAGTCCCTGGTTCCGTTTCTCTTCGAGCGCCAGGTAGGCCCACGCGCGCCACAGCTCACGCTCCATCAACGTGACTTCATCCTGCCAGGTGTAGGGCAGGAGCTGCACGTATTTCAAGTACCAGTCATAGTGATCGCGCCCCACACCGGAGGGACCGGTCCTCGAGGTCGACATCGAGTCGAGCCAGAACGCGAATGCGTCAGTGGCGTCCTTCGCCGCCTGCGCGCTCGACTTGAGCGCGCCATCTCCGTCACCTAACGATTCAAGGAAAGCACCGATGTCCCCGCTCTGCTCCTTCATGCTCCTCGAGCCGTACTCCCACAGGTCGGCGCCGTTGCCGGTGAGATTGGTCCGGGCCTGCTGCAGCAATGATGGAATGGTCCGGAGTCCCGAATCCACGCGGGCCGTCGCGTCCGCGGACAGGGGTCGGGGATAGCTCCACAGCTCGATCGCCCCCTGCGCGAACGGACCTTCCCGCGCGGGCTGGTCGCTTTCCGATGGGAAAAAGGTCACGTAGAAGGCCGGATTGTTGACCCACGGCTTGAGCACGCGATGGTCGAAATCCAGCCCGTTCATCTCGGCGCGGACGATATGGTAGTCGACCTGCTGAGGGACACTCCAGCCCGTCGTATCGAACGCCGCGAGCCGCTGGATCCATTTGGCGAGCGCCTCGTGCTGGGCGGTCATGGCACCGGCCGTGTAGTCCGGCACGCCATTGATCGATGGCGGACGCTGGAACTCCCGCCAATCCGTGAACAACGCGGTGAGATCCTCGTAGCGCTTCGGACGTTCCGCCGCAGGTTCGGGCGCGGGCGAACCTCCGCAACCTAACGCGGCGACGAGGGCGAAGCAGAGAGCGAGTCGCATCGGTCTGTGCCTGCGCTGGAGCTCCCTACGCGGTCGCGCTCCGGCCTACCGCTTCCCTGGCCACGGCACGCCCTGGTTTCTCGCTACCATGCCGAGTCCCTTGTAGGCGAACTTCTGCACGCGCTTTCCCTCGTAGGTCTCGGTGGTGTAGATGTTCCCTCGGGAGTCGGTCGCGATGCTGTGCACCGCAAAGAACTGTCCGGGCTGTCGCCCGCCATCGCCAAATTGCGTGAGAATCTGCAGCGACTTCCGGTCCATCACGTAAATCTTCTCGTTCTTGCCGTCGGCCAGGTACAGGTACTTCTGATCCCGGTCGCGGGAGAAGGCGATGTCCCACACCGACCCGTCGCCGCGCGTTCTCGGCGCAATCCGCACCTCGTTCACGAACTTGCCGTCCTTCTGAAACACCTGAATGCGATCGTTAGGCCGATCACACACGTAGACCAGACCGTCGTTCGACGGATCGGCGCAGTGGACCGGGTTCCGGAACTGGCGAATCAGCGGAGCGTCCGGGTTGTATGGACCCATGTTCGTGTCCTTGGGCGCCTCGCCGTACGCACCCCAGAAGCGCTTGACGGCGCCGGTGTTCATGTCGACCACGGCTACACGCTTGTTGCCGTAGCCGTCGGCGAGGTAGGCCTCGTTCGCCGCCGGATCGAACGAGATCTTGGCCACCCGCCCAAAGCTGGTGGTGCTGCTGCTGTTCACCGCCTGCTTGGTCTGACCGAATTGCGCCAGGAGCTTGCCGTCGTGAGTGAACTTGAGAATGTGCGAGTCGCCGCCACCGTTCCCGCCGATCCACACGTTGTCCTTGTGATCGATCGAGATCCCATGGTTGGACGCCGGCCAGTCGTAGCCCTGTCCCGGTCCGCCCCACGAGTTCACCAGGTTGCCCTCGGGATCGAACTCGAGGATCGGCGGTGCCGCGACGCAGCACTCGCCGATAGGGTTGGCACCCCCACCACCAGCCTCAGTCCGCTGGTTGAGCGTCGAGTCACCGCGGTGGATGATGAAGACGTGGTCCTTGGAATCGACCCCCACCCCGATCGCGGAGCCGAGGATCCAGTGGTTAGGCAGCGGCTTGGGCCACATCGGGTCGACCTCGAAACGCGGGGCCTGCACCTGCTGGTTCTGCGACGCCGCCTGCAGTCGCGCCTGTCCCACGCCAAGTGCCACGATGGCTCCCACCAACGCCACCCCGGTCAGCACCTTGCGTCGTCCCGTCATGCCAGATCTCCAATCGAAGGGGAGAGTCGGACTTCCCGAGCTCTTGTCGTGCGCCGTGCGTGACACGACGCTATTATCGTCGGCCCACCGGCCATCGACAGTCGTCCTAACTAACCCCCCGGAATCAGCCCCGTCCAGAGCGTGTCAGTACAGCTGGAAAACGCGCTGAGAGTGCGAGCCGCTGGGCATCGCCCGCGGACCGTCGCCGCCTCGTTGCTGCTCGCGGCGGGGCTGCTCTGCAGCCCATCGGCCGCCGCGCACGAAGTCCCCAGCCGCGTGACGATCCTCGCCATCGTGAGACCCCACGGCAGCACCCTTCAGCTGCTGATGCGCGTCCCGCTTGGCGCCATGCGCGACATGGAGTTCCCGCTGCGAGGGGCGGGGTATCTCGACCTCGCCCGCGCCGACCAGGCGCTGCGCGACGCTGCCAGACTCTGGCTTGCCGACTACATCAGCATGTACGAGGGTGACCGCGAGCTGGGAGCCGAGCGACTCGCTGCAGTGCGGGCGTCGCTTCCGTCGGATCGCTCGTTCGAATCATTCGCCGACGCGTTGCGCCATGTGCAAAGCACGCCGCTCTCCGCGGAGCTGGAGATCCCGTGGCAGCAGGCGATGCTCGACGTACTGTTCGAGTATCCGATCTCGTCGGATAGTGCACGCTTCTCGATCGCGCCTTCGCTGTCGCGCCTCGGCATGCAGACCGTCACCGTGCTGCGCTTCCTGCCGCCTGGCGCACCGGAGCGCGCATTCCAGTTCAACGGTGACCCCGGGCTCGTTCGGCTCGACCCCGGATGGCTCCAGGCCGCGGGAAGGTTCGTCGCGTTAGGGTTCGAGCACATTCTCGACGGGCTGGATCACCTGCTGTTCGTCTTCTGTCTGGTGATCCCGGTGCGCCGCCTCCGGCCACTGGTGGCGATCGTGACCGCATTCACCGTCGCACATTCGATCACGCTGATCGCCTCCGCCGCGGGCCTCGCCCCCGATGCGCTCTGGTTCCCGCCCTTGATCGAGGCGCTGATCGCGCTCTCCATCGTCTACATGGCGTTCGAGAATATCGTCGGCGCGAAGATGGAGCATCGGTGGATGATGGCGTTCGGCTTCGGGCTCGTCCACGGCTTTGGCTTTTCGTTCGCACTGCGCGAATCGATGCAGTTTGCCGGTTCTCACCTGCTGACGTCGCTGCTGGCGTTCAACGTGGGCGTGGAGCTTGGTCAGCTGCTCGTCGTCGCGGTGGCGGTTCCGGTGCTTGCCTGGGCGTTTCGCCGCGTGGTGCACGAGCGGATGGGCACGATCCTCTTGTCCGCCCTTGTTGCGCACACCGCCTGGCACTGGATGACGGTGCGCGCGAGCGCGCTGCGTGAGTATCAGTGGTCGCTGCCCACGTGGGACGTATCGCTGGCGATTGCCACGATGCGCTTTGCCATGCTCGCGCTGATCATCATGGGCGTGGCGTGGGGCATGGGGATGATCGTCCGACGCCTGGCGCCGAGCGCGCTGACACAGACAGATCCCTCTTCGACAGTGTGAATGCGTTCGTGATGATTGCACCTCCTTCACCGAGACTCCAATGAGAAAGTCACGCTTTGCACGTCAGATGGCGCGTCTCATGCTCACCTCCGCCGGAGGCGCCGTTCTTCCCTTCGCCACGTCGGTCGCGCAATCGCCACCTGCGCGGCCCGAGGTGGATCGCCTCTTTTCCCAGTGGAATCGCGCCGATTCCCCCGGCTGCGCGCTGGGGATTCTGCAGAACGGAGCCTTCCTCTACCAGCGAGGCTATGGCTCGGCGAATCTGGATTACGGCCTCCCCAACGGACCCGACATGGTCTACTACGTCGGTTCCGATTCCAAGCAGTTCGCTGCCGCCAGCATTGGTCTTCTCGCACTTGGCGGGCGCATCGGCCTGGACGACGATGTCCGCAAGTACTTCCCCGAGATGCGTGATTATGGCAGGCCGATCACGGTACGGCACCTCGTGCACCACACCAGTGGGATCCGCGACGTCTACACGCTGATGAGCCTCGGCGGCCTGCGCCTCGAGGACGTGTTTACCGACGCCCAGGCGGTCGCGCTCATCGCGCGGCAGAAGGAGCTCAATTTTGTACCGGGCGAAGACTTTCTCTACAGCAACTCCGGGTATTTCCTGATGGCGCAGCTCATCAGGCGCGTGACGGGCAGGTCCCTACGCGAGTTCGCCGACTCGGCGATCTTCCAGCCGTTAGGCATGACGCGAACGCATTTCCACGACGATCCGGGCCACATCATGAAGCAGCGGGCGATGAGTTACGAACCCGACGGGAAGGGCGGGTTTCGTATCTCTTACATCCAGAACTTCGACAAGATCGGCGCCGGTGGGCTGTATACCGCGCTCGATGACCTCCGGAAATGGGACGAGAACTACTACACGAAGAAGGTCGGCGGCGACGCGCTGCACCGGCTGATCCACACGCGTGGCGTGTTGAACAAAGGCGACACGCTGACCTACGCCTTCGGCAACAATGTGACGACGTATCGTGGGCTACGCATCACGGAGCACGGGGGCGCGCTCATGGGGTACCGCGCGGAAATCCTGCGCTTCCCGGATCAGCGGTTCACCGTACTGGTCCAATGCAACCTCGGCAACATCAATCCCGGGGCGATCGCGTATCAGATCGCCGACCAGTTCCTAGGCGACAAGATGAAGGCCGCAGAGCCGCGGACCTCCATGGGCGGCGACCAGCCGGTACCGCAGCCGCCCGGAGCGCCGGTGAATGATGCGACGCTGGTGGGCTCGTACTACAGCGAGGAAGTGGACGCGACGTACACGATCCGCCTGGACGGGGGGAAGCTCGTGGTCGATCGTCCCCTTGGTCGTTCCGATCCGCTGACATCGGCCACGGGTGGCGGCTTTCGAGCAGCAGGACTCGGCTTTCGTTTTGAACGCGGCGCGGGTCAGCAGGTGACCGCGTTCACGATCGAGGCTGGCCGTGTACGCAACATCCGGTTTGTGCGGCGATAGAGGGCCGACAGCGCAACACATTGATCTGCATGCACGCACCTGCGAACTGCGGTCTGCGGTCCCTCGACGCGACGCCGTCATGATTGAACAGACCGCGTCAGAGTTCGGACGCGACGCCAGGCGCAGAGACCTGCGATGCAGGACGACGTGGGCCTGGACGTAGAACGGCACCCATGTCCGCGAGTGCCGTTCTCCCGTCTCCCGTCTCGAGACTACTTCCAGCTCAGATCATGCTTCGACAACGGCAACGAGCGCACCCGCTTGCCCGTAGCCGCGTAGATCGCGCTGCATAACGCCGGAACGACGGGCGGCAGCGCCGGCTCGCCCAGTCCGGTCGGTGCGAACTCCGTCTTCAGGAAGTGCACCTCCACCGGGGGCGATTCCTTGAGGCGAATCAGCGGGAAGTCGTTGAAGTTGCTCTGCTTGGCACGACCGTTCTCGATCGTGATCTCCTGGCCTAACGCTTCGGCGATCCCGTCGAGTACGGCGCCTTGCGTCTGGTTCTCGGCGTTGCTGGGGTTGATCACCACCGATCCGATGTCGCCCGCGACCCAGACCTTGTCGACCTTGATCTCGCCGTCTTTCGACACGGTCGCTTGCACGACCTCGGCGAAGTGGCCGCGATGCGAGAAGTGGAAGCCGACCCCCATGGCCGTCCCCCTGGGCAGCTGCCTGGTGCCCCATCCGGACTTCTCGCGTACCAGCTCGAGGACGCCGCGCATGCGAGCGGCGTCGAGACCGGGGGGCGGGCCCTGCTGCTGGCCGGCGGCTGGGGCGGGGTCCGCCACAGCCTGTGTTGCCAGCAGGTCGAGGCGGAACTGCAGCGGGTCCTTTCCCGCCGCCTCGGCCATTTCATCGATGAACGACTGCACAGCGTAGGCGATCCCGTTGCTCCCGGGCGCTCGGAGGGCGCCGGTCGGAACGCCTAACGGCATGACCGACGTATCGAGCGCGAAGTTCGGGACGAAGCGCGCCGGGAAATCGGTCGGACCCATCCCGGCGCTCGGCGCAAAGCGTTCGCCCTCGCCGAACGAGATGAAGTGATCGCGCCACCCCACCAGCTTCCCGCTCGCGTCGACGGCACCGGTGAAGTAGTGCCAGCCCGCCGCGCGGTACTGGTCATACCGCATGTCGTCCTCGCGCGTCCAGAGCAGCTTGACGGGCACGCCGACTTCCTTCGCGATCGCCGCTGCTTCCACCATCGGCTCGTTGTAAAGGCGCCGGCCGAAGCCCCCACCCATGCGCGTGAGATGGATCGTAATGCTCTCTTCCGGAATGCTCAGCGTGCGTGACACCAGCGCGCGACCACCGGCCGGCGTCTGGCTCGGGCACCAGATCTCCATCTTGCCGTTCGCGAAGTGCGCCGTGCAGTTCTGCGGCTCGAGAGGCGCGTGAGAAATGAACGGATAGAAGTACGCCGCCTTCACCACCTTGGCGCTGCTGGCGAACGCCGCATCCGGATCGCCGTCTTTACGCAGGGTCCGTTGCGGCGCTGTCTTCGCCAGTGCCTCGGCCTGTTGCTGGAAACCCTGGCTGCTCTGCGAGACCGTCGTGCCTTCGTTCCACGTAACCTTGAGCTGCTTGCGCGCCGAGTTGGCGGTCCACCAGCTGTCGGCCACGATGGCGACGCCGGCGACCAGGCCGGCAAGGTTGTTCGTCCCTTCGATCACGAACGCATGCTTGACGCCGGGAATCGCCTTGATCTCGTCCAGGTTCGCGCTCGCGACCTTGCCGGCGAACACCGGACACTTCTGGTACACCGCGTAGAGCATGCCGGGAACACTGACGTCGATGCCAAACAACGGCTTGCCCGTCACGATCTCCGGGATGTCGACACCCTTCGTGCTCTTGCCGATGATCGTCCACTCGGCGGGTTGCTTGAGCTTCACGCTTTCCAGCGCCGGTGGCGGCACGGCTGCCGCTTTCGCGAGCAGCTCGGTGTAGGCCAGCTTCCGGTTGCTGGCCACATGGAGCACCGTGGCCGCCGCCGTCGTGCACTCGGTCTCCGGCACCCCCCATGCCTGCGCTGCCGCCGTGACGAACATCGCCCGGCCCGCGGCACCCACGCGTCGCATCGGCAGCCAGTTGTTGGGTGTTGCCGTGGACCCGCCAGCCGACTGGCCCTGGAACTTCGTCGTGTCCAGATCGGCCTGTTCGATTCGGACGTTCTTCCACTCGACGTCCAGCTCGTCGGCGATGAGCATCGGAAGCATGTTCTTGACGCCCTGTCCGATCTCCGGATTCTTGGCGATGATCGTCACGATGCCGTCGGGCGTCATGCGGACGAACGCATTGAGCGCCGTCTCGGCGAGCGGCTTCGTAGCGGTCGATGCGAATGCCTCGACCGCGCCTAACGGTTCTGCGTACGTTGCCAGCAGCAATCCGCCGCCGGCGATGGCGCTGACGCGGAGGAACTCACGGCGGTCGGCGCGGAATGTCGTGGTCATGGGGATCTCCGGTTACGGGTTGGCGTCGCCGGGGCGGCCCGACCGCCCACCCGCTGCATCGGTCGCGGTGTTCCCTGCCGCACGGTGAATGGCGGCGCGGATGCGTGTGTAGGTTCCACACCGGCACAGGTTGCCGTTCATCGCCGCGTCGATATCCGCATCGGTAGGCCTGGGCTTCCTGGCCAGCAGCGCGGCCGCCGACATGATCTGGCCAGCCTGACAGTAGCCGCACTGCGGGACGTCGAACTCTTCCCATGCCCGCTGCAAGGCGTGCCCACCGTCGGGAGAGAGGCCTTCGATCGTGGTGACGTCCGCGCCCTGGAGCTTTGACGCGGGCAGCTGACAGGATTTGGTCGCGACCCCCTTCACCTGCACGGTGCAGGCGCCACATTGGGAAACGCCGCAGCCGTACTTGGTGCCCTTGAGGTCGAGCACATCGCGGAGAATCCACAACAACGGCATGTCGGGCGCGACGTCGACGTTGGCGGGTCTGCCGTTGACCCTGAATGAGACCTTCATGGACGCTCCTGGCCGGTCGTGTGAGCGGAAACGCTGGCGGGGCTCGTTGGGCTACCGGAACCCATCGCCATAACGCACGGGGCCCGGTCTTCGCTCGCCCCGGATCACCGCAACGCTCAACCTACTGTCCAACGATCGGTTCACGGTAGAGCGTTGCGCGAGGTGTGTGCGGAGGGGTGACGGAAGGGCAAAAAAACGGGACCGCCAGCCTGGCTGGCTGGCGGCCCCACGTTCGGGTTCTGGCGTGGCGTGCGTCCGGGCGCCCCGGCGTCCCGGCGTCCTCTAGTGGAACTGCTGCGCCTCGGTCGAGTCAGAGAGCGCCACCGTGGAAGCCGAGCCGCCAGCCACCACCTGGGTGATCTCGTCGAAATACCCGGTCCCGACCTCGCGTTGGTGCTTCGTGGCCGTGTACCCGTCCACTTCGGCGGCGAACTCCGCTTCCTGCAACTCCGAATAGGCAGCCATCCCCCGCGCCACGTAGTCCCGCGAGAGCTGAAACATCCCGTAGTTGAGGGCGTGGAAGCCGGCGAGGGTCACAAACTGGAACCTGTAGCCCATGGCGCCGAGCTCTCGCTGGAACCTGGCGATCGTGTGCGCATCGAGCTTCTGCTTCCAGTTGAACGACGGCGAGCAGTTATAGGCCAGCATCTTGCCCGGATACTGCTCGTGCACGCCTTCTGCAAATCGTTTGGCTTCGGCGAGGTCGGGCGTCGAAGTCTCGCACCAGATGAGGTCAGCGTACGGCGCGTAGGCGCGGCCGCGCGCGATGGCGCAATCGAGCCCGCCGGTAGTCCGGTAGAAACCCTCGGGTGTGCGCTCGCCGGTGCAGAACTCGGCGTCGCGCGCATCGATGTCGCTCGTGAGCAGCCGCGCACTGTCCGCATCGGTGCGCGCCACGAGCACGGTGGGCACGTTGGCGATGTCGGCCGCCAGGCGTGCCGCGATCAGTGTACGAACAAACTGCGATGTCGGGACGAGGACCTTGCCACCCAGGTGTCCGCACTTTTTCTCCGATGCAAGCTGGTCTTCGAAGTGCACACCCGCGGCCCCGGCCTCGATCATGCCGCGCATCAGCTCGTAGGCGTTGAGCGGGCCGCCGAACCCCGCTTCGGCGTCGGCCACGATGGGCGCCATCCACTGGCGCTCTCCCGCGCGCCCTTCCGCGCTTTCGATCTGATCCGCTCGCAACAGTGCTTGGTTGATGCGGCGGACCACGTTAGGTACGCTGTTGGCCGGATACAGGCTCTGGTCGGGATACGTGTGTCCGGAAAGGTTCGCGTCGGCCGCGACCTGCCATCCGCTCAGATAGATGGCTTCGAGCCCCGCGCGCACCTGCTGCACGGCCTGATTTCCGGTCAATGCACCGAGGGCTTTCACGTACTCACGCGTGGTGAGCAGTTCCCACAGGCGTTCGGCGCCAAGACGAGCGAGCGTGAACTCGATGTGCACGGTCCCGCGGAGACGCTGGACATCTGCGCGACTGTAGGGTCGAGTGACGCCGTTCCAACGGCCGGCGGCGCCGACCGGTCCGGGGTGCACGTCGAGAGTCGGGGCGATCGTGATCATGAGCCGTGGAGATGAGGTATTTGACGGGAGAAAGACCTGGACCAGCTGTCACTATGCCAGGTGCTGATACGCGAGCGTCGTGAGGAAGTCGGGCATGCTGTCGGCAATGACCAGCGATTCGAAGAGCTGTGTAGCCTCGGAGAAGCGACCGGTGGCGAAGGCCTCGGCGCCTAGCTCGACGCGCACCTTGGCCATCTCCTGGTCGATCACCATCCGCAGCAACGCGGGGGACAGCAGCGTGCCGTCCTCGAGGGGCACGTGATGGTGCATCCATTGCCACACCTGCGCTCGGGAGATCTCGGCGGTCGCCGCGTCTTCCATGAGGTTGTACAGCGGCACGGCGCCGACGCCGCGCAGCCAGGCCTCGATGTACCGGATACCGACGCGCACGTTCTGCCGAAGGCCCGCTTCGGTGCGCGCGCCCTGGGGGATGGCCAGGAGATCGGCGGCAGCGACGCCGGGGGAAGGACGCTCGCGATCGATCTGATGCGGCCCCGCGACCTGCGCGTCGAACACCTCGCGGGCGATGCTCACCAGCGCCGGGTGCGCGACCCAGGTCCCGTCGTGCCCATCGGTAACTTCTCGCAGTTTGTCTGCGCGAATCTGAGTGAACGCACGCTCGTTGGCGGACGTATCGTCCTTGACCGGAATGAATGCGCTCATTCCACCGATGGCATGCGCCCCGCGCCGGTGGCAGACCTCGATCAACAACCGGCTGTAGGCCCGCATGCTCGGTTGGGCCATGGTGACCTGTGCGCGGTCCGGGTAGACGGCCGCGGGATCGTGACGGCGCGTTTTGATGCTGCTGAAGATGTAGTCCCACCGGCCGCAGTTGAGCCCCGATGCGTGCTCGCGCAATTCATAGAGGATCTCCTCCATCTCGAACGCCGCCGGCAGTGTTTCAATGAGTACGGTTGCGCGAATCGTGCCGCGTGGCAGTCCGGCGGCTCGTTGCGCGGCAACGAAGACGTCGTTCCAGAGCCGGGCCTCGAGGTGGCTCTCGAGCTTGGGAAGGTACAGATAGGGACCAGAGCCTCTGGCGACCAGCGCGTGGGCGTTGTGCCAGAAGAAGAGCCCGAAGTCCACCAAACTCGCCGGTGCCGGACTGCCGTCGACGATGAGGTGCCGTTCCACCAGGTGGAGACCCCGTGGGCGAACGATCAGCGTCGCGAGCCGCGTGCCGAGGCGATACGCCTTGCCGGTGCCAGGATCGTCGTACGTGATCGTTCCGCGCACGGCGTCGGCAACGTTGCGCTGACCGCGGACGACGTTCTCCCAGGTCGGCGCCGTCGCGTCCTCGAAGTCGGCCATGAAGACATCGGCCCCCGAATTGAGGGCGTTGATCATCATCTTTCGGTCCACCGGTCCGGTGATCTCGACCTTTCGTTCGACAAGGTCTCGCGGTGCGGCCGCTACACTCCACGTCCGGTTGTGCCGGATCGAGGCGGTCTCGGGCAGGAAGCCCAGGGAGCCGCCCGCAGCGAGCGATCGCTGGCGTAGTTCGCGGCGCGCCAGGGCTGCACGGAGCCCGGGCCTGAACTGTCTGGTCAGATTGGCCACGAATTCCAGGGCGTCGCGGGACAGAACACCCGACGCGTCACCCGCTTCCAGCGCGGTGACATTCACTCCTGCAGGGATCCGGCGTTCCACCATAGCCGCAGATGTCATTGCTCGAGTCCTCCCGGTTCTCGCCAGATGGCGGGACGAAACCATTGACAACTTTCACACTTTCAGCAACGGAAGTTCCTTCCTATGGCGGTAAAGATCTGGTTCGTGTAAACTCATGCTACAAAAACGCGTGTAATTCCGTAAAGACTGTCAATTGCGACCGGCCCTCGCCGTGGAGGTTGCAGCGGGATGTCAATCAAGATCGGTGCCCGCCTCCGGTCCATCCGAATGACCAAGGGCCTCGCCCAGAAGGATCTGGCCCTGCGCCTCGAAGTGTCGCCGAGTTATCTCAACCTGCTCGAGCACGACCGCCGACCCGTCACGACCGAGCTCCTGCTCAAGCTCGCGCGGGTGCTCGATGTCGACTTGCGCACGTTTGGCGAAGAAGACACGCAGCTCAGCGCCGCGCTGATGGAAGTGCTGAGCGATCCGCACCTGGAAGACCAAAGTATCACCGCGCGCGAGGTCCGCGACCTGGTGACGGCGCATCCCACGATCGCCCGGGCCTTTCGGCAGCTGCACCAGCGATACGTCGACGCGCGGACCGAGCTCGAGACGTTAGGCGCGCAGGTGCTCAACGAGCAGCCGGAGATCGGCGGCGTGGATCGAGTCCGGCTCGCGTCGGAACAGGTGTCCGACTTCATTGAACGCAACCTCAATCACTTCCCCGCCCTCGAGGAGCGCGCCGAGCGTGTGTGGGCAGACGCGCAGCTGCTCGGCGAAGATCTGTTCGGACAGCTCGTGCGGTATCTCGATCGGGAGCATGGTGTGCGGGTGCGCGTCCGGACGGTGGAAGAGATGCAAGGCGCCGTACGTCGATTCGAGGCTGCGAGCGGCGAGCTTCACCTGTCTGAACTGTTGCGGCGCGGCTCGCGCAACTTTCAGCTCGCCCAGCAGATTGGACTCCTGTCGGCGACCACCACGCTCGACGAGCTCGCCCGGGATCCGCTGCTCACCGCCTCTGGTGCTCGTGAGCTCTGCCGCGTATCGCTGGCCGGGTATTTCGCGGGCGCGGTCCTGATGCCCTATCGCACGTTTCTCCAGGCCGCGGAGCGGGAGCGATACGATATCGAGCTCCTGGGCCATCGCTTTCGGGTCGGTTGGGAGCAGACCTGTCACCGCCTGACGACCCTGCGTCGCTCGGGGATGGAAGGCGTCTCGTTCTACATGCTGCGTGTGGACATGGCGGGGAACATTTCCAAGCGCTTCAGCGCTGCGGGTATTCGCTTCCCCAGGTTCAGCGGACTCTGTTCACTCTGGAACGTGCACGGCGCGTTCGCGCAACCCGGGCGCGTGCGCGTCCAGCTCTCCCGACTGCCGGAAGGCCACATGGTCCTCGCCATCGCGCGCACTGTCCGTCGCGACGTCGGTTCGTTCCGGTTCCCCGAAGTCTTCTACTCTGTGGGCGTAGGTTGCGACGTCCATCAGGCGCGCCGGCTGGTGTACGCCGACGCGGTGAACCTCGACAATCCGCAGAGTGCGGTGCCGATCGGAATCACCTGTCGGCTGTGCGAGCGCTCCGACTGCACGGCGCGCGCCTTCCCGTCCATGCGCGAGCCGCTCCGCGTCGACGAAAACGTCCGCGGGGTATCGTTCTTTGCCCCGGTGAAGTCGTAGACGGGAGACAGGAGACGCATGCGGAATGTGCGTTGCGCGTTTCGCTCCCGTCTCGAACGTCCCGTCTACGTCTACTTTCTCACGTACCTCTTGAGCGCCTTGGGCCCCACTTCCGCCCCATAGATATTCCCGCGCGCATCAACCGCGATTCCCTCCGCCGCGCTCGTGCTTGGCGGGTTCTCGGCCGGATCGGGAATGAAGTACTGCACCGTCCCATCCTTGGCGCTCCCGATGCGAATGCCGCGCTTCCAGTCGGTCCGCGTGCGTGACACTGAGCCGGATTCCGAGTCGGTCACGTACATCACGTCGTTGCGGTCGATCCAGATCCCGCTCGCGCGTGAGAACTGATACCACTCGTCGATCCAGTTGCCATCCTGATCGTAGATCACGATCCGGTTGTTGCTGCGGTCGCCCACGAACAGACGCGCTTTCGAATCCATCGCCAGGGTGTGCGGCTGGTCCAGCTCGCCCTTTCCGGCGCCCTTGCTGCCCCAGGCTTTGATGAACGTGCCGCTCTTGTCGAACCTGAGGATGCGTGCGTTGGCCCCCGCTTGCGACGAATGACCCTCCGCGACGAAAATGTCCCCGTTAGGCGCGATCAGGACGTCGTTGGGTTGCCAGAAATGCTCGGGGTCGCGGCCGCCGCCCGCCTTCCCCAGCGTCATCAGCAGCCTGCCGTCGGGGCTGAACTTGAACACCTGGTGGCCCTTGGGTGGCAGCGACTCCGGCCGCGCGCGGCCGATGCACGCACAGTCCACCACCCACACGTTGCCGTCAGGGTCCACGTCGATGCCGTGCGGGAAGATGAACATCCCGGCCCCGAACGATTTCACCAACTTTCCGTTCTCGTCGAACTTGAGAATCGGCGGAAGGTCAGAGTCGGCGCATGAGTTCTGACCGCATCGCTCGAAGACCCAGATACTCTTCCCGTCCCTGTCGATGTCCACGGCGCTCGTCGACCCCCACGTCCTGCCCTCGGGCATCTTCGCCCAGCCTTCGATGGTCTGGTACGGGTTCGGCAGGTCGTTGACGGGCTTGGCCTGCGCGGAGATCTGGCCGGCGGTAGCGCTCGTCAGCGCAACAAGAAGGCTCACACGCAACATGGGAACGTCCTTCGACTCGGAGGGGATCTACAACTTCGGGGTCGGGAACCCGGCGAGCAACCGGGCAGAATCAGTCTCCTACCCCACCGGTCGCCCTCTGAAGCGAAACATCCCGACAACACTCACCGTCGCCCACGTCCCCTCGAGCAGCACGAAGCCCCACTGCGATTCGATGACCGCGATGATGGTCAGCATCGACGCGCCGATCGCGTTCAGCAGTTGAAAGGCGATCGAGGTACTGGCCATGCGACCGAGCTGGTTGGCCGCATACGGGATGAGGATGAGAAGCGCACCCAGCACCGAGACGGCTTGAATCATCGCGCGGGCTCGCCCTTCGCCTGCGACAGCACGTCGGGATACGCGCTGGCCAGCGGGAAGTCGCTCCCCTGCATCTCCGTCACCACCCACGACGCCACGCGAGCCCGGATGTCGGCCGGCACGTTCTTGTAGCGGTCCGCCGTTCCGGCGACGAACAGCTCCGCGTTCGTCTGCAGGATGTGCGGTGGATGCATTTCGAAGTTGTCCTGGTGCTCCTGCATATAGGCGAACCCGCACTTGCGGACAACGTTGGCCACTTCCCCGTCCGTCAGCCCCCGCATGCCGAGGAACTCTGCCACGCGCCGGACGACCGAGCCCAGATCCTTCTTCATGTCCTCGAAGAACACGAACAGCACGTTCGGCTCGGTCGTGGATCGATTCCACCAGCCCTTCAGATGATCGGTCCACGTCCCCCACCACATCAGCTCGGGCGAGGTGTACCAGTGCTCGAACGCTGGGAGCTCAGGGGCCATCCCACCCACGTTGGTGTCGACAAAATCGATGCAGCTTGCAAAACACGACAGGGGATGGCGCGCCACGTAGATGTACTTCGCTTCGCGACCGAACGGCAGCAGTTGCGCTGGGAGATGTGTTTTGATCACCCGGGACGGCCGCTCCGTGCCGAGGAGCGGTGCCTGTTCGAGTGGCACGCTCTTGCGCCCCTCGATCCACGGTGAGATTGCATACATCGCCCGCCCCGTCTCCACCAGGTCACCGTGCCCCCGATGCAGCACCTCGTACACCACGTGCTGCATCCACGTCGTACCGCATTTCATCTGCGTGACGACGAAGACATCTTCCGGCTGCGGGATGTAGGCGGCTGCCCTGCTGAAACTCTCCACGCTGCAGCTCCCCGACGGTCCCGACACTCCCTTGTACTGAATGCGGACGCGGGCAAAATCGAACGTGGCGAGTTTCGCGTTGACGCGGAGGATCGGCGACAACCGCTTTGCGTGTGTGCGAAGTTTCTCCTTGAACGCTGCGCGTCCCGCCGGCGGCAGTCCGTAATAGGCAAGCCCCACCGTCTGCTCATCCTCCCACTTGAGCACCGCCGCCAGGTAGATGCCGTACACCAGATATGCGACAAACGCGACAGCGAGAGCGCCGAAAAGCCACCAGAGCAGTTGCATGGTAAGACGGACGGTGTGCAGGCGCGCGGGGCCGCTCGCGCCGTTCTGCGGGTTCGCGGCCGAAAGATAATCGTCGCCACTCCGGCAGTTAGGCTCGGCACGTACCGACCACACCACGCGCGTGAGTCGCGATCGCGTCGTCGGGTGGGTTCAGGGTGGGAGGCCGGGCAAGACGATGTGACTCGGATGCAGGCGGGTGTGATGAATGGCCATGCTGCCCACCACGGTCTCCGTCACGCGCGCTTCGTCGCCTCCGGTGTTCGAGTTAGGAAACGTATAGTTGTCCAGGGCGTTCATGACGGCCACGCGAATGCGGTGACCTCGCTTGAATGTGTTGGCGACGCCCCTCACGCCGATTTCGAGCTTCACGACCTCGGCCGGATTGCCGCTGAGAAGCTCTTCGCGCTCGAAGTTCGAGCCACGGCCCCGGAAGCGAGGGTCCTCCAGGTTGCGGAATCTGGCGCGAATGGAACCTAGCGTCAGTCGGTTCGATCGCCCCGCAGGATCCACGTCGGAAACGTGCACCCACCAGTCCGTATCGGCCACGTCCGTCGACGCGTACAGCACTGCGAGGATGTCGCCCGCGATCGTGAGGTCGCGCTCGAGCGGTGCCGACGTGAACGTGACGACGTCGTGGCGGGCTTCGATGTCCTTCATGTCCCACTGGAACGTCTGCACGTCTTCCCACCGCTCCATCTGCTCGAAGCTCATCCAGTTGGGTGGCGGATTCTTCGGATCATATCGGTACCGTTCCGGAGGCTCGTCACCCGACGGAGCCCGCCTATCGAGCGTGCCCGCCGTGAACAGCCGGTTCGCCTGGCCATCACCGTGGAAGTACCACGACTGCAGCTCGACTTCTTTCGGTGGCCAGGCTGACGCAGTCCGCCAGGCATTGTCTCCGAGGACGAAATACTCCACGCGCGTCCGCGTCACGGCGTTGTCGATCCCTTTGAGGAAGTGATCGTACCATTGCTGCTTGATGAGCCACACATCGTCTCGCAGAGCATCGAGTCCGTAGCGGTAACCGTTGAGCATGCGGTCCGCATTGTAGCCATGCTTCCACGGCCCGAGGAGCAGCCGCTGTGGCGCGCTACCGATGCGTTGCATCAGAGACCAGTTGCTGAGTGTGCCGGGAAGGTCGTCGTCGAACCAGCCGCTGATCTGCAGCGTGCCGAGGTCGGGCCGGATCGGCGCCTGGTGCCAGTTCTGCCCCTGCCAGTACGCGTCGTTCCTCGCGTTCAGCACCTGCTTATCCCAGTTTGGGATATTCCCTCCCGTGGCGAACACGTCCAGGTCGAGGATGGGACGATGCGCCAGCACTTCGGTCCAGGTCCGCCCGGGGAGGAGCTTCCGGTTGTGCATGAACAGCGTGTAGTACGCCATGCCCACCAGCATGCCGCCACCCACGTAGGGTTGATCGGCGAAGGCAGTGCCCATGGACGATTCCGGTACGAGACACCTGAGCGCTGGATCGCCGGACATCGCGGCCGTCCATTGCGTATAGGCAACGTACGATCCGCCTTGCATGCAGATCTTGCCGTCGGACCACGGTTGCTTCGTGACCCACTCGAGCGCGGCCTTCCCATCTCTCGGCTCGTTGACCATGAGCTCCAGCTCGCCTTCCGACATGTTCGCGGGGTCGGTGTAGCTGGTCCCGCGCGCCGCCTGCAGGACCACGGCGAAGCCACGCGCTGCGTAGTGCCAGTACGTGTCGATGAGTCCGGAAATGCCGTATGGCGTACGGACGAAGATGGTCGGGAACGGACCGGTGGCTCCCTCGTCCGGTAGATAGACGAGCGTGGCGAGCCGGACACCGTCGGCCATGGGAATCATCTGTCGGCCTAACGCACGGTAGCCGTATCTGGCTTGTGACACGTCGGGGCGGTTCCAGGCGCCGACGGTCGTGAAGGCTTCGTAACCGCGCCGGACCATCACGATGTCGGCGCGTGGGTCGATGGCAGCGATGAGCGTGTTGTCGGTGCCCAGGATGAGATCCATGGGTCGAGAGGCATCCTGCTTGTTCCAGCGGATGCCTGTGCGCCGCGCGCTGCCGACCTGTGCCTCGACGCCGCGGACACGTTCGTAGACCGACGCGCGATTTGGCCACGCGATCAGGTCATGCGCGTCCCAGTCGATGCGCTCGATGCTGGCCAGGGTGGCCGGCACGTCCCGGATCGCTCCCCAAAGCCGAAATGCCGTATCGGAACCGACCGCCGAGCGCGGCGCGGTGCGTGCGCTCGACCAGCGATTCGACGCCATGCCCTTTTTCCTGATCGAGCTGAGGCCGACGGCCGGCGGGTCGTTGATCGTGAGCTCCGCCACCCGAACCCCAACCACAAACACGTCGTAGCGTCGCTCGTTCGATTGGGCGACGAGCCTCACACCAGACAGCGCAATCGCAGCCGCGAGCACGAGAAGGGGCCGCAACACGTGTGAGCGCACCGGTGACCCTCGGAGTTCGGACGCCCCAATCGTACAACGTAGTGGCAGCGTTCGTAAACGTCAGAGATGATCCCGTCGCGGGTACCCGCGCACCGTTCCCGTTTACGCGTCTACCTGATTACGCACTCTCGCGACCATGAGGCGGTCGGTCTGTCGATCGGATCCTATCCAGAAGTCGGTGCCGCCGACGTCGCGAAAGCCGCACTTCCCGTAGAACGCGATCCCCCGTGCGTTGTGCTCCCAGACACTCAGCCACAGCTGCTGCCCTCCGAGCTCAAACGCGGTGGCTTTCACCGCTCCCATCAGCTGCTGTGCCAATCCACGACCGTGCCATGCCGACGCGACGTAGAAACGATGAAGCTCGATCGCGTCCCCCCCAGTCACGACTTCGGGAGCAGGGTGCCGACGCACTTGAGCAAAGGCGACCAACGCGGCATCGCTCTCCATAAGGAGCGTGACATAGTCGGGGCTTTGCAGCTCGCGGGTCTGCTGTGGCACGCCGTAGGCGCTGGAGAGGTGCTCGGCCATGTGCTCGGCCGAGGTGGAGTGCGCGAACGTCTCTTCAAATGTGAGTGCCGCAAACGCCGCGAGTCGGCGCGCATCGTCAGGCACGCCGCGACGGAGCCGCGGGATCTCGGCCTCGTCAGGTTTCGGGGGATCGACCGCGCGCCGCATCGGGCCCAAATGCTATGGCCGTGAGCACGTCACTCGCAACACCAGACCTTCGTGTCGGGGCTCACGTCGAGACGGCTCGGGTCGCTTCGTTCTGCACTCCGGAGCCGGGCGCGTCTACGTCTTGAGGAACATCCCGCGCGCGCCTGCGCGACATAGATGAAAACGTCTCCTCCGGGGACGATCGTCGAGCCGCCTCGCCTTGTATGGTTGGGTGTCGCCGGTGCGTGGGTCAAGCCGGATGCACGCGCACGCACGACTGGAAGCGGCGACGCGTTTCACCGATCTGCGACCGCACTGCGCTCACCTCGCGGTTCTGCCGGCTCCGGCAGCCATGCGCCCGGCACGCCTAACGGGTGTGAGCCAGTGCCACCTGAGGACAGTACAATGCCTGTACGCAGAACCGTTACGCTCGTGATCGCGTCGGCTGCAGTCACGCTCGCGGCCACGTCGAGTCTCATGGCTCAGGATACGACGCGCACCACTCGCGACACCACACGTCGCGTCGGACCCACGTCGCAACAGCGTATCCGCGTCCGCAAAGAGTCGTTCGGCGAAGTGACGAACTTCCGCCGCGACTCCATCGCGCGCGCGGATTCCATCGCTCGTGCCGATTCTCTGGCTCGGATCGAGCGGATGCGCGCTGACTCCATCGCCGCGGTCGAACGCGCGCGAGCGGACTCGATCGCGGCGGTCGAGGCCTCGACACGTGACTCCATTGCCGCCGTCGAGCGTGCCAAAGCCGATTCGATAGCCGTCGTGGAGAAGATGCGTGCCGACTCCGTCGCCCGCGCCGATTCCATTGCTCGCGAAGAGCAGCTGCGGAGGCAGCGCGAGCGGGATCGGTATCTCTTCAACGGCTCGGGCTGGTACCTGGGCCTGGCTGGTGGCACGGCGATGCCGGTCGGGGATGTGCAGGACCTCGGCTACGACATGGGATTCGACGTCAACGGGCTGATCGGGTGGCACAGTCGCGGCAGGTTGTTGGGGCTGCGGCTTGATCTCGGGTACAGTCAGTTCAGCGGCGACAAGTTCATCGGGACGGGCGCCGGAGGCACCCCCGTCACCCTCTCCAATGGGGACCCGAAGATCCTGTCGGCGGCGCTCAACATGACGGCGCGCTTCCCGGTCACGTCGTCGGTCCATCTCTACGGCGTGGGTGGCGGCGGCCTCTATCACTTCCGTTCGTTTGGCCGATCGTCGGCGCTGAGTGGATTCCTCGGCAACGACGTGCTGGATCCTAACGATGAAGCCATCGAGGAGAGCAAGAGCAAATTCGGCTGGAACGCCGGTGCCGGTATCGATTTCGGCGTCGGTCCGATGTCGCTGTACCTCGAGTCACGCCTCGTGAACGTGATCGCGGACCGCGATGACGTGGTGACCTTCGGAGACTTCTTCGGCAGAAACCGCAGCAGTCACGCGCGGTGGGTGCCGATCGTCCTCGGCGTCACGTTCCGCTAAATCAGGACTGTGGTCCCACCGGCCGTGCGTTCGCGCGCGCCCGGTGGGACCGGCGGAGGCTCTCGCCCATGTTGCGAACCACACTCTGGCTGACGCTGCTGGTCATCGGAGCGTCTGGCGCGGCACCGTCAGCAAATGCTCAACGAGCCGCACGGGCTCGCGCGGTGATGCTGGCTGACGGCGACTCGATCGTTGTTCGCTGGGACTTCAAGCTGAATCTCAAGCTGCCCATCGAGCGACCGCCGATCGAGTTTCGTTCGCGTGCCGACAGCGTCGATTGGCTGCGGGCCAAACGCCTGGCCGACAGCGCGCGCGAGTTTCGGGTGGTGGTGTCATTGCACGATCGCACGCTCTGGGTGCTGAGTGAGGATGATACGATTCGCACCGTCCCGGTTGCCGTCGCGTCCGGGCTCACGCTCGACTACGCCGGCCGCACATGGACCTTTCGCACACCCCGAGGTCGGCACCGTGTGCTCTCCAAGACAACCGACCCGCAGTGGGCGCCACCCGACTGGATGTATGCCGAAACAGCCATCGAGCACGGTCTCGTCTTGAAGCCGCTGCCGAAGGACGGGATCCTCCTCAGCGATGGCCGGCGCCTAACGGTTCGAAATGCGGTCGTCGGGATCATGGGCGGGGAGCCGGACGAGTTTCATGAGCTTCCCGTCGACGAACACATCGTGTTCGATGCGACGGTGTTCATCCCGCCCCTGGAGACCAGAAACCGCACGCTCTCCGGAGAGCTTGGCAAGTTCGCGCTCGATCTCGGGCGGGGCTATCTGCTGCACGGCACCCCGCATCTCGCCTCCATCGGTACCGCCAGCACGCACGGGTGCATCCGGCTTGGCGACGAAGACATCGCCTGGCTCTACACACGAATACCCGTCTCGACTCCGGTGTACATCTACTAGGAGCTGTGAAAACGAAGGGAGAAGCGGGAGTAAGTTGAGCTTGTAGTGGGAGCAGGCCCTGGTCAAACCAGGGAGTCGGAACCTCTCTCGCTCGCTCCTTACTCCTTGCTTCTTCCCTTTTCACGCGCCAGCACGCCGCGTACGGCTCCGGTGATCATGCGGTTGACTGCCGCCAGCGACAAGCCGCCCTCATCGGTCGCGGGAATGGTCGCGAAGCCAATGGCCGACGCCTTCGGGTAGCGCGCAAAGATCTCCTGAAAGAGTGCGGCCAGTTCCTCGCTCGACGGCCCATTGGGCACCTTGTTCCCGTGTCCCATCACCTCGCGCGGGTCGAGCACATCCATGTCAATGTGGATGTACAGCTTGTCGGTGATGCGGTGGAGACGATCCAGCTGCGCGAACACCGCGGGTGCGCGCGTGCGCAGATCGTCAACGCTCAGCTGCTGGATGTGCGATCCATCCAGCAGCTCCTGCTCGAGAGGATCGGTGAGTCGGACACCACCCATCACCACGTGCTCGTCAGGCAGGGCCGGGTCGAGCTTGGCGTCCAATCGCATGCGATGCAACGCCCGACCCGTCGCCACCGCCACAGGCATGCCACCCAGGGATCCACTGCGCGTCGTCTCGGGCGTATTGAAATCCGGATGCGCGTCGAGCCAGAGCATTCCCACCCTCAGCGGGGCCGCATTCGGTCCGGAGCGCTGCAGTCCAGCCACGAGGCCGGGCATCGAGGGGCACGTCGCCAACAGTCCGACCGTGAAGTAGCCGTTTCGCTCGTTCGTCGAAACGACATCGGCAAAGTGGCCGAGTGACATGCCGAGCCGCTTCCATCCTCCATACTCGGTGTCCTCGCCGGCGGTGAGTCGGGCCTCCTCGACGCGCACGATGGCGCCCAGGTCGGTGAGCAGCTTCTGGATGCCGCCATCGGCCATGGTCCTGGGGCCGCGCGACGGGCCGTCAGGTGACAGCGGCTGCTGGGCAAGCGAGACGCGGAGTCGGCCGCCGGCGTCCGTGTATCGCTGTCCTCGCGCGTCCGAAGGGAAGGCCACGATGGCGGCCACGACGAGCATGACGGGACTTCGCATCGACACCTCGGCGCGACAGGACGTTGACGATGATGAAGGCACGAGTGCCGGACCTGCACACGTCCGGCACTCGCGATCGTCATCCGGCTACATCGCCACGTTCGAACGCTGCGGCTTGATCTCCTCAGTGCTCGGCTTCAGTTCCTGTAGTCCCGCCGCGCGCAGGATCGCGTTCAGCCTGGGCAGGTTGGCATCCATCGAGTTCTTGATCGCCTCGAGGTGCACGTCGAGCTCCTTCGACAGCGCGTTGAACACCTCGACCGCCTGCCTGGTGGGTCGATACTCGCCCTGTGAGACGTACGATGCCACGCCGGCGATCTCGTTGTTGAGCCGGATCGGGAAGTTGAGCGGGTCCTGATTGCTCTCGTTCCTGGTCTGGTACGCCTCCTGCTCTGCCGCGGTCAGCCGTTTCATCATGCTGTCGGCGATCGTCTTGAACTCCTGTGCCGGGGTTCCGGTGAGCTTGCCGGTCCGATCACCGACGTTCCAGCGCATGTTGCGCACCGTACGCACGGCGTTGTTTGCCTCCGTCGTCTTGTCCCGGATCGCGACGAGCAACTTGAACTGCTCGGCGATGTCGGCGTCAGTGGAAGTGGTGCGTGGGTCTTTGCGAACGCGGAAACTCTGCGACCGTGTCTCGCCGCCCGCGGACAGGCGCACCGAGTAGGTGCCTGTCGGCGCCACGGGACCTGTGGTGCCGGCTGCCCACATGATGAGGTTTTCGAACGTCACCGCGTCGGGGTAGCGCAGGTTCCAGGCAAACGTATTGAGCCCGGCGCGGTTCGGCACGCGCGGCCGCGGGGGCGGGCCACCTCCGCCGCCACCACCACCGCCAGCTGGCGCCGGACGCGCCGCGACGACCCGCTGGGCGCTGTCCCGTGACATGCCTCGGTTCGTGAGTGAATCGATCGCTGCCTGACGAGCCTGTTCGCGACGCACACTGTCGGCCGCTGCTTCAGGATCGAGCTCGCTCATGAACGATTGGATCACCTCACCCTTCGCATCCATGAAGTCGATCGTCACCTTCTGGTTCGGCGTCTTGAGCGTGTAGTAGATCACCGCGCCGCTCCGCGGGTTGGCGCCGACCTGGTTCCCGCCTCCCCCTCCCCCTCCGCCGCCGAATCCACCCGACCACTGCGTACGGTACGCATCTACGGGTTTGTACAGGTGCAGGTTGGTCGCGACGACCTGTGGGTTGATCTGGCGCAGCGCCGAGATGTCGTCCATCACCCAGAACGACCGCCCGTGTGTCGCCAGAATCACATCGTTGTCCTTGATCGCGATATCATGAATGGGAACGAGTGGCAGGTTCTTCTGAAGCCACTGCCAGTTCATCCCGTCATCGAACGACACGTACGGGCCACGCTCGGTGCCGGCAAACAGCAACCCGCGCCGCACGGGATCCTCGCGAATGACGCGCGCGAAATGGTCAGCTCTGATGCCGTTGTTGATCGCCGTCCAGGTTTTTCCATAGTCCGTGGTCTTGTAGAAAATCGGGCGCTGGTCACCTAACGCGTATCGATTGGCGGCCACATACGCTGTGCCGGCACTGTACCGCGACGGTTCGATGATCGAGATGCGGGTGAAGTCGCCGATGTCGGGTGGCGTCACGTTCTGCCAGCTGACGCCGTTGTTTCGGGAGACGTGCACCAGGCCGTCGTCCGTACCGGCCCACAGCAATCCCGGCGTGATCGGCGACTCGTCGAACGCGAAGATCAGTCCGTAGGTCTCGACGCCGGTCTGGTCTTTGGTGATGGGGCCGCCCGACGGACCCATGGTCTTGGGGTCGCGGCGCGCGAGTTCGGGCGACACCGCCGTCCAGCTCTCACCCTCGCTGGTGGTGCGAAAGAGCTGCGAACCGGCGGCGTACAACACATTGGGATTGTGCCGGGAAAAGACGATCGGAAACGTCCACTGGAAGCGGATCTTGATGTCCTCGGACGAGTGGCCCATCGGGTTCCGGGGATAGACCGTGACATCGCGCGTGAAATCGGTGTCGCGGTCCTTCCGATCGAGGTTTCCACCGTAGCAGCCGGCGAACGTGACGTTCGGCTTGAGCGGATGGCTGGCGATGTAGCCCGACTCGCATCCGCCTGCGTCATACCAATCAGCGATGCTGATGTTGCCTGCTTTCCGGCTGGGTCCGCACAGCGTCGAGTTGTCCTGCTGAGCGCCGCAGATCTTGTAGGGCCACTCGTTGGTGGTCGTGACGTGGTAGAACTGCGCGGTCGGGTACTCCTGGTCGGTCCAGCTCTGGCCACCGTTGACCGTCACGTTGGCGCCGCCGTCGTTCCCCTGGACCATTCGCTGCGGATCGTTTGAGGCGATCCACAAATCGTGGTTGTCGCCGTGCGGCACCTGGATGCCTTGAGGGAAGGTCCGGCCTCCATCGCGCGACCGGAAGAACCCAACGTTCATGCCGTACACGATGTTCGTGTCCCGGGGATCGGCCGTAATATGGCTGTAGTACCAGGCACGCTGCCGCAGCTTGCGCTCTCTGTTGATGTAGCTCCAGGTTTGCCCGCCGTCGTCGGTGCGATAGACGCCGCCGGAATCGTGCTCGATGAGCGCCCAAACGCGGCTCGGCTTTGCCGGCGAGAGCGCGACGCCGATCTTCCCAACGACCCCTGTGGGAAGCCCTCGCGCCGTCTGCATCAGGTTGGACCACGTGGCACCGCCATCGGTGGTCTTGTATAACCCGGAATGCACCCCGCCTGACGACATCCCCCACGAGGAGCGCCACGCCTGCCACATCGCGACGTACAGCGTACCGGGATTCGACGGATCCATCGAGATGTCGATGACTCCAGTGGAATCGTTGACGAACAACACCTTCGTGAAGGTCTGTCCACCGTCCGTCGTCTTGTACAAGCCGCGAGTAGAAGTCGCCTTGAACGGATCCCCGAACACCCCCAGATAGACCGTGTTGGGGTTGTCGGGATCGATGGCAATCTTCGAGACATGCTCCGTCGCGAATCCCATCAGCTTCCACGTGCGACCGCCGTCGGTGGTCTTCCAC
>JBQTIW010000098.1:0-13831 GCA_052387735.1 Gemmatimonadaceae bacterium
CTAACGAGCGCGGTCGACGATCTCGACCACGCGCCACCGCTTGTCCTTCGACAGCGGCCGGGTCTCCGCGATGCGCACGGTGTCCCCGGCCTTGGCCGAGTTCTCCTCGTCGTGCGCCTTCACGCGCTTGGTACGGGTCACCATCTTGCCGTAGACCGGGTGCGGCACGCGCCGTTCCAGCGCGACCACCACGGTCTTCTGCATCTTGTCGCTCACCACGAGTCCCGTGCGCACCTTGCGGGCGTTGCGGGGGGTGGTCTGTTCCGTCTTCGTCATGTCGGCCATGGACTGGTTCCTCAGCGGCCCGCCCCGGCGCCGAGCTCACGCTCGCGCAGGACGGTCTTGAGCCGCGCAATATCCTTCCGGATCACGCGCAGCCGCAGCGGATCCTCCAACGTCTCCGTCGCGCTCCGGAACTTCAGCCGGAAACGCTCCTCCTCGAGCTCGGCGATGCGCGACCGGATGTCGGCATCGGCCATCTCGCGAATCTCCTCAGCTCGCATCGGTGTGCGCCTCCTCGCGGACGATGAACTTGGTCTTCACGCCGAGCTTCGCGGCGGCCAGCGCCATCGCCTTCTGCGCGATGTCCAGCGTCACGCCTTCGAGCTCGAACATGATTCGCCCGGGGCGCACCACCGCGACCCACCCTTCCGGCGATCCCTTGCCTTTGCCCATCCGCGTTTCGGCCGGTTTCTTGGTGATCGGCTTGTCGGGGAAGATGCGGATCCACACCTTGCCGCCACGCTTGATGTGACGCGTCAGCGCCACGCGGGCGGCTTCGATCTGCCGGTTCGTCACCCATGCCGGCTCGAGCGCCTGCAGGCCGTAGTGTCCGAACGACACTTCGGCGCCACGCCCCGCCAGACCCTTGGTCCGGCCCTTGAACATCTTTCGGAATTTGACGCGCTTTGGACTCAGCATTGTCTATGTCTCGAGAGACGGGAACGGGAGACGGGAGACGGGAGGGATTGATCGAGAGCGGGCAGTCGTCGGATATCCGACGCCAAACTCCCGCCTCCATCTCCCGTCTCTGCCCCTCAGCTGCCCGTGCTATAGGTCTTGCCCCGCCGGTCTTCCACGACCTCTCCCCGGAAGATCCACACTTTGACGCCGATCGTCCCGAAGGTGGTCTTGGCGGTCGACGTCGCATAGTCGATGTCCGCGCGCAACGTGTGGAGCGGCACCCGGCCTTCGTGGTAGCCCTCGACCCGTGCGATTTCCGCGCCGCCCAGTCGGCCCCCCGCCTTGACCTTGATGCCTAACGCACCCATCCGCATCGCGCTCTGCACCGCCCGCTTCATCGCGCGGCGGAACGAAATGCGCTGCGACAGCTGGTTGGAGATGTTGTCGGCCACGAGCTGCGCATCGAGCTCGGGACGCTTGATCTCCTCGACGTTGACGCCGACTTCCTTGCCCGACAACCGCGCGATCTCCTCGCGCAGTTTGTCCACCTCGGCGCCCTTCTTGCCGATCACGACGCCTGGCCGGCCGGTGTGAATCGTCACCACCACCTTCCCCGGCTTCCGCTCGATGTGCACGTCGGAGATCGCCGCATGCCCCAGCCGCGTCTTGATGTACTTTCGCAGCATCGAGTCTTCCTTGATCAGCTGCGGAAAGTCGCGGTTGGCGAACCAGCGCGAACGCCACTGCTTCGTGATCCCGAGGCGGAATCCGATCGGATAGGTCTTCTGTCCCATTAGCGACCTGCCTTCTCTGCCACGACGATCTCGACGTGGCTGGTGCGCTTGAAAATCGGAGTGGCACGCCCCATCGCCGCTGGCATCCACCGCTTGAGCTTCGGTCCTTCGTTGATGATCGCGTCCTTCACGAACAGCGTGTCCACGTCCACGGACTCGTTGTTCTGCCGCGCCTTCTGCTCGGCATTGGCGACGGCCGACTCCAGCACCTTGGCGATCTCGGTCGCCGCACGCTTTTTGGAGAACTTCAGCATCGACAGCGCCTCGTTCACCATCTGCCCCCGAATCTGGTCGATCACCAGGCGCATCTTGTAGGGCGATTGACGCGTCGCGCGCTGAAAGGCGGATGGCGGTGCCGCCTTCCGCTCCGCCTCACGACGCTCCTTGCGCGCCCTGCTCTTCCGGCTCATGGACTACTTCCCTCCCCTGGCCGCGGGAGCGGCACCCGGCGTCGGCGCCTTCTTGTCGGTCGGGCGGTTCCCGGAGTGTCCGCGGAACAGCCGCGTCGGCGCAAACTCGCCCAGCTTGTGGCCGACCATGTTCTCCGTCACGTACACGGGAATGAACTTGTTCCCGTTATGCACGGCGAACGTGTGCCCCACGAAGTCGGGGAGCACGGTGCTCGCACGCGACCACGTCTTCACGACGCGTTTCTCGTTCTTGGCATTCATGGTCTGCACCCGCTTGAGGAGTGCATCCTGAACGAACGGTCCCTTTTTGACACTGCGAGCCATAGGTCTCTTCGTGATTCGTTAGGTCCCCGGCGGCCCTCCGCCCGTCCCGTCCATCCCTCGATCCGTCTACCCGTCATCCGTCTACCCCGCCCACCCGTCCATCCGTCCTGTTAGAAGCCCGACTGCGTTGCCTTCCCACGCCGCCGTCCACGCACGATCAGTTTCTGCGACGGCTTCTTGAGATTCCGCGTTTTCACGCCTTCCTTCTTGCCCCACGGACTCACCACGTTCCGTCCCCCACGGGTCCGTCCGCCGTGCGGATGGTCCACCGGGTTCATCACTTCGCCGCGCACCTTGGGCCGGCGGCCCTTCCAGCGCGTCTTCCCGGCCTTGCCGTAGGAGACGAGCTCGTGCTCCGCGTTGCCCACCTCGCCGATCGTGCCCAGACAGCGCATGTGAACGCGGCGCATCTCCGTCGACCCCATGCGCAACGTGACGTACTCGCCTTCCTTGGCCACGACCTCGGCCGACATCCCCGCCGAGCGCGCCATCTGCCCACCCTTGCCCGGCACCAGCTCGATGTTGTGCACCGACGTGCCGAGCGGCACTTCGCCTAACGGCAGCGCATTCCCGGTCCGGATGTCCGATCCCGGACCCGACACCACGTGGTCGCCGACGCCGAGGCCTTTGGGATGCAGGATGTAGCGCTTCTCCCCGTCGGCGTACTCGACCAGCGCGATCCGCGCCGTGCGATTCGGATCGTACTCGATCTCTTTCACGGTCCCGATGCTGCCGAACTTGTTGCGCTTGAAGTCGATCACGCGATACATCCGCTTGTGACCGCCGCCACGGCGGCGCATCGCGATGTGCCCGTGGTTGTCGCGGCCGCCGCTCTTCTTGAGCGGCTCGAGCAGCGCCTTTTCCGGCGTTGTACGCGTGATCTCGGCGAAATCCGACACCGAGCGGAAACGCGTGCCCTTCGTGACCGGCTTGAATTGACGAATGCCCATGCGGCTCTAGCCCTCGAAGATTTCGATCTTGTCGCCGTCTTTCAGCGTCACGATCGCCTTTTTCCAGCTCGGCCGAAGGCCGGCGGTCTTCCCCATGTTGCGCCGCGGCTTGCCGCGGATGTTCATGGTCCAGACTCCGGTGACCTTCACGCCGAACAAACGCTCAATTGCTTGCCGGATGGCCGGCTTGGTCGCGTCACTCGCCACTTCGAAGACGTACTCGCCGCGCGCCTGGTACTGCGCCGAGGTCTTCTCGGTCACGAGCGGACGTACGATGGTGCGTGTCAGAATCGCCATCGGTCAGCTCCCCTTCTTCTTCGTCGACTTCTTCGCCGCCGGCTTCTTCGCGGTGGTCCTGGCCACGGCGTTCTTGGCAGCCGGCGCCTTGGCCGCTGCCTTCGCCGCGGGCTTCTTCTTGGCGGCCGGTTTCACCTTCTCCCCTTTCGCCGGTTTTTCCGGCTTTGCCGCCTTCGCCGGCTTTTTCGCGGCAGCCACCGGCTCCTTCTCGGCAATCGGAGCCAACACGTGACCGATCGCCGGCGCTTCCACCAATAGCGTGTCCGACCACAGGATGTGATAGGTCGACGCATCGCTGAACGGCATCACGTGCACGTTCGGAAGGTTGCGACCGCTCAGGTGGACGTTGGGCTTGTTCCCGTCGGTGAGCACGAGAACCTTGCGCCCATCCACGCCCACGCGGGCGATGAGGCCTTGCAGCGTCTTGGTCCGCGGTTCGGTGTAGTTGAACGCGTCGATGACGATGATGGCACTCTCGCTGGCGCGGGCATTGAACGCGCTCTTGCGCGCCAGCTGCTTGACCTTTTTAGGTAGTGACTGGTCGTAATTCCGGTCGCCGTGCGGCCCGAAGACCGTCCCTCCACCCGGCCAGTGCGGCGCACGTGTCGAGCCCTGGCGGGCGCGTCCAGTCCCCTTCTGCTTCCAGGGCTTCTGGTTGCCGCCGATCACGAGGCCACGCGTCTTGGTGTATGCGGTCGCCTGACGCTGGTTGGCCAGGTACGCTTTCACCGCCAGGTGCATCGCCGGCATGTTGATGGTGCCGTCGAACGTGGCCGCGGGCAGCGACACACGTTCCCGCGCGGTGCCCAATCCGGTGTAGGCGGCGGCGTCGAAGGAAGTCTGCTCAGCCATGGTTTACCCCTGCTTCCGCACGAGCACGATGCCGTTGGCGGCGCCCGCCACCGCACCGCGGATGTAGAGCAGGTGACGCTCGGCGTCGACCTTCTCGATGCGAAGATTGATTTGCGTGTGGCGCGCCGATCCGTAGTGGCCCGGCATGCGCTTGCCCTTGATGACGCGGGATGGATCGGTGCCGGCGCCCACCGACCCCGGGCGGCGGTGCTTCGTGTTGCCGTGCGTGTTGGGGCCGCCACCAATGCCGTAGCGTTTGACCACCCCCTGGAATCCGCGGCCCTTGCTGGTACCGGTGACCTTCACCAGTTCGCCGACCTGGAAGATCGAGACCTCCACCGTGTCGCCGAGCTTGTACTCGGGGGCAGTGGCCATGTCGTCGATGCGGAATGAGCGCAGCACGTGCGGCGCCGCCTCGAGACCCGCCTTCGTCGCATGTCCGACGGCTGCGGTCGTGGCGCGGCGCCCCTTGGGCACCTTCTTCTCGCCCCGCTTCGCCTCACGGCGCGTGCGCAAGCTGCCATACCCCAGCTGCAGCGCAGCGAAGCCCGGCTTGTCGGACTCATCGCCGATCAGCTGCACGACGGGGTTGGGCTTCGCCTCCACCACCGTGCAGGGAATCTGCTGTCCCTGTTCGTTGAAGATCTGGGTCATCCCCAGCTTCTTGCCAATGATGCCTAACATGATTCCCCTCGGTCTTCGGTAGTCACGGCACAGGCCCGCGACGCGGCGCCCGACTGCTGCCGTTGGACTCTGACAACGTCCGGAACACGGGCACGACCCTGCGCGGGTCATTCCCGTCTCCATCTCCCGTCTCGCTATTGCACCTTGATCTCCACGTCCACGCCCGCCGGCAGATCCAGTTTGGTCAGCGCATCCACCGTCTGCGCGCGCGAATCGAGAATGTCGATCACCCGTTTGTGGGTCTTCAGCTCGAACTGCTCGCGCGACTTCTTGTCCACGTGCGGCGACCGCAGCAGCGTCCAGCGACGCGTCTTGGTCGGTAGCGGGATCGGACCGGAGACCTGCGCCCCCGTCTTTTCCGCCGTCCGCACGATGTCCGACGCCGCCTGGTCGATGACCGCGTGGTCGAACGCCTTCAACCGGATGCGAATTCTGCCTGCCATTGCTTCCCTCGTTAGACGGGAGACTGGAGACGGGAGACGGGAGGGCTCGCCGCACCCGCGGCTCGCGAATCCCTCGAGATCGGGAGCTGGGCGGCAACGCCGCGCAACTCCCGTCTCTCGTCTCCCGTCTCCCGTCTCGTTCTAGACCAGAATCTTGGTGACGACGCCCGACCCCACCGTCCGCCCACCCTCGCGGATCGCGAACCGCAGTTGCTCCTCGAGCGCCACCGGTGTGATCAGTTCGATCGTCATCTGCGTGTTGTCGCCCGGCATCACCATCTCCGTTCCCGCGGGGAGCTCGATCGAGCCCGTCACGTCGGTCGTGCGGAGATAGAATTGCGGGCGATAGCCCTTGAAGAACGGCGTGTGACGGCCGCCCTCTTCCTTCGTGAGGACGTAGACCTCGGCGTCGAACTTCGTGTGCGGGGTGATCGAGCCGGGCTTGGCCAGCACCATGCCGCGTTCGATGTCCTTCTTGTCGACGCCACGGAGCAGCAGACCAACGTTGTCGCCCGCCTGACCGTCATCGAGCAGCTTGCGGAACATCTCGACGCCAGTCACGACCGACTTCTTGTCGGAGCCGAAGCCGACCAAGGCGACTTCGTCCTGCACCTTGATCTTGCCCTTCTCGATGCGGCCCGTTGCCACCGTGCCACGACCCGTGATCGAGAACACGTCTTCGACCGGCATCTGGAACGGCTTGTCGATGTCGCGCACCGGTTCGGCGATGAAGCTGTCGAGCGCGTCGTAGAGCTCCTGGATCTTGGACACCCACTCGGGGTTGCCTTCGATCGCCTTGCTCGCCGCGCCGCGGATCACCGGGGCGTCGTCGCCCGGGTAGTTGTACTTGGTGAGCAGCTCGCGGACTTCGAGCTCGACCAGGTCGAGCAGCTCGGCGTCTTCGACGAGATCGCACTTGTTGAGGAAGACCACGATGTTGGGCACGTTCACCTGACGGGCGAGCAGGATGTGCTCACGCGTCTGGGGCATCGGACCGTCGACCGCCGACACCACGAGGATCGCGCCGTCCATCTGTGCCGCACCCGTGATCATGTTCTTCACGTAGTCGGCGTGGCCGGGACAGTCCACGTGCGCGTAGTGGCGCTTGTCGGTCTCGTACTCCACGTGCGAGGTCGCGATCGTGAGGATCTTCGTCGCGTCACGGCGTCCCTGTGATTCGGACGCCTTCGCCACTTCATCGTAGGCGATGTACTTCGTTCCGTAGCCCTTGTCCGACGAGATCTTCGTCAGGGCGGCGGTGAGCGTCGTCTTCCCGTGGTCGACGTGGCCGATCGTCCCCACGTTCACGTGCGGCTTGTTCCGCTCGAACTTTGCCTTTGCCATTGCTGCGATCCTGGTGAAGTGGAATCCGCTGTTGCTGCTGTCGTGTCGTGCTGCCCGCTGCCTACTTGCTCTTCGAAATGATCTCTTCCGCCTTGCTCTTCGGCACTTCCTCGTAGTGCGAGAACTCCATGGAATAGACCGCACGCCCCTGCGTCATGGACCGGAGCCGCGTGGAGTAGCCGAACATCTCGCCTAACGGCACGGTCGACGCGATCACCTGCGCCTCACCGCGCTGCATCATCCCGCCGATCTTCCCGCGCCGGGATGAGAGGTCGCCGAGCACATCGCCCATGTACTGCTCGGGCGATACGACCTCGACCTTCATCATCGGCTCGAGGATCACCGGGTGCGCCTTGGCCGCACCTTCTTTCACCGCCATCGAACCGGCGATCTTGAACGCCATTTCCGACGAGTCGACTTCGTGATACGAGCCGTACACGAGCTCGACCTTCACGTCGACCATCGGGTAGCCGGCCAGCACGCCATTCTCCAGCGCTTCCTTGATGCCCTGTTCGACGGGACCGATGTATTCGCGCGGCACGACGCCGCCGACGATCTTGTCTTCGAACACGAAGCCGTGCCCGACCTCGCCTGGCATGACGTTGATCACCACGTGGCCGTACTGCCCCTTACCGCCCGACTGCCGGATGAACTTTCCTTCCACCTTGTCGACGCGCTTCTTGATCGTCTCGCGGTAGGCGACCTGCGGGCGGCCGACGTTCGCGTCGACCTTGAACTCGCGCATCATGCGGTCGACGATGATCTCGAGGTGCAGCTCGCCCATGCCGGAAATGATCGTCTGGCCGGTCTCGACGTCCGTGTGCACGCGGAACGTCGGGTCTTCCTCGGCCAGTTTGTTGAGCGCAATGCCCAGTTTGTCCTGGTCGGCCTTCGTCTTCGGCTCAATGGCGACGTCGATCACCGGGGCCGGGAATTTCATCGCTTCGAGGATGATCGGCTTCGCGTCGTCGCACAGCGTGTCGCCCGTCCGCGTATCCTTGAGCCCGATCGCCGCCGCGATGTCGCCGGCCCGGACTTCGGCGATCTCCTCGCGCTTGTTGGCGTGCATCTGGAGGAGCCGGCCAATGCGTTCGCGCTTGTCCTTCGTCGAGTTGTAGACGTGGCTGCCGGACGCGAGCACGCCCGAATACACGCGGAAAAACGTCAGTTTTCCCACGAACGGATCGGTCGCGATCTTGAACGCGAGCGCGGCAAAGGGAGCGGCATCGCTCACCTCGCGGGTATCGTACGTCTCGTCGTGATGCGGGAGGTGACCCTGGATCGCCTCGACATCCACCGGCGCAGGAAGGAAGTCGATCACCGCGTCGAGCAGCGCCTGCACACCCTTGTTCTTGAACGAGGCGCCGCAGAGTATGGGCGTGAACTTCATCGAGCAGGTGGCCTTGCGGATGAGACTGCGGATCTCGTCGACCGTCAGCTCACCTCCCGCCAGATACTTCTCCATCAACGCCTCGTCGTGCTCGACGACCGCCTCGATCAGGTCGTGACGCGCCCGCTCGACGCTGGCCTTGAACTCGTCGCCCACTTCCACCACGTCGAACGTCTTGCCTAACGTCTCGTTGTGGAAGATGTACTCCTTGCGCTCGATGATGTCGATGTGGCCGGTGAACAATTCTCCCGAGCCCACGGGCAGCTGGACCGGATGCGCGTTCTTGGTCAGGCGGTCGCGGATCATCTCGACGCAGCGCTCGAAGTTGGCCCCAACCCGGTCCATCTTGTTCGCGAAGATCATGCGCGGCACGCGATAGCGGTCGGCCTGGCGCCAGACCGTCTCGGTCTGCGGTTCCACGCCGGCGACCGAGTCGAGCAGCGCCACCGCGCCGTCCAGCACACGCAGCGACCGCTCCACTTCGACGGTGAAGTCCACGTGTCCGGGCGTATCGATGATGTTGATGCGGTACTCGGGACCGTCGCCCTTCTCGTGGCTCGATCCATGGCGCTTCCAGAAGCAGGTCGTCGCCGCCGAGGTGATGGTGATTCCGCGCTCCTGCTCCTGCTCCATCCAGTCCATCGTGGCCGCGCCATCATGGACCTCGCCGATCTTGTGGCTCTTGCCAGTATAGTAGAGGATGCGCTCGGTCGTAGTCGTTTTCCCGGCATCAATGTGGGCCATGATGCCGATGTTGCGATACTGCTCGAGCGGAGTCGTACGAGGCATAGCGTCTATTCGTTAGGCGGGGACCGGGCGACCCGGTGCGCGCCGTTCCATTCAGCAAAAACGCGGGTGGACCTGGCGTCTCTTCAGACAGAGACCGGTATCCATCCGCCGTCGCCGGGTGCACACGCCACTGCAGCGCGCATGGGGACCCGAGGCGCGTCGAGACCAGACGGCTCGACGTCAAGTTGTCCTGCGTCGCTTGTCGGGAACCGGATGCCCCGTTCGAGGTCCGATCGGCTTGTCGCTCCCTCGCGCCATTCGCGAGCCCATAGGCGCCGACGCGCAGTTCGTCGGCCATACGTCTTAACCCGTCGGCTCTTAAAGCCAGCCGCGGGAGCCGAGTAATGTGGACAGCGTCGAAACGAAAGTCAATCCTCTACTTGCGGGGGGCAGTGGGTCAATTCGGTTTTTGTTTGGCCACTCCTTTTCAGGGCAGGTTTTGCCCATGAATGAGTCGCTAGAGGTGGTTCTTGAACGCGGGGATCACCCGATCCCTGATGTGGTCGTGAATATGGTAAAGGAGCGGGCTAACCAAGTTGCCAAATGCTGGCCCTTGCACGCTGAACGCTACGTCGAAGGTGACGTCGGTATCGAACTCGACATCTGTGTCCGATGTGCTGGGGTCGTACTTCAGGCTGAAGATTTCCGCATTGTCCTCAAACGCACCCTCGTGGGCGTACCGGGTGCCGATCTCGACGGCGGCGGCTCCTCGGCTGAAACTGAATGCGCCCCCTCCGACGGCGCCTGCTGCAAGCAGGTGTCGGTGTTTGTCTATGCGGTTCAACTCATGGAGAATCCAGAGAGGGTGACGCTTTCTCTTCGCAGGGTCCCGTCCTGTGCATGGCTGAAGTCTGGTGAAGACGGGGTGGGCGTCCGGGGCTTCCGTGAGGTTCAACAGCCCCCTTCGGGTAAACTCGGGGGGATCGAGGAAGATCGGGAATTCAATCCTGGAAGGATGTGCCGAGGTGCCAACCGCCTTGCAAACGACGGCATAGGCAAGGTGGTCAAGCGCGGAGCGAAGGTTAAAGATCACGTCGCCAATCCTGAGCGCGAGGTGATTCGGGTTCTTCCGCTCGACCTTTACGCGGAGTCGATACTCGCCGGCGTCTCGGTTGTGCTCTTCGACAACGCGGTAGGGACGGTCTTCGATAAACCGCTCAATCGACTGGTGAAGGGCCTCAAGGTGACGGTACGCCCATTTGAGCTTGAGGTCGTGTGACATGAGCTTGTCCGCCAAGTTGAATTCGACTAGAATCTACCCACTATGCCTAAGCGCTCAAGTACAGGCCTGCCGCGCGATCCCAACCAGCGCGCCGCTGCCGTCGTCGCCCGAGCGACTGGACAGGAGGAGCCTAAGCCTGCCCGGAAGCACAAGAAGAACGCCGCAGCCGTGGCGCTGGGCCGCCTTGGAGGACTCAAGGGCGGGAAGGCTCGTGCGGCCCGTCTCACCCCAGAGGAACGCAAGGAGATCGCTCGCCGGGCTGCGCAAGCTCGCTGGGCAGAACCGGGCGAATAGCGCCCGCTATTCCGCATTCTTGCCGCCTCGTGGGGGCGGCTTTTTTGCGTCCAGTTCCCTCTTGCCAGTGCTTGAGCGCTCAAGCATATTACTCCCCATGAACACACTGTCGCTCGCCCGTCGCGCTGCCATCATCCGCTGCCTTGTCGAAGGCAATTCCATCCGGTCCACCTGCCGCATGACGGGCGCAGCGAAGGGCACCGTCATTCGCCTGCTGGTTGAAGTCGGCGAAGCCTGCAGCGCGTATCACCTCGGTGGACACTTCAAAACCGGCCACTGATCGACACCTGAAAACCGGCCACCACATGTGAGCGTCCGAGACTGGGTGAGAGTACAGCGGGGTTAGTTGGGTTGCAAATCGGTCTGCACTTTGGTGCGCCAGCTGCGTGGACCGCATTTGAGGACGTGGGCGTGATGCAGCATGCGATCGAGCAGCGCGGTGACCGCGGCGGTGTCGCTGAGCAGCTTGCCCCAGTCGTCGACCGGTCGATTCGACGTGAGGATCGTTGAGGCGCGCTCGTAGCGTCTCATGATCAGCTCAAGGAGATCCTCCGCCGCGGTGTGAGGCAGTTTCCGCATGCCCAGATCATCAATGATGAGGAGCGGCACGGTGGCCAGCTCCGCGAAATAGTCCTTACGGGTGCCGGCGAGCGTCGCATCGGTGAGTTCATCGAGCAGCGTGTGCGCCTCGCGGTAGGCGACGCGATACCCTTGCTGAATGACGGCGTAGCCGATGGCTTGCGCCAAATGACTTTTCCCGCTGCCAGGTGGTCCGAGAAAGAGCGCGTCCTCCCGCTGCGCGACGAAGCGTGCCGTGGCCAGCTCGAAGATGAGCGCGCGATTCATTTTCTTGTTGAAGGCGAAGTCAAAGGTGTCGAGCGAGCGTTCGGCATCGCGGAAGCGCGCCTGCTTGCGGCGGCGTTCGAGCAGGCGGTCCTGGCGACGCTGGAGTTCGTCGCTCACGAGCGCGGACACGAGATCAATGGGCGCGAGGTGTTCGGTTTGTGCTTGCCGGAGGCGCGTTTCGAGGACGCCCGCCATCCCAGAGAGGCGGAGTTTGCGGAGCGCGTGATCAAGTTCGAGGAGATTCATGACGAGGTTCGCGTTAGGGTTGCGGGCTGGTGCGGTGTTCGATGAGATCGCGATACAGGGAGAGTTGCCGGATGAGCGGGTCGACCTGGCGGAGCGTGAGGTGGAGCGGCGGTTGACGCTCGAGATAGCGGCGGAGGAAGCGGTACGTCGCCACGCCGAGTTCGAGCGCCGAGCTCGCGGCATCCTCGACGACGGCCGGGCCGTACTTCTTCGCCAGGGCGAGGACGCCTTGGATGCGGCGGACCGCGACGACGCCGTCGTGCTGGTGCAGGTGATCGCAGAGCGTCCCGATCGACGGCCCGGCCGTGTGCGCCGCTGCGAGCAGCGCGAGGGTTTGGGGCGGCGTGCGCTTCGGGCGATCGGCGTCGGTGATCTGATGCCAGCCGCGCGGCGCCCGGAGATGTTCGCGCACGAGCATGCCCGTGGTCGGATCGAGGAGCCGCACCGCCCACGCGTTCCACTGGACCTGGACCCGGCGGCCGATCCAGCCCGGTGGCGCGCTGTAATACGCCGCCTCGACCTCGACGCAGCCATCGAGGTGCACGGTGCGCGCGCCGAAGCAATAGTAGCGAAACGGCTCGACGGGGAGCGGACCTAACGCGGGCCGCTCTTCGGCAAACATGGCGGCCACCTGTCGCTTGGTGGTGCCGTGAATGCGCGTATCGGCCCAGCGCTCGCTCCACCGATCCAGATAGGCTTGGGCCTCGTCGAGGGTCTCAAAGCGGAGGCCGCGCAGAGGCGTTTTCTGCGTGTGGCCGATCCCGGCTTCCACTTTACCCTTGCGATCGGGATCGCGGACGCGACACGGCAAGGCGACGACGCCATAGTGCGCGAGCACATCGCGATACAGCGGATTGAGCGCCGGGTCATAGACATCCGGCTTCAGCACACCCTCCCGGAGATTGTCGAGGACGATCACGCGGACCGTGCCGCCCAGCCGGCGGAATGCGCGCTCGTGGAGCTCACACCAGATCTGGGTGCTCGAGCGCCACGTCAGGAGCCGGACCGACTTCCGCGAACAGCCTAACGTCAGCACGAAGAGTCGGGTCCGCCGGTATTTGCCCGACGCCGGATCGCGGACCATCGGCCCCTCGCCGTAATCGACTTGCGCTTCCTCGCCAGGCGCCGTCGTAATGACCGCGCGCGGTTCCGTGCTCACGGGCCCGCGCAGCGTGGCGACGAATCGCCGCACACTCGCGTACTTGGCGCTGAAGCCGTGATCGTCGACGAGATCTTGCCAGATCGCCATTGCATTCCGGCCGCGCCCCAGGGCGTCGGTGATGAGCTCGCGGTACGGCTCGCAGGCACTGGCACTCGGGGCCCGACCCGGGGGTGGGACCGTCGCCTCGAGTCCCAGGTGCGGTGCTGGAGACGGAGCGGAGTCGGTGGACACCTCCGACGTGGTGGCCGGTTTTGGGGGTGCGGTGGCCGGAACTGGGGGTGGCGGCCAGACCTTCGGGCGCCCGCCGACCCCCCGCACCGGGATGCCGGCGGCTCGGAGATACGCGCTCGCCGTTTCCCGACGGATGCCGGTGGCCGCCTGGATGCGCCGGAGCGACCAGCCGAGTCGCCCTAACGCCAGAACCTGCTGCTGTTTGTGGTCGCTCAAGACGTTGCTCATGAGCGGCGAAGGACCACACGGTCCTCGCCGACGTCAACGTCTCGGTCGCTACTTGTGGTGGCCGGTTTTCAGCCGTCCATCAGTGGCCGGTTTTGGGTGTCCACCGAGGCGCGTATCAGGATTTGATGTTGCGCGACCTGCCCTGCGAGCGCCTGCAGCTGGACGAGATTTGGTCCTTCGTCGGCTCCAAGCAGAAGCGCGCCCCGGAGGGCTCAGCGGGCGTGCAGGGCGATATCTGGACGTGGACGGCCATTGATGCCGACACGAAGCTCGTGCCCGCGTGGTTCGTCGGCCTGCGCGACCGTCATGCCGCGCAGACCATCGTGGAGGACGTAGCGTCGCGTCTCCGGCATCGCATCCAGCTCACCACGGACGGCCTCAAGCTCTACCTGTCAGCGGTGGAGAACGCCTTTGGTGCCGCC
>JBQTIW010000099.1:0-44401 GCA_052387735.1 Gemmatimonadaceae bacterium
GAGACCAGGGGGACCAGCGTGTACACGAGGCCGAAGTGACCGGCGGCGAGATACTCGCGACCCGCGACGGTTTCGCCGGCGAGGGCGGCCGCCCGGGCGATGATCGACGGGGCCAGCAGGGACGGGAGCGCGACCGCGAGCAGGACCACACCCAGACGCACGACCTCCGCCCGTGTCGCCGCGCGGACGATCACGGCTCACCCGCCCGTGGGGGCGTGTACCGGAAGAGCAGCAGGTCGTACGTCGAGTCGCGACGCGTCACCCAGCGTCGGGCCGAGTCAGGCCTGAAGTCATCGAGGAGGCGGAGGTCCGAGGGCGCGCCTAACGGGAAGCGACCCAGCAGCTCCAACCGCTCGCGGCGGGACTCGAACCTCTCCCGCACGAGCGGCGCCCGTCGCAGGTAGATGCCGGCCACGACGTAGCGGGGCTGACCCAGCGTGTCGAGCGCCTCCATCGTGGTACGCTCGAAGGAGGCGTGCCCCCGCTGGTGGAGATAGAAGGCGAGCGCCGGTTCGCCTATCACGCTGACGGGTGTGCCGGCCGGCAGCGCAGCGTCCATCGCCGCCGCCGCGTCCGGCAATGAGCGCGTGGGCCGCCACGGACTCGATGGATCGCTGAGGCGCATCGACAGCGTTGCCACCACGACGGTGCCCGCGGCGCCAGGGGCGAGCATGCGAACGGGTACACGCGCAAACGGGCCAATGGGGACGCGGCTCCGAAAAGCCGCGCCGGCGAGCACACAGGTCGCAAGCGAGAAGGGGAGAATGAGGCGAAAATACGGATGGTAGATCGGCGCCATGACCAGCCAGAGCAGCACGAGCGAGGCGAGCAGCCAATCGGCGCCGGACATGCCCCGGCGCCACGCCTGCCACAGAGCCACCGCCGTGAGCAGCAGCGCCGATCCCGAGCCTCCCACGAGCAGCGCGGCCACACCTAACGCGGGGACGAGCCAGACGGGGAACGTACGCCCGTGTCGCGCGGCAACCAGCTGCGCCGCCAGCGCGGCCAGCGGTACCGACGTCCGGCTCCATGGACCTTCGAGGTAGGCCTGCTGCTGGATCTGGCGCCAGAGGTTCCCGACCCAATCGAGTCGCAGCATGGTCGCGAAGTACGATGCCCAGCCGGAGCTCGCCCCCGACTGCGACTGAATGAAGAGGGACCACGGCACGTAGCAGACGGCGGCGACCACGCACATCAGCAGCCAGCGGCGCACGGCACGTCGCACCCACGCGCGATCGGCGTGCTGCAGCGTCCCGCGGGCGGCGATGACCATCGCGGCGATGACCAGGGCAAACCAGCCGTGGTACTTGGTGTTCCACGCCAGCCCGACCAGCAGGCCAGCCAGCACCGCCGAGCGTCGCGTCCCGTGCTCGATGGCAGCGAGCACGCCACCTAACGCGAGGAAGAACGCCAGGGCAAACGTGACGTCGGTGAGTGCGGTCCGCGACATGAGGATGTGAAACTCGCTCATCGCCACCAGCCAGGCCGTCCCCGCTGCGGCCACCGGGCCAAACCACCGGCGGGTGAGCACCCAGAGCACTGGAATCGTCAGGGTCCCCATCGCCACGTTGACCAGGAACGGGCTGCGTTCCGGCGACACGCCGAGCACGTTCGACAGGGCCACCAGCAGGAAATACACGGGCGGCGAGAACTTCTGCTGGTCCGGAAAAAAGCGGCTCGGCTGCGATGGATCGGCCACACCCAGGCCGGTAAAGGCGTACACACCTTCGTCGAAGTGGGTGAGCCCCGCGTCGCCCAGGTGCCAGCCGCGAAGCGCGAGTCCCGTCACGGTGGCCAACGCAAGCACCGCGATCTCGAGCGTCCCGATGGGAACGGAGGTCTCGGGGTCGGGGATTTGCGGGGATTCCCGTTCGCTCATGCGATCTGGTTAGTCGAGCTGAGAGTCGTGGGCCGGGCTGCGAAATCCCCGGTTCATCGCCGCTTCCCAATGAGCACGATGCGCGCCAACGCGGTCGGCGCTGGTCGTTCTCGAGCGGGAGGGAGCAGCCGGCGGGTATGCGCCGAGGCACGAAGCACGTATCTTCTTCTGCCACGTCTACTTACGCCGCTACATCGACACCAGGGTCCGACTAATCTACTCGCCGTCCTGCGCATGAGCTGCGCGAACGCCTTGTTTCCATCCGCCCGCGAGGGCCGGTTCCGGGTCGCCGTTGGCTCGGACTCGTCCCTGGTCTGCCGCGTGCCAGGGCAGGAGCGAGGAGGCAGGACCGGGCACCCGGCTGGTTGCGGCGACGCAACGCGCCGACGCTGGTGACGAGCCACATCGCGGTGCTCGCCGTGTGGCTGCTGGCTGCCGGCGTCCTGATCGGCATCGGGTCGCTGCTGCGCCAGTGGTGGGGCCTGCCCGTGCGCTCGTGGCGCGAGCTGTCCCTGTCCTTCTGGCTCGGGATTGGCGGCGCGATCCTGGTGCTGCAGCTCTGGCATCTGCTGTTGCCGGTGGATGTGTGGGCAGTGGTGGCCCTCGTCGCGTTAGGCGCGGCCGGCCTGTGGCGCGGGCGCCGGGACCTCCGAGAGGGCATCGGGTCGTTCGATGGCCGCCTGACGCTGCTCGCGGTTCTGTTGCTGGCGTGGTTGGCCAACCGGGCCCTCGGCCCGACCGCGCTGTTCGACACCGGGATGTACCACCAGCCGACCGTCGCCTGGTCCAACGCATTTGCGCTCGTGCCCGGCCTGGGGAACCTGCACGGCCGGCTCGCGTTCAACTCGGCGTCGCTGCTTCTCGCCGCGGCCTTCGACGTGGGGCCATTCGACGGTGCCGCCCTGCACCTGGTGAACGGCCTTCTCGCCGCGGCGCTGCTGACCGAAGGCGTGCTGGCGTGGCACTCGGCGCGACGCGGCACGCATCCTCGGGCGCACGATCTCTTTTCGCTGGCGATCATGCCTAACGTGGTGCACGGATTGCTGCGGCAGGACGTGCGGTCCCTGTCCACGGATGCCGCCGTCTGCGCCGTGCTCTTCGCCACCACGCGGCTGCTGTTCGATCTGCTGGCGCACCCCAGTGGGGAGCGCGAGGCTCGTGCCCGCCGTGTGGTCCCGATCGTTTTTCTGTTCACCACCGCGGTCACGATCAAGCTCAGCGCCGCCGTGTTTGCGGCGACGGGCGCGCTCGTCGCCCTGTGGACGCTCGGGGCGGGACGACCGTCCCAGGGACTCCGCCTCGCCCGGCTGGCCCGCTGGCTCACGCCGGCCGTCCTGCTGTTTATCGTTTGGGTAGCGCGCGGCGTCGTGCTCAGCGGCTATCCGATCTATCCCTCCGGCGCCCGTCCCTTCCCCGTCGACTGGCGCGTCCCCTCCGAGCAGGTGGCAGCCGAAGCGGGATGGATCACGATGAGCGCGCGCAACCTGAACAGCAACGTCATCTATCCCGGCGCGTCGTGGATCGTGCCGTGGCTGCGCGGGATCGTGATTCGCGGGGATCCCTTCGCCCAGCTGACGGTTCCCGCGCTGCTGATGGGCGTGGTCGCTGCCTTCGCCCTCGTGACGCGCCGCCGACGCACATCCCCTCTCTGGGGGGCGCACTGGACCCTGGTGGCTATCCCGTTAGGCACGGGAGTCGTGTTCTGGCTCGCGAGCGCGCCCCACACGCGAATGGCGCAGGGCATTCTGTGGAGCGCCGCGGGCGTGGCACTGGGCTGGTGGGCCTCGGTGCGAACCTCCATCACAGGCGGCACTCGGCAGACGGCAGACGGCAGACCTGACGTTCCGTTTCGCCGTCCCTCCGCGCCTCCGTCACGACGCTCCCCTGCCGAGCGCCTCGCCTTCGTTGTCATCGGCCTGACGAGCCTGTTGGTCGTCAAGCAGGCCCTGGGCGCGGCACTGCGCGCGCCTGACGCGAAGCTGCTGGCGGCGGTCGACGCGCTCGTCACGCGGCCGCACCAAGGTCAACGGATGGCTCCACTTCCCGTGCCGCAACTGACGCCGGTCACACTAGGCAATGACCTGCGCGTCGACGTTCCGGTGAGCGACAACTCGTGCTGGAACTCGGTGCGCTGCACGCCGCACCCGTCTTCGTCGCTGCGGCTTCGGCGGCCCGATCTGCCGGCAGCCGAGGCGCTACGACACGGCTTTCGTTCGGCCAATGGCGAATGGGCGCCGCAGCGGTGGCCCAACCCGTGGACCCCGTTTCTGGCGTGGTGGCGATGCGTACGCGCCGCGCCCGATTCCGGCGCCGGTGTCGAGCGCCGCTGTTTATCGAGCGTGAACTAGAAACAATCCGACGAGTCTCCCGTGCAGACCGGCTCTTCGCCAGCGAGCCAGAACGTGTCTATCGCAGCGCTCGGAGCAGCGCGTCGCGCAGCGACTGGAGCAACGGCGCATCCGTGGATTCCTTGGCTCTGTCCTTCGTCTCGCCGGGGTCCGTCCGCCAGGCATACGCCTCCTCCACCCCGTCTCCATTCCGAATGTAGTGGATGGAGTCGGTGACGAGCGACTGCATGGCGCCGCGCGAGACGGGATGCGTGGGGTCGGTGTTGATCCCGGCACTGACCTCCGAGACGACAGCGCTTCCCTGAGGCGGTCCCTCGAGAGCGAGCATGCGGAGCCACGACGCTCCGGGGATGGCATGCGTTCCCGGCCCGGCACCGGCCGCGTCCAACGCCGTGGCGGCGAGGTCGCGCAACGTCACTGGCGCGCTCACGCGCGTCCCCGGAGGGATGGTGTCGGGATAGCGGACCACCAGCGGCACGTGGAGCTCGGTGCGATAGAGGGAGTTCCCATGACCGTGCAGTCCGTGCTCGCCGAATCCCTCGCCGTGATCCGATGAGACCACGACCAGGGTGCGATCCAGCAGGCCGCGACGACGCAGCTCGGCGAACAGGCTGCCTAACGCATCGTCCATGTAGGCGATGCCGCCGTCGTACTTGTCCAGCCCCGTTCGTTCGGCGGAGAATCTTGTGTCCCAGGGAGCGGGCGGGTCGTACGGCAGGTGCGCGTCGTACAGGTTGAGGAAGGCAAAGAAGGGACGATCGGTCACCGTCTCCTGCCAGCGGAGGAACTCCCCGGTCACCTGCGGCGCGAGCTTGCGGTGACTGGTCCACATCAGCTGCAGGCGCAGGTCCATGCGGGCGAGCGCGCCCAGCCGGCTGCCGATGCCCGTGCCCTGGAGCAGCTGCCAGAAGAGGCGGGTTTGCGTGAGCGTCGCACTCAGCAGCACCTGCTTGGGTGTGCGGAGGTAATCCTCGTAGTGGTCGAAGCCCCGCGTCAGACCGGACTCGTAACTCGTGTAGAAGTGATTGGCCGCGAAGCCTGCCGTGCGGTATCCGCGCCCCGCGAGGATCTCGGCGAGCGTACGGTGGCGGTCGTCCAGCGGTTGCCGCCAATCGGTGGAAAGCTGACTGGGAAAGCGGCCCGTGAACATTCCCGCGTGCGACGGAAGTGTCCACGGGGAAGTGGTCCAGGCCTGCTCGAACACCGCCCCTTCCGCACCTAACGCGGCCAGCGCGGGGGTCGTCTCGCGCCCATACCCAAGGAAGGACATGGACGCCGCGCGGACCGTGTCGAGGATGATCACCAGCACGTTGGGCGCGCCGGCGGCAGCGACCGGCAGAGCCGCAACGTGGGTCTTCTCTGCGCGACGCCGCGCCCACTCACGCCACCCCGCGGCCGCGGCCAACACGAGCACCAGGACAGCGGTGACCCGCTGCAGCTGTTGCACCCGACGCTCTGGAGTCTGGGTGAACCACATTGCCACACGCGTCCCGGCACCCACGGCCATGGCCAGCGCCGCGAGGTGATGAAGGCCGGGCACCAGCAGGACCAGCGAGAGAACGCCCAGCGTTCCGAACAGAAACCCGCTGATCCTGATCCATGGCCAGCGGGGGATGAGGATGGCCCCCACCGACACCGGTGCCGCGAGGACAAGAAACAGGGCGAGCGTGCCTAACGGCGTCATCCACACGTAGTCTCGGCTGACCCAGATGAAGTCGTGCCCGACAGCGTGGCGGAGGGCGCCGATCGCCACCTGAAGGGCGCCCGTGACGATCGCCATGCCCGCCGCGACCGAGAGGACCCGGATCTCCATCGTCCCGCGGGTGTGCTTCACCTCGATGCTCCGCGGCGCGCGGGTCGGAAAGACTCTGCCGGTCTGCACCGATCGCGGGTGAACGGAGGTGTTGCCGGTACCGTGCTCACCGAACGGAGCAGCGAGTCAAGCTCCGGGATGCCCCCGCAGGCGGCGGGCAGGGCCACGAGATTGGAGTCCTGTGCGTAGTCGCGCACGACGTTGAACAACTGGTAGGTGCTGTCGCCATTCCTGATGTACTGCAGCGAATCGCGCAGGACGGATGCGAGGGCGCCGCGCTCGGCCGGAGACGTGATGCGGGCGGATGGATCGAGCGCTTCGGTTTCGCTCACGACGAGCGACGGAGCGCCTCCACCGCAACAGGTGGTGAGCAAGGAAGCGCCGGGGATGCGCCGATCGGCGGCGCCGGTGGCATCGAGGATCGTGGCGGCCAGATCGGTGAGCGACACCGGCACGATCACGCGGCGTGCAGCTGGCACACGAGCCGGCCAGCGAATGACGAGCGGGACGTGGATCACGGGGAGGTACAGGGAGTTCCCGTGGTTGCTCAGGTTGTGCTCGCCCCATTGTTCGCCGTGGTCGGAGGTCACCACGACGAGTGTGTTGTCCAGCGCGCCGCGTGCCCGCAGCACATTCACCAGTCGATCGAGCTGATCGTCCATGTAGCGGATGCCGGCGTCGTAGGCATCCTGCTTGGTCTGCTGCTGTGCAAAGGTTGTCCGGTATCCGGGCGGCGGTTCGTACGGATCGTGGGCGTCGTACAGGTTGAGGAAGGCGAACCAGGGAACGTCCAGTCGTCCCTGCCAGCCGAGGAACTCGTCGATGATCTCGGCGGCGCGGCGCCGGTCGTTCTGCGGCTCGGCACGGGCGCGCAGCTCGAAGGCGCGCAGCGCGTCAACCAGGGCGCGCGGCGTGCGTTTGCCCCACAGCAACCGGTCGACAAGCGGGGTCTGGCCTAACGTGGTGGACCAGAGCACCTGGATCCGCGAGCGGCGGAAGTCCCGCAGGACCTGAAAACCGCGTTGCAGGCCGGACTCGTGGTGGGTGTAGAACAGGTTGCCGACGAAGGCGCCGGTCGCATATCCCTTCGCCCGCAGCACCTCGGCGACCGTCGGATGTGTGTCGTCGAGGGGGGTCCGCCAGCTGGTGGACAGGGTAGAGCCGGGGCGCCCCGTGAACATGGCGGCGTGGGACGGCAGTGTCCACGACGACGGGGAGATGGCCCAGTCGAATCTCGCGCCTTCGGCAGCCAGACGCTCCAGCGCGGGTGTCGTCGACCGCGCGTATCCGTGCAACGACGTGCTGGCGGCGCGGACCGTATCGAGGATCAGCACGAGCACGTTGGGCGTGCCGCCGCCGGCGATACCGGTCGCGGTGGCGGGCCGGCCCGCCAGGGAGTACGCCACGCCGGTGTAGAGCAGGGCCACGACGGCCAGCGCCGGGGTCCAGCGGGACCATGCCCGCGCACGCCCACGCGCCGCGCGCCCGAGCTGCACCCCGATGCCTAACGCGAGGAGCGCGACAGCATAGGGATGCAGGCCTTTCACGTTGAGCAGGGCGCTCACCGCCCCCACGGCGCCGAGCGTTCCTGCCGTGAGTCCCCAGGAAACCCAGGACGGCCGCGCAAGGCGCACGAGCAGCAGGACGATTGCGGGTACGAGCAGGAACGCGACGTTCCCCAGCGGCGACATCCACGGGAGGTCCCGGCTCGTCCAGGTGAATCCGTGGCCGACGTTCCGTCGATACAGCACGGTGATCACATGCACGAGCCCCGCCAGCGTCCCCAGGGCCACGGCCAGCGGCACCGGCTGCCACCACGACATGCGGACGACCCGCTCGGTCGCTACATCTGCCTGAGGTTGAGCGGGTTTGTCGCGCTCCATCTGGTCCATGGATGGTGGTGAATGACTATCGTTACCCGACGTGCACGCGGGCTGTCCTTGCCGGAGCATCGCGGTGGGAGAATAATCGCCGGCGAGCTCGACCCCCGGTATGGACGAGGATCCCCCCGCGATCATTCCAACAAGAACGAGACGCTCCATCGTGCCCGATTCGGATCATTCGTCTGTGACCGCTGCGCGCAGGCGCGACGTCCTCTGGTTGATTGCAACGGGCGCGCTGGCCGCCGGACTCGGTGAAACGGGACTTCGGTTCGCCCTGCTGCCGCATCGCGAGCTTCTGTCCAGCCGAATCTACCTGAACCCCCAGTCGGTGTGGATGGGACCGGTCGTCAACGCCCTGCTCATGCTCGTCCCTGTCTGGTTGGCGTTCTTGATAGGCAGACGGGTGAAGGGGGGCAAGTACGCGTATGCGAGCGCGGTGCTCGTGGCCACCTTTCTGTCGGTGTTCACCGTGTCGATGATCACGCGGCGGGTGAGCGACCTGGCCCTCGCCGCGCTGGCGATCGGGGTTGCCTCACAGGTCGCCCGTCTGGCGCACCACCGGCCGCGACTGGTGCAGTTGCTGACGCGACGTGTGGCGATCGTGCTGGCGATCGTCTCGGCGGGGGCGGCGGCCGTCGTCAACGGCCGGGACGCCATCCGAGAACGCCGGATGTTGGCCGGCCTGCCGGCCGCGGCCGACGGCGCGCCTAACGTCCTGCTCCTCGTTCTCGACACCGTGCGCGGGCTGGAACTGGGCGTCGGTGGCTACCCGCGGCCGACCACGCCGAACATCGATCGCTGGGCGTCGCGCGGGGTGGTGTTCGACCGGGCGATTGCCCCGTCCCCCTGGACCCTACCGACGCACGCCTCGCTCTTCACGGGGAAGTGGCCGCACGAGCTGGGGATCGGCTGGTCAACACCCTTCGGCGAGGGCCACACGACGATCGCCGAGCGAATGAACGCGTTAGGCTATGCCACGGGCGGCTTCGCCGCCAACCTGATCTACTGCTCGTACCTGTTCGGACTACACCGTGGGTTTTCCACGTACCAGGACTATCGCTTCTCTCCGTCGGAACTGCTCGGCGCCTCGACGCTCGGCCGGCGGATCATTGACCTGTGGAACCGGACGCGCGGCGCCCACGTGATCGTCGGTCGCAAGACCGCGGCCGAGATCAACAGCGAGCTGCTCGCCTGGGAAGGCGACGTGAAACCGGGGAGGCCCTGGTTCGCCTTCGTGAACTACTTCGACGCGCACGATCCCTACGATCCGGTGCCGCCGTATCGGGACATGTTTCCGGGCACGAGCGAAGGGTGGCGCAGCATCTTCGATCTGCGCGTCCGGTCGGCCGAAGAACGTGCAGGCCTGCAGGCCGCATACGATGGCGCGCTTGCCTATCTGGACATGGAAATCGGACGCCTCCTGGACGATCTCGACCGCAGGGGCGTTCTGCGCAACACGCTGGTGATCATCACCTCCGACCATGGGGAAGCGTTCGGCGAACACGGAACGACGGGGCATGGCAGCTCACTCTACACGCCGGTGATTCACGTGCCGCTCGTGGTGCTGCCCCCGGCAGCACACGGCGCGGGGCGTCGGTTGGCTCGCTTTGTATCGCTGCGCGACGTCGCGGCGACAATCGAGGAGGCGGCGCGCCCCACCTCACGGGAAATGCCCGGCGTCTCACTCCAGCCGCTGTGGATGGGCGACACCCTGACGGTGCTCTCACCGCCGTTTTCCGAGGTCGACCGCTTGGCCGCGCTCCCGGATCGATACCCGATCTCCAAGACGGGTCTGCGATCGCTGATTGCCGCGGATCGCTGGCACTACATCAGATCGGGCGAAGGCCGGGAGGAGTTATACGACCTCACCACCGATTTTCTCGAGCAGCGCAACCTCGCCCCCCGGGAAGAGCATGCGTCGCGCTTGCGCCTGATGCGCGACTCGTTGGCCGTGCTCGCGGGCCGTGCTCGTTAGGCGGCTTACTGGACCAGCTTCGTCGCCACGCGTGGCAGGAGCGCGCGAAACCGGGAGGCGAGTGCGGAGTCACTCGACGCCAGGTTCAGGTTCTCGCCGCGGTCGGTGCGGTAGGCATAGATCTCCTCCCGTCCCTTGGCATCGACGATATAGTGCAGGCGGTCATCGATCAGGGAATGCATCGCACCGTCGCGCGCCGGACCCTTGCTCCAGAACAGCTTGGAGCGTTCCGTTTCCGCCAGGGCCACACGCGCCGTGCGCGCGGCCGAGTCCTGCGGCTGAGTGGCCGTGGCAACCAACGAAGAGCCCGCAATGCCCTGCACCTCCCCGATGCCAGCGAGGTCGAGCAGGGTGGCCGCGAGATCTCGCAAGCCGACGGTGCTCGCCACCCGCACGCCACCCGGCAGGCGGCCCGGTGCGCGCACGAGCAGAGGCACGTGAATCAGTGGCATGTACAACGCATGCCCATGGTTGTTGAGCCCGTGCTCGCCGAAGGCCTCGCCGTGGTCCGATGTCACCACGATGACGGTGTTGTCGAGGATGCCGCGGCGCTCGAGCTCCCGCGTGAGGCGCCCGAGCTCGTCGTCCATGTACGCGATGCCGCCCTCGTATAGCGCAACGCGGTCCGGCGTGGGGGAGAACTTCCGGTCCCACGGCGATGGCGGCTCGTAAGGGTCGTGCGCATCGAAGAGATTGAGGAACGCGAAGAAGGGCGCGGTGTGTGATTCGTCGTGCCACGCGAGGAAATCGTCCGTCACCGTCGCAGCCAGCTTCCGGTCGTTGTAGGGCTTGGGATCGCCGCGCAAACGGAGCTGGCGCAGAGGGCGTAGTCGCTCGCTCATCGTCCGGCCCCGGATCAGGCTCCGGCCGATCGCCGACTGCGCGAGCGGTGATGCGAGCAGGAGCTGCTTGAACGTGAGCTGGAAATCCTCGAACCGGGCGAAGCCACGTTCGAGACCGGTTTCGTGCGTGGTGTAGAAATGGTTGGCGACAAACGCTCCCGTGCGCCATCCGCGCCGCGAAAACTCCTCGGCGACCGTCGCGGGGGCGCCGCGGAGCGGATCGTCCCAGCGGCAGGAGTGCTCTCCCGGGTGGAGGCCGGTGAACATCGAGCAATGCGATGGCAGCGTCCAGGGCGACGGCGCCATCGCCCAGTCGAACGTGGTCGACGTGCCGGCGAGGCGTTCGAGCTCCGGCGTCGTTTTCCGCTCTGCCCCGTACAAGCTCGTGCTCGCGGCGCGCACCGTGTCCCAGATGATCACCAACACGTTAGGCCCGCCGGCCGGGGGTGCACTCTCCGGAGCAACGGCATACCGACCATCGCGCGTGGCGCGTTCCACCAAACCACCGGCCAGGAGAAGTCCCGCGAAACCCAGGCCGGCGATGGTGACTACGCGAGGCACAGGCGAACCCGCTGCCGAGATTCGTCCAAACTGTACGCCCACACCTAAAGCGAGCCCCGCAACCGCTGCTTCGTGCAGGCCACCAACCATCAGCAAGACGGCCAGTGTGGCCAGCGTCGCGAGGGTCCCATCGACCGTCCCCTGCCCGACAAAGCGCGGCGCGACCCGCCCCAACAGCCATACGGCTACTGCCACGGCCCCGAGGATGATCCCATTGGCGAGCGACGCCATCCAAAACATGTCGCGCGACATCCAGGCAAAACCGTCGTTGAGATAGTGCTGTCGATATACCACGGCCGCCTGGGCGAGAGCGGTCAGTCCCCCGAGGGCGAGCGCGCGCGCAATCGAAACCCCAATCACGGCACGCGGCGGCACTCGCCGCGAGAGCGTGTCGCGCGCTGGCACAGAGACCGCTTCAGCAGTCATACGGTGTCAGCAACGCCCGGAACGGTGGCGAGTCGCCGCGCAGAGGACCCTCGTCCCTTTCGCCCTCGCACGAGCCGTCCCGCGCGCGGAGCAACCAACGGCTGGGGAGGGGTACACCAGTCGCGGCCAATTCCGTCAGCACGGCGCGGGCTGCGCAACGCGCGCGCTGACGCATGCGCTCCGTCCCTAACCGCCAATTGTAGCACCCGTCCCGCCGCGCCTCGGGGGGAGCCTGGGCGTCGATGCCCGTCAGCGCAAGTCATGCCTGGCGGGGCGCGTGGTTAGTCGGTCCGATCCGCGACGGTGCCACGATCGTGATGCGCGTCCGTGGAGCATCGCGCGTTCTCTTGTCCTGATGGTCAAAGCGTGGCATGGTAAGCTCTACAATGTGTGGCATCTGTGTGGCAGTGCGTGATCACGAACCGCTTGATCCGTCGGTACTCCAGTGCATGTGTGATCAGATCGTGCACCGCGGCCCGGATTCCGCGGGTTACCATGTCAACGGCCGAATTGGGCTTGGCATGCGGCGCCTCAGCATCATCGACCTGGCGACCGGCGACCAGCCAATATTCAACGAGGACCGTTCACTGGCGATTGTCTGCAACGGCGAGATCTACAACTACCGGGACTTGCGGAGCGCGCTCCTGGCGAAAGGCCATCGATTTGCCACAGCGTCCGACACAGAGGTCATCGTGCATCTGTATGAGCAAATGGGTGCAGACGCCGTCTCCGAGCTCAGCGGTATGTTCGGCCTCGCGATTCACGAACGCAACACGGACCGAGTGTTTCTTGCGCGAGACCGCCTAGGCATCAAGCCCCTATACTACGCGGAAGCCACTGATGGACTGTATGCGGCGAGTGAGATCAAGAGTCTCCTCGCCGTCCCCAGCATCAGCCGGACGCTCGATGAGGTCGCGCTCGATCAGTATTTTTCCCTGCTCTACATCCCGGCGCCGCGGACGATCTTTCGAGAGATTTCGAAGCTGCCTCCGGGACACATCCTGATCAAGGACCCCGGCCGCCCCGCGGTCTTGGAGCGGTACTGGCGCGTGCAGTCAGACGCCCAGCCGCGGCGCTCGGAGCGAGAGCTCGTCGCCGAGTTCCGCCGACGCTTCGACGCTGCCGTGAAGAGTCATCTCGTGGCGGACGTGCCCCTCGGGGTCTTTCTCTCCGGCGGGATCGATTCAGGGGCTCTTGTGGCCAGCATGTCGCGCGCCGGTGCGAGCATTCAGACCTTTTCACTGGGGTTTCCGCCCGCGTATCACGACTTCGACGAACGGCGCCTTGCCAGGCTGGTCGCCCTCCGGTACCACACTGATCACCAGGAGATCATCGTGGAGCCGAGAATCCACGAGAACGTGCATGCTGTGGCGCACGCGTTTGACGAGCCTGTAGGTGATTCGGGCGCCGTCCCAAACTACCTGGTGGCGAAGGGTGCGCGACGCAGCGTGACGGTCGCGCTATCGGGTCTGGGAGGTGACGAATTGAGCGGCGGCTACCAGCGGTATCTCGGTGTGCAACTCGCCGAGCGCTATCGAAGGCTGCCGGAACTCGTCCGGGAGGCTGCCGTCCGACGCCTCGTGGAGGCGATGCCCGAGCCCGCGAAGGGCGCGCGCGCTGTCGACCAGGCCAAGCGTTTTGTGCGCCACGCTGCTCGGCCATGGCTCGAGAGGTTTTTTGCTTTTTCGAGTCCGCTGGATCGGGACCACCGAGCCGCGTTGTACACGCCAGCCCTCAGAGCTCGCGTGGACCTCGACTCTGCCCGGGAGCTGATGCGGCAGCTCGCCTCCGAACAACCAGGTGCGGACCTGGTTAACCGCATGCTATGCATCGATCTGCAGTCCTACATGGTCGACGATCTGCTTGCCGTCGCCGATCGGACAAGTATGGCGTCCTCGCTCGAGGTACGGGTTCCGTACTTGGATCATTCGCTCGTGGAGTTTATGGCCGGCGTACCGGGGACAATGAAGATTCGTGGGGTGCGGAAGAAGCACTTCCTCAAGGCGGCATTTGAGAACGATCTGCCCAAGGAGATCCTTTCTCGCCGGAAGTCAGGGTTCAGCCTACCTGTGGCCCGCTGGTTGCGGGAGGATTTGCGAAGTCTGCTCGATGATACGCTGTCGGTCTCGCGCCTGAACCGCGACGGGCTGTTCGATCCTGACGTCGTCGGAAGCCTCAAACGCGAGCACTACTCCCGTGCGCGAGACCGGAGCTCTGTGCTCTGGGCGCTTCTCATGTTCCACCTCTGGGCTGACAAGTACGCGCTCTGATGGAGACCCTGCTATGGTGCCTGGCCGGTCTCGTCGCGTACGCCTACGCGGGGTATCCGTGCCTCCTCGCGGTCGTGGCAGCCATTCGGTCACGAACCATGATGTTCTCGCCGATTCAGCCCGCGGTGACTGTTATCATCGCGGCCTACAACGAGGAGAAGGACATTGCACAAAAGCTCGAGATAGTGTTGGCGCTCGACTACCCGGCCGACCTCCGCCAAGTCATCGTCGTCTCCGACAGCTCGACGGACCGGACGCACGAGATCGTCAGGAGCTTTGCCACGCGAGGCGTGGAGCTCGTGGTGCTTCCGACGCGCGGGGGCAAGACAGCCGCTCAGAATATGGCGGTGCTGCACGCTTGGGGCGACATTCTCATCTTCACTGATGCCACGGCAGACGTTCTGCCGAATGTGATCCACAAGCTCGTGGCGCCGTTTGCCGACCACAGAGTCGGCTGCGTAGGTGCACGGCTCGAATACCACTCGGCCGCCAGGACGGCGGTCGGTCGCGGCGGCGGCCTGTACTGGCGCTATGAGACGTCCATCAAGGAACTCGAGAGTCGGGCCAATGCCCTTATCGGGGTCTCGGGCTGCCTTTATGCCGTTAGGCGCGCACTCTACGTTCCCATCGCACCTGATCTCATCAGCGACCTCGTGATCGCGTTCGACATTTTCTCCGGCGGTCACATAAGCCTTTACGTCCCGGAGGCCGTCGCCTTTGAGCTGACCAACGAAGATGCTGACAGGGAGTTCGCCATGCGTAGTCGCGTGGTGGTGCGGTCGATTAACGCGCTGGTCCACAGGGCGCGTCTCCTCAACCCATTCCGCGCAGGGTTCTTCGCTGTTCAGCTCTGGAGTCACAAGGTGCTCCGCTACCTCGTGCCCGAGCTGCTCATTGGGGTTTTCCTCCTGAGCGTGTGGCTGGCGATCCAACCCTTCCCACGCGCGGTGTTCTATCAGTGGTTCGTCGGCCTGCAATTGCTGACCTACGTGGCCGTGCCGGCTGTGTACCTGTTTAGCCGGCGGTTCAACATCGGGACTGGTGCGCTGTCCGCCCCGTTCTACTTTGTCCATGCCAACGCCGCAGCGCTCTGGGGTCTGATCTCTTATCTGCGCGGTGTTCGCGAAGTGACGTGGACCACGGTCCGCTGACCGTCTGTGTGACGCCCGCTTCAGCCCAACGTGCGTGCGACTGGGACGTTCACCATGCCTGGCCTACGCCACAGAGTGACTCAGCTCGCGAGCTTGGAGCGAACCAGCTGGCCGATGAGGGCGAGTGTGTTCAGGTTCTCGGTCCCCGTCTCGTGAGCGGCCACTTCGATCTTGAAGTGCTGCTCGAGGAAGATCGAAAGCTGGACCGTGGCCAGCGAGTCCAGGATGCCGCCAGTGATGAGCGGCGTGTCCTCGGAGAGCTGGGTGGGGTCGGCGCCCGGGAGGAAGGATTCCAGAATGAACGACTTTACGGTCTGTTCGATCGAGTCCATCGGAGTGCACTAAAGGGTCAGTGAGACGGAAGCCGTCAATATGATCGCAACGCTGCGATAGCGTAGCGACCGGTGTTCTCCGGGGGGGGCGGAACTACTGGCGCTGCCAAGGACACCGGATCCCCGCTGCCGCGGGGACACGGCGGTCATTGGGAAGACGGGTCACTCGCGGTGCCTCCCAGCAAGTACGGTCGGGCCACGAGCTCTTTGTACAGCCGGTCGGCGATCAGCCGGTGGCCTTCGATGTTCGGGTGCCGGTCCCATTCCGCGACAATCAGCTTCTGCTCGTCCTGGCCCGCATAGACACCGCTCAGGTCGATGATTTCGAATCCCGCCGCGGTGGCGAGGCTTTTGAGATGTGCCTCGCGCTCCGGCGTTGGCTTCTGCATCGGGGTGGGGATCAGCACCCAGATGAGGCGCGTTCCGTTGGCCCGAGTGGCGGCGCGAATCCGGCGGAACGTTTCCGTGACGATCTCATCCTCGAACGGCCGCAGTAGCTTGACCAGCTCTTCGCGCTCCATGTCCGGAGTCGCGCGGACCGAGTCGGCGATCCGCTGCACGTAGTCGTACTTGAGCGGCAGGCGGTTCCGGATGGCGAAAATGATGTGGTCGGTGGTGAACAGATCGGCGCCGTGGCCAACGAGCAGCACGGTATTCGGCTTCATGCCGAAGACCCGCCCGCTTTCCAGAATCATCAGGTTGGAGAGCGGGCTGTACTCGGCGACGCCGAAGTTGAGGAACTCCCAGCGCCGTGGCCCGGGGAGGGGGCGCTCGCGGTTGAGCCGCGCTTCGACCAGGGACTCGAACACGTGGCCGTCCGGCACGCCATCGCCCATCACATACGACGCGCCGAGCACGGCGACGCGATGTGTGCCGGGGGCGGGCTCGCGCTGATAGTCCTGGTCGCGCATCCCGAACTCGTTCGTCCGGAACGGGTGCCCGTGGAACAGGAGTCCCAGGTACGGTTTCAGCTCGTAACGCAGCAGATCGTTTGTGCGGCGCATGCCGCCGATCTCGTCGAGGCGTGGCCAATCCTTGCCCTTCTTCACATAAACGTTCCAGAGCTCGCCGTTGAAGCGATTGACACCGACCAGCTCTTCGTAGTAGCCGCGCTGCAGGGCCGCGGCGTCTCGGGCGTTGAGTTCGGCAATGCGCAGGTCACGCATCACGCCTCGCGCGTCACCCGGCAGCCGCTCGCCGATCGCGGAGAATCCGGCCCCCCACACGACAAGAACTGGCACGGCCGTCTTGAGTGTCGTCCAGGCGGTCGGCGGAACGACGTCCTCGTGCCCGGGCGGCCGGATCCGTTCACTGATCCCTGCGCCGATCCCGACCACGGCCCAAACGCCCAGCACCATGGCGGTCGCGCGCCAGTCCCACGAGTCGATGCGAAAAAGGTTGATCGCCTCGTGAACGTTGGGCGAGTTCCAGACGGCCCAGATGGTGCACATCAGCGTGAAGATGGCGATGGCCCGCAGACCTAACGAGATCTGATATCGCAGGGTACGTGTCTCCGCCGAACCCGGGCGCACGCGCCCACGTTTGCGCTCGCGGAGCGCGTCCAGGATCAGCAACGTCCCGAGCACCATCCAGAACACGATATCGGTCGGCGTGAACAGCCATCGCCCGAGGAGCCAGAACCACTGGTAGGAGTGGAGGAACCAGGTGGCAAAGATCGTGAACGCCGTCGCCGCCACCAGCGCAAAGACCTCACCCTTCTTCTTCATGAGCGGGAAGAACACCGGCATGAAGAAGACCTTCTGCATGAAGTCCTTCCAGTAGATGTTGATCCGCCGCCAGAGATCGGGGAAGGAGGACGCCAGGTAGAAGAACCGGTGCGTCTCCGGCAGCCGGAACCCGAACAGGTGCAACAGACCGACGATCACATGGAACTGCCCGCTGACGCGGAGATAGAGTCCGAAGTTCGCCAGCAGGTACTGCACCAGGTCCGATCCCCGCGTGATCTCGGCGGGTGACAGCGTGAAGTACTGGTAGATGAGACGATAGGCGAGAAGATGCGTCAGGCCCCGGACGATCCAGTGTACGCCCGTCTGATACGTCGGGAGCGCCGGCTTGTCGTAGTACGTCTTCTTGAACATCCCGAAGTCGATGATCGGGAAGAACGGGAAGGCGACACTCGGCAGCATGAAGAAGTACGCCAGGGTCATCTTCCAGTTGGTCGGTCCCTTCTGATGGCGGAGATCGTAGAGATACACGATCACGCGCAGCATGAAGATCGATCCGAACACCGGCCAGATACCGCTGCTCCAGGGCACACCGAGTGCGCCCGCGCGTGCGACGCCGAGGCCCACGCACAGCGCCACCCAGCCGGCGAGGCGATAGCGGAACGCGATGGGGAGATGGACCCAGGCGAGTACCGTGGCGCCCAGCGCCACGAACCACGCGGTATCGGCCGGGCCGAAGACCATGACGAAGCCAGTGAGCCCCAGGCTCACAAAGAACCATGGCCGCCATGACGCCGGCAGCCAGTGATGGACGAGGGCACCCCCGAAGGCCAGCGGTACGATGCGATCGTAGAACGCGGGGTTCTCGATGCGCAGGCCCTGGATCACGAATACGAGAACCGCGAGCTGGGCGGCGAGCACGGTCATGCCCCGCACTTCAGATGCGCGCTCCTGGAGCGCGGCGCTGATGCGGGCAAATCCCGTGGAGACGGGTGCGGCGGTAGTAGCCATCAGTGGAAAACGGGGGAAAGGGTCACAGTCGGAGCCACGACGCGATGATGTTCCGCTGAATCTCCGAGGTACCCGAGTAGATCTTGCTGCCTAACGCGTCGCGCAGCTCGCGCTCGATCTCGTACTCCACCGTATACCCGTAGCCCGCGAACACCTGCAACACGTCGAGCGCGCCCTTCACCAGCGACTCGCTCACGAACAGCTTCGTCATCGCCGCGTCGAACGACACGGCGCGGGTCTTGTCGAGCCGTGTGGCCGACCGGTAGAGGAGGAGCCGCGCCGCCTCCAGCTGCACCTTGAGGTCCGCCAGCTTGTGCGACACGGCCTGGTACTTGGATACGGCCTTGCCCCCCTGGTGTCGCGTGCGCGCGTACGCGACGCCCAACTCCAGCAGCCGCTCCATCTGGCCCACGTGCGCGGCGAACAGAAGGATCCGCTCCCAGTCCATCGCGTGCGTGAAGATCGCGCTCCCGCCACCTAACGAACCCAGAATCGCGGACGATGGAACGCGGACGTCGTCGAAGGCCAGCTCACCGAAGGGAGAGGTGCGCATTCCCATCTTCTCGATCTTCTTCGACGCGCTGAGTCCCGGGGTGCCGCGTTCCATCAGGAAGGCCGTGACCCCGCCGTGGTAGCCCTTGGCCGCATCGGTCAGCGCGAACACGATGATCACATCGGCGACCGGCGCGTTGGAGATGAACGTCTTGGAGCCGTTGATGCGGTAGCCGTCGCCATCGCGCTCGGCGCGCGTCTTGAGCGCGAACGAGTCGGACCCGCTGCCCGGCTCGGTCATCGCGTGAATGCCGATCAGCGTGCCGTTGCACAACCGGGGAAGGTACGCCCGCTGCTGCGCCTCGCTGCCGAACTTCCACAGCGGGACCACGCAGGAGAGCAGATGCGCGCATACCGAGAAGACCAGGCCGTTGTCCCGGCAGCCGTAGCCCAGCGCCTCCAGGGCGATGGTCGACGACAGCGGATCCAGCCCCGTGCCACCTAACACTTCGGGCACGGGGAGGCCCTGCAGGCCCATCTCGCCGCAGGCCAGCCAGAGATCGCGCGGGAATTCCTGGTGGCGGTCGCGCTCGATCACGCCATCATTCAGCCGTTCCCTGGCGAACTTGATGATCTCGCGGCGCAGCGTCTCCTGCTCAGGGGAATAGGAGAAGTCCATGAATCAGCCCATCTGCAGAAGACGCTGGTAGTCGACCTTGTCCGTCGAGGTCTTGGGAAGCGCGTCGACAAAGCCGAACACGTCGGGACTCATGTAGTTAGGCAGGACCTGGGCGCAGAACTGCTTGAGGCTGATCACTGACAGCGCCGGTCCGGTGCTGGCGAGAAATGCCTTGATGCGAACGCCGCCGTCGGCGTCCTTGAGGGCCACGACCGCGGCCTCCTTCACGTCGGGGTGCTTGTAGAGACCGGACTCCACTTCACCGAGCTCGATGCGGTAGCCCCGCCGCTTCACCATCCGGTCGCGCCGGCCCACGTACGAGAAAACCCCGCTCGCGTCCTCGCTCACCAGATCGCCGGTGCGGTACCAGCGCTCGCCCAAGGGATCGACGAAGAACGCCTGTGCCGTGCGGTCCGGCAGATTCCAGTAGCCCATCAGCACGCCGGGGCCCGCCATGATGAGCTCACCCTCGGCGCCGTGCGGCACGTCGACCCCCGCTTCGTCCACCACGCGGGCGCGGAACTGCTCGCATGCCTTGCCAATCGGATACGGGGCTGTGCGCTCCAGCTCCACGAGCTCCGGAATCTCGTGATAGGTGCAGACGTTCGTTTCCGTCGGACCATAGAGGTTGAAGAAACGAGGTCGCGGCAGGATCTGCTTGATGGCGCGCAGATGCTTGACCGGAAAGACCTCGCCGGCGAAGAACACGTAGCGCAGGGTGCTGTAGTCGTGTCGCTCCATTTTCCCGTACTGCGCCAGCATCGTGAGAATCGTCGGCGTCGAGTACCAGATCGTCAGGCGCCGTTCGGCGATGAGCGCGGCCAGCCCCGCGGGCTCCTTCCCCTGGTCCGCGTTGATCAGCACGACCGTCGCACCGTGCTTGAGCGGCACGTACAGATCGAGGATCGAGAGATCGAAGTGGAAGGGCGCGTGGGAGGAAAACCGGTCGTCGTCCCGGGGCGCAAAGACATCGCTGCACCAATCCACATACGAGACGGCGTTGCGATGAGAGAGCATCACGCCCTTTGGCTTCCCCGTTGAGCCGGAGGTGTACAGGATGTAGGCCAGGTCATCGAGCCCCACACCTTCGTCGCTGCCAGTCGGTGGTGCTCCCTGTGCGACGTCCAACGCGTCGAGGGCCGTGGCGAGATGCGACCCATCGCCGGCACCGCCAAGCTCGATGACCGCCGGGACCACGCCGAGCTTGGCCATCTCATCCCGCCACGCCGCCGTCAGAGTGGATTCCAGGACCGCGACCCGAACGGCGCAATCGGAGAGAATGAAGGCACTGCGCCATGCCGGGGCCGCGTAGTCGACGGGCACGTAGGCGGCGCCCGCTTTCATCGTGCCCAGCATCGCTGCATAGGCATCGATGGATTTGCGGGCGTAGACGCCAACCCGGTCGCCCCGCTGCACGCCCAAGGCACGCAGCCGATCGCGGAACCGGTCGCTCAGGCGATCCAGCTCGCGATAGGTCAGCGTCCCTCCCGGCGGCGCTTCCACCGCAACATGGTCAGGTCGGCGATCCGCAGATGCCGCAAGCAGTTCCACCAGATTCAGAGCCATCCGATTCCGTCTTGTGTTTGTGCGATCTGTCCCGTCCCGTGACGGTCAGATCAACAGGGACCGCCCGTCCAAACCGGCTGGCACGTCTGCGCCAAGTGCCGAGAGAACCGTCGGTGTGCAATCCACGAGCCGCGCGTCCGACTGCCGGAACTTTCGGTTCATAAACAACACCCCCGGAACGAGTGTAGGGTCGACAATGTGATCACCAGCCCATTTGCGGGTGTTGTCCTCGAACAGCCCTTCCGGAACACCCCCCAGTGCGGTCGTCCATGAGGCACGATATCCGTGCGAGAACCCCACGACGACGTCGGGGGCCTCCGACTCCCGATTCCCGCGATAGAGCTGTTCCCGGGTTCCGACACTGCGCACCGCCACAGCACCACGCTCCGCGTCCCGCAGCCCCGACAACTGACCCGCCAACCTGGCCGCCTCCACCGGTCGATCCTCTGCTGAGACGATTCCCTCGGCCTCGCGTCCCGCCACGTTGAGATAGATGCTCCCGAAACCAACGGCGTAGGCCCGAGTGCGGGCCCAGTCGACGTTTCGCAGGAACTCACCCGCATGCTCCCCTGGGTCCACCCCCGGCCGGAGCGAGAGCCAGCCATTGGCGGCGAGCCACGCATTCAGATGGACGCCTCGTCGAAAGCCGGTGAACCCATGATCAGAAAGGACCATGACCAGGGTCTGGTCGTCGGCAGCGCGCAGAACATCACCCACGATGGCGTCGCAGCGCCGGTAGTGGTCTTCGATGACACTCGCGTATCGGACGTCGAACCCGTGCACCAGGTTGGCGGGATGGTCGGCTTCCCGATAGCGCCAGAACATGTGCTGCAGTCTGTCAGGGGTGTCGAACAGGCAATACAGCATCCCGGAACGAAATCGCTGAAGCTCGTGGTGCAGCATGGCTTCGCGTTCGCGCATCACGCCATCACACTGCGCCAGAAAATCGTCCTCGGAGAACCTCTCGTTGGAAAGCCCGGTGTGGTCCTCCGGCATTCCGATCGTGTGATAGAGACCGATCGACCTCTCCAGTTCGTGCGCATAGCTCCACGGGTGGCTGATCGGGTAGATCGGCGCCGCCGGGTCGAAGTTGACGGGCGACGCATACAGCTCCACGTGTGGCGCCGTCCTCACGAGGAGGAAGCGAACGATCCCAGCGACGGAAGTGAGCAACCCCGCACTGAACCGGACGCGGCACCACGAGCTCCATTCCCCTCGCTTGAGGTGCACACGGGCCCCTTTTGGTCCCACAACAAGCGTGGCCGATTCGGTCGTCGCGTCGACCGTGAACACGACCTTCGACGTGAGATGATTTCCACGCTTTGGGTCACGAGGGCCGGGCAAAGAGGTGGCGAAGGTCGGACCCGCGCCATCCAGGGTGATCACCTGCTCGCTCTCACGGGCGACAATGCCGATCGCCGTGGAATAGAAGGTCGATGTGCCCAGCCCTCCCCGAACGTCGGGTACGCCCATTCCCGCCAGGATTCGTCCATCGAACTCGTCAGGCGGATAGGTGCACGGGCAGCGCACCACGGTGCTCGGCAGGCCTCTGCTGGCAAGCATCGTCCACACGGGGGTGCCGCTTCGCAGATTTACCGCGCGGGGGGGAAGGAGTACGCTCCGCTGTTCGTATCGGCTCAGCGCCAGGTCGGGCAGGTAGGTCGTCGGGTCTCGACGGAGGAAGTCATAGATCCCATGCCCGCCCGGATTGAGCCCCGTGGCGAATGTCGACCACGCCACTGGGGTTTGCGCCGGCGTCGTCGTGGCGATCCGTGCGTATCCCCCGTCGGAGCTGAGCCTGGCGAGGTTGGGAAGCTCCCCGGCGGCGAGCAAACCATCCGCGAGTGTCGGATCCATCCCGTCCAACCCGATGACGATGACCTTCGAGGCCGATGGCACGTACCGGTTTCCTGGCTTGACGAGGACGCAAAAGGAGCCCCGGGTAACGGGGCCCCCAATCGCATTTCGAGACAGCCGCGACTCGCGCGTTGGAGCCGAGCGGGTTCAGGCCGACTTTTCTGAGCTCTTGAAGAATCGTCCGAAGAGGAACCGGAACGCCCCGGCCACCCGACGCCAGAACATCAAGAGAAACCCGGCAATGGCGGCCAGGGCTGACGCAAGCGGCATGAGTGCATCGGGACCGATATACATAACGAACGTCTCCTCGGCGTTGCCGGAATGTGCGCGTGGAGTCGCTAGCTTACCCGCGACACCAGTTAAACGTCCTTCTTGGCGAATTGTAACCCAGTTACCCTGCGGTCCCGTTTCTGCAAGAACAGGACTCGTCAAATTGTCAGCCCGATCGGCGGGGCTACCTCATCTCCACGCAACGTATACCCAATTCCATGTCAAAAGGCGTAACACTCTGGTTTACAGGGCTTTCCGGCTCCGGAAAGACGACCGTCGCACGGCGCGTTCTCGAAATGCTGCAGGCCCGCCACATCCTGTCTGAACGGCTCGACGGGGATGTGGTGCGCCAAAGCCTCTGCCGCGATCTCGGGTTTTCCAAGGAAGACCGGGACAAGAACATCGAGCGCGTCACTTTCGTGTCCCAGGTGCTCACGCGCAACGGGGTTGTCGTGTTGAGCTGCTTCATCTCACCGTATCGGAAGATGCGGGACAACGCCCGCACGGAGATCGGCGACTTTCTCGAGATCTATGTCCGGACACCCCTTGAAGTGCTCGTGGAGCGGGATCCCAAGGGGATGTACAAGAAGGCGATGGCTGGTGAGATCCAGGGCTTTACCGGGGTGAACGACCCGTACGAAGAACCCACCAACCCTGAGCTGATCCTGGACACCGACAAGGAGACGATCGAGGAGAGCGCCGACAAGGTGATGCGCCTCCTGGAGGATCGCGGCTACATCTCGAAGGGCCTTGGCACTGTCGTCGGCGTGGGTGATGATCGCGCCGAGAAGGCCAGGAAGGTCGAGGCGGCCAAGAAGGTCCCTGGCCCGAGCGTGCCACATGGCGGTGTGCTGATCGACCGGGAGCTCAAGGGCGAGGCGCGGAAGGAAGCGTTGGAGCGCGCGAAGAGTCTGCCAAAGTTCGGACTCGACGAGCGGGAAATGAGCGACCTGGAGATGATCGGCTACGGTGCCTTGTCACCGCTGACCGGCTTCATGCGCCAGGCCGACTACGACACCGTCGTGGACTCGATGCGACTCACGGATGGTCTGGTGTGGGCAATGCCCGTGAACCTCGCCACGTCGTCGGAGCGTGCGAAGGACCTGGCCATTGGTCAGGAGATCGCGCTCACCGAAAAGGGCGGAAAGATCCTCGCCGTGATGCAGGTGACCGACATCTGGACGCCGGATAAGAAGCGCGAGGTGAAGGCGAGCTACGGCACCGATGACATGGCGCACCCCGGCGTGGCCCGCGTGATGAACCAGGGAGACGTGTACGTCGGCGGTCCGGTGTGGGTGATCGAGCGGCCGACCTACGACCTGTTCAACGAGTACCGCATGACACCGCTCGAAACGCGGCTCAAGTTCGACGAGCTCGGGTGGAAGACGGTGGTGGCGTTCCAGACGCGGAATCCCGTGCACCGGGCCCACGAATACCTGCAGAAGGTGGCGATGGAGATCGTCGACGGCCTGCTGCTGCATCCCCTGGTTGGTGCCACCAAGTCCGACGACGTGCCGGTCGACGTCCGGATGAAAACGTACGAAACGATCCTCGAGCTCTACTACCCGAAGAACCGCGCGCTGCTGTCGGTCTTTCCGGCGGCGATGCGGTATGCAGGCCCGCGTGAAGCGGTGTGGCACGCGATCGCGCGCAAGAACTATGGCTGCACGCACTTCATCGTTGGCCGCGATCATGCCGGCGTCGGCAATTACTATGGCTCGTACGACGCCCAGATCCTGATCGACAAGTTCCCGGCCCACGAGCTGGGCATCACGCCGCTCAAGTTCGAGCACACGTTTTTCTGCGCGACGTGCGGCAACATGGCGTCGACTCGGACCTGCCCGCACGACAAGTCGCACCACCTCACGCTCAGCGGCACGAAGGTTCGCGAACTGCTGACGGCGGGCGAGTTGCCGCCGCCATCGTTCACGCGACCCGAGCTCGCGCTCATCCTCCAGGAGTCATACCGCGAGCAAGCGACCGCGGGTTCCCGGTAGTCCTTGATGACCGGCGGCGGGTACGCCGATCTGCAGTTGCATTCCACGGCCTCCGACGGGTCTGACACGCCGTCGCAGGTCGTGTGGCGCGCCCGCTCGTTAGGGTTCGCCAGCATCGCCCTGACCGATCACGACACGCTCGACGGGATCGATGAGGCCGAGACGGCGTCGATCACGGCCGGTATCGAGCTGATCCCGGCGTGCGAGATCTCCACGCTCGATGAGCGCGAGCGGCAGGTCGACATTCTCGCGTACGGCGTCTCGCGCGCGGACCGCGACTTTCGCAACTTGCTGCGGTCGCTGCGTGACGGACGCTTCGCCCGGGCATGGGGCATGGTGCAGAAACTGAACGAGTACGGTTATCCGGTATCGTTTGACCGCGTCGTGGAGATCGCCGGTGGGCCCGACAACCTCGGCCGGCCGCACGTCGCCAGGGCCATGGTCGAAGCGGGGATCGTTCCCGACGTGAAGTCGGCGTTCACGCCCGATCTGATTCTGGATGGCGGGCGCTGCTATGTGCAGCGCGTGAAGATCTCGCCGGCAGACGCCATTCAGCGCGTGCACGACGCGGGCGGAGTCGCCGTGGCGGCGCATCCCGCGCGAACCGGACTCACCGACGCTGAGATCAGCACCTTCGCTGCACATGGCCTCGATGGACTCGAAGTGTTTTATCCGCAACACAGCGACGCCGAGACTGCACGGTTTCGGGCGCTGGCGGAGCGACTTGGCCTGCTCGTGACCGGCGGCTCGGATGATCACGGCGACGTGAACGAAGGCCGTCTCATGGGCAGGATCCAGCTCCCGTATGAGCACGTGGTCCGTCTCAAGGAGGCGATTGTCCATCGGTCCGCCCGGGCGACTGCCTGACGATGGGCACCTCCGCGTCCGACCCGGCGACCACGCGGCGCGACGACGAGGCTGCATTCCGGTGGCCTGAAGAACGACGTCCCTCCACCCCACCGTCGACGCCGGAGGTGAGGGAGCCCCACGAGGCGACCTGGCAGGTCTGGGCCCAGCGGGCGATTCTCGCGGCCGGTGTTCTCGTATCGCTCTGGATCTATCTGGCGCCAGTTCCCGACGGGTTGTCCGCGGCAGCCAAGACGTCGGGAGCCGTGTTCATCCTCTGCACGGTGCTGTGGGTGACCAACATCGTCCCGTTCGGTGTGACGGGACTGTTGGCGATCGCCTTACTCGGGGTGCTGGGGGGAATGAAACCGGCCGATGCATTCGCCGCGTTCGGCAGTTCGGCGGTGTTCTTTCTCATCGGCGTCTTCATCATCGGGGGCGCGCTGGTGAGCAGCGGCCTGAGCAAGCGGTGCGCCCTCCTCTTCCTCCGCTACTTCGAGCATTCGCCATACGCATTCGCGACAGGGATGATGCTTGCCGCGGCGTTCGGCACGATGTGGATGCCTAACCAGGCCACGTCGGCAATGCTCTTCCCCATCGCCCTCGAAGTGGCGGTGGCGCTGCGGCTGCGGCCGTTGACCAGCAATTACGCCAAGACGCTGTTCCTGTCGCTGGCCTGGGGGGCGATGATCGGCTCGAATGCCAGTATGCTGGGCAGCACGCGTGCGGCGCTGGCGCTGGGCATGTTGAATGAGTCCTACGGCCGATCCATCACGTTCGTCGAGTGGGTCATCGCTTCGATGCCGTCGGTCCTGCTCGCCCTGGCCGTAGCGCCGTTCGTCCTGCGGCTGTGCTTCCCGAAGGAAAATGTGCACTTCGCCTCGGCGCGGACCATGCTCGAGCGGACGGTGCAGGACATGGGGCGGGCCAACCGGCACCAGTGGAGCGTTGGGGTCATCGTGCTCCTGACGATCGCCGCCTGGGTCCTCATCGGCGCGCGCGTGGACCTCGCCACCATATCGCTGCTGGGCGCTGCCCTGCTCTTCATCGCCCGAACCATGACATGGGAGGAAGCGGAGAAGCGCATCTTCTGGAACATCGTCCTGATGTACGGCGGCGCGATCGCGTTAGGCGTGGCGATCGACCGGACCGGTGCCGCCCGCTGGCTGGTGGAGCAATACATGGGTGGCGTGAGCATCCCGCCGTTCCTTGCCATAGCCCTGGTCGTGGTGGGTACCCTTCTGCTCTCCGAGTTCATGAGCAACGCCGCGGCGGTGGCCGTGATGCTTCCCCTGGCCTTCAGCCTGGGCGACCGGCTCGGCGCGTCAGCGGTTTCCCTCACCCTTGCCACGTCGATCGGAGCCGGTCTCGACTTCGCGCTGCCCTTCTCCTCAGCGCCCAACACCATCGTGTTCGCCTCGGGCTACTTGCGCATGATGGACGTGGTGAAGGCGGGTGGGCTGATGACCGTGGCCTCGGTGCTCATCGTGCTATTGGTTGCGTGGCTGTGGTGGCCGCTGATTGGGTTAGTTTAGGCGATCGGAGATAGGCGCCAGGCGGTAGGGAGAGCCAACCGTAGCGTATCGCCTATCGCCCATCGCCTTTCGCCCATCACCTCGGCCATGAACCTCAAGGGCGCCACCGTCTGGTTTACCGGACTCCCTTCTTCCGGCAAGAGCACCATCGCGCGGGAGGTCTATCAGCGCTTGTACGACCGCGGGTGTGCGGCCGAACTCCTTGACGGCGCGGAAGTGCGGGAGAGTCTGTCGCGTGGGCTCGGCTTCTCCCGCGAAGATCGCGAGGAGAACGTGCGGCGTATCGGGTACGTCGCCAAACTCCTGTCTCGAAACGGGGTGATCGCGATCTGCGCCGCCGTGTCGCCGTATCGCGCGAGCCGGGACGAGGTGCGCAGGAACACCACGAACTTCATCGAGGTGTACGTCCAGTGCCCGGTCGAGCTCGCAGAAACACGCGATGCGGATGGACTTTACGCCAAGGCGAAGCGTGGCGAGATCGCGGAGTTCACCGGGGTCAATGCGCCGTACGAACCCCCTTCCACACCCGAGGTGTATGTGGATTCGTCAACCGAATCCGTGGATCAGGCGGCGTGGAAGGTGATGCGGACCCTGGAGATGATCGGGATCATCGCGGCGGAGGCGCCGGGAACCCGGGACGTGCAGGAAGACGAGATTCGCCGCCGCCTGGCGTCGCTCGGCTACATTTGACCGCGGCGGGTTACGACAGGAGTGCCTGAGGCGTCCAACCATAAGGAGTTCAAGGGTTTATGCTGGCATCGGCGTCGACGGTGAACGCCAAGGTGACCCCACCCTGCGCGGCGTCTTCCGGGGTCCTTTTCTTGCGCAAAGCGCCGACAGACAGTGATTTGATGGATCCCGCACGATCGAGCCAGGAGTAGCGTGAGAGCAGTCGCGGCAGCCACCAGTTTTGCCCCTTCAGCGGGTGCGGTCCGGTACCCACGAGGCTTCGTGATCGTGGTGGCGGCGCTGGTGCTTGTCTCGCTCGGCCGCGTCCACGAGGTGGTGCGCCAGCTGCAGCCATTCCGACTGGGCATGCTCACGGTCGCCCTGGCCGTGCTGGTGGCAGCCACGACGTTCAAGCGTGAGATGGTGACGGAGTTCTTCGCCACGCCGGTAGGCAAGGGACTGGTCGTCGTGGTTGCCTTTGCGCTTCTCACGATCCCGACCGCCGAGTGGCCGAAAGCCAGTTTCATGTTCGTGACGAAGATCTACTACAACGCGGTTGTGCTCCTGTTCGTCGTGGCGCTGGCGTTCGCCGACCGGGTGGCGATGCGCGTCGTGATTACGGCGCTGGTGGTCGACGTCGGGTTGGCTGGTCTGCTGTCCATCGTCAGCGGCGAGGCAGGCCGGTACGAGATCGGGCTCACGTTCGACCCGAACGAAACGGCGTCGTTGTTTCTAATGACGATCCCGTGGGCCATCTATCTCCTGCTCACCGAGAAGGGCATCGCCCGTGTGGCGGGACTGGTGTCCATCCCTGCGTGCCTGCTGGGCGTGCTGCAAACGGGGTCTCGGGGAGGCCTGCTTGGCACCGCCGCGCTGGTACCCTTCCTGATCTATCTCTCGCCACCAAAGCGGCGCGGTCCGTTCATCATGCTGGTCGTCGTCGGCGCGATTGGGACGGCAGGAATGATGGGCGACCAGGCGATCTTCCGGCTGCGGAAGGCGTTCGACACGACCGAGTACAACTACACGACGGAAGACGGGCGTATCGAGATCTGGAAGCGCGGCCTGAAGTACATCGCAACCGCCCCCGTGCAGGGCGTAGGCGTCGACGGATTTCCGTACAAGGAGCTCGCGACCAAAGTGGACAAGGGCTTTGGAGTGCGGCAGGCGGCGGCGCACAACATGTATCTACAGGTTGCCGCGGAGCTCGGCCTCATCGGATTCAGCGGATTCCTCGCCATGCTGTTTGGTGGACTGATGCTCTGCAGCAAGGCTAGGAAGCGAGCGCGCCAGTGGATCGCCGAGGGTGGTGGTCCGGAGGCTGACCGCGAGCTCTTGCGCGCCAACATGGCGCAGGCGTCGCTGTATTCGGTCATGTGCACCGGCTTCTTCTTGTCGATGGGCTATTCGGCCATGGTGTATTTCGCCTGCGGGGCGGCGGCCGGAGTGTGGTTAGGCGCGACGCGACGCAGCGCGGGTCCGGGTACACCGCAACCCCAGCGGAGATCGGAGCAGCGCCTACGCGGCATGCGCGGGTGGCGCAGCGCCCGTCCTGTGCCGGCTGTCCCCGGGCTGCACGCCAACGAGAGACCGCTGCTCTGATGCTCGACGCGTGAGCACGGCAAGACCCTCCGTCGTCCAGGTCGTCTTGGAGGTCGGCGGCGGCGGCTTGGAAACGATGTGTGCCGACCTTGCGATCGAGCTCGCCCAGCGCGGTGTGCGGTCCTCCGTCATTGGACTCGATCAGGGCGGACAGCTCGAGGAGCGCCTGAGTTCAGGTGGCGTGGAGTTCGTCGACCTCGGTGGCCGGCAGATGACGAATCCGGCGTTCCACCGTCGGGTCGCTGCAGCCTTCCGCCGCTTGTCTCCGGACGCAGTGCACAGCCACGGGTTTGCTCCGCTGCTCTATTCGGTGGTCGCCCGCTGGTTTGCGGGCGCGCCCCGGCTGGTCCACACCGAGCATTCGATCGAGTATCTCCGGGAACGCCGCGACTACCGGCGAACCCTGCGGTGGCTGGCCCGCGCGACGAGCAGCTTTGTGGTGCTGGGAGAGCGGATGCGGCGCTACTATGCCGACGACATCGGCATTGCTCCGCGCCGGCTTCGCATCATCCCGAACGGCGTGGCGCTCCCTCCCGCGGTCACCGCGGCGCAGCGACAGGCGGCGCGAGAGTCACTGGGCCTCGGGAATGGGTATCTCGTCGCAACTGTCGGTCGTCTCGCCCAGGTGAAGAACTACCCGATGTTGATCGCGGCCTTCGCCGGCGCGACGGCCGGAGACAGGGAGGCGAAACTGGTTCTTGTCGGCGATGGACAGGAGCGCGCGAAGCTGCAGGAGCACGCGACCGACTTGGGCATCGGGGACCGGGTTCACTTCCTGGGCTGGCGCACCGACGTCAGCCAGTTGCTGGCCGCGTTCGACGTATTTGCGATGTCATCTTTTTCCGAAGGGCTCCCCATGGCGATGCTCGAGGCGATGTCGGCAGGGTTGGCCGTCCTCAGCACGAGGGTGGGGGATATCCCCGACGTGGTGATCGACGGACGCACCGGGCGTCTGACGCCGTCGGAGGACGCCGCGGCCATGGCTGGCGTGCTGTCCGAGCTGCGGGCCGCGCCGGACGAGCGAGCGAGGCTCGGTGCCGCTGCACGCGCCCTGGTGGTCGATCGGTACAGCCGCGCGGCCATGGTCGATGCCTATCTGGCCGCCTACGGCCTGACCTCCCCGGCAACCGTCAGCGCCTGACGAGCCCCGCGACCCGTGCTATTCAACAGCGTCATTTTCCTGTTTGTCTTTCTCCCGATCACGTACCTCGTGTTCTGGAGCCTCAAAGCCAAACAAGCGCGATACATCTGGCTGACGATCACCGGCTACGTCTTCTACGGCTATTGGGACCCCCGGTTCTGCCTCCTGATGGCGTTCTCCACGCTGGTCAGCTATTCGGCCGGGCTCGGCTTCCTGCGCTGGAAGGATCCGAAACACCGGAAGTGGTGCCTGGTGCTCCCGATCACGGTGGACCTGCTGCTGCTCGGGTTCTTCAAATATTTCAACTTCGCCCTGGACTCCACGCGCACGGTCGCGTCCTGGTTAGGCACCGACGTCAGCCTGCCGCACCTGAACATCATCCTGCCGGTGGGGATCTCGTTCTACACGTTCCACACGATCACCTACATCGTCGATTCCTATCGCGGCGTGATCACACCGACGCGGAATTTCTTCGAGTTCTCGACCTACGTGTCGCTGTTCTCGCAGCTGGTGGCCGGACCCATCGTCCGGTTCCGCCAGATCGAGAGTGACCTGGAGCACCTCGACTCGGCGTCACGCACGCGCTGGATCGTCCCCGGGGTGCAGTTCTTCGTCGTCGGCCTCGTGGAGAAAGTGCTGGTCGCCGACTCGCTCGCGGCGTTCGTCGATCCCGCCCTCGCCCGGTGGGAGTCGCTGTCAACGCTTGGTGCGTGGCTGGCCATGCTCGGCTACTCGCTCCAGCTGTACTTCGACTTCTCGGGCTACAGCACGATGGCGGTGGGCCTGGGATACCTGTTCGGGATCCGCATCCCCCAGAACTTTAATTCGCCCTACAAGGCGCTCGATCCGTCGGATTTCTGGCAGCGCTGGCACATCTCGCTGTCGAGCGTGCTCCGCGACTATCTCTACATCCCGTTAGGCGGCAATCGCCGCAGCACCATCCGAACCTACGTCAACCTGATGGTGACGATGCTGCTGGGCGGCCTCTGGCACGGCGCGTCGTGGACCTTCGTGGTGTGGGGCGCCTATCATGGCCTGCTCCTCTGCCTCCACCGCGTCTTTGCGGCGAGGTGGAACGCCCTCCCCGCCGTCGCGCGTCAGCTCGGCATGTTTTTCTTCGCCGTCATCGGCTGGGTGTTCTTCCGTTCGACCTCGTTCACGATGGCAGCCGGCGTGCTACACCGGATGTTCGTGCCGGTCAGCGGAGAGCTGGTTGCCCAACCAACGCTGGCTGCGATCGCCGTGCTCATCGCCGGTGCCTGGGCGATGAGCGGACCGAACGCGTTCGACCTCGACGTGCAGGCCACCTGGAAGCGGCGAACCGCGGTCACCGTCGCATTCGCCGCGAGCCTGGCGATCGTCCTGGGGACGCGCTCTTCCCCGTTCCTGTATTTCCAGTTCTGAGAGAAGGGCACGCGGAGAACGGGAAACCGGGGAACGGAGAAGACCGACACGAGAGCGCTTCACGCCGAGCGCGCCACCTCGGCCAAAACTCCGTGCTGTTGCTGCCAGTTCCACAGTCGTTGGATACCGTCGCCTAACGAGACATGAGCCTCGTAGCCGAGGACCTGACGGGCCCGCTCGAGCGAGGCGAGCGAATCACGCACATCACCCGCGCGGTTGGGCTGATGGTGCAGCGTCACCGTCGCGCCCGCAGCCTGTTCGCACAGTCTCACGAGGTCCAGAAGCGTGCTGCGTTCGCCCGCTCCCACGTTCACCGTCCACCCGCTGACGCGCGAAGCGTCGCCGGTCGCGGCCAGCAGGTTGGCGTGCACCACGTTGTCGACGTAGGTGAAATCGCGCGTCTGCAGCCCGTCGCCGAAGATCGTCATCGGCTCGCCACGGGAAATCGCGCGGAAGACGAGGGGAACGACCGCCGCGTACGGACCGTTCGGGTCCTGTCGTGGACCGAACACATTGAAGTACCGGAGTGCCACACCCTCCACGAGACCGGCGCGCGCATACGCCAGGGTGTACTGCTCACCGGCGAGTTTCGCCGCAGCGTAGGGCGACCGCGGAAGTGGTTCGACATTCTCGACCTTCGGCAGGACCGCCGTGTCACCGTATACAGAGCTCGAGCTCGAAAAGATGAAACGGCGAACCCCTGAACGCCGCCCCGCCTCGAGCAGGTTGAGCGTCGCGTTGACGTTGGCCGAGTGAGTTCCAAGGGGATCCTCGATCGACCGCGGAACGCTGGGCAGGGCGGCGATGTGAAACACCACCTCGACCCCATCGACCGCGTCGTGGCACACGTCGGCGTCGGCAACGTCGGCAATTCGCAAGTCGATATCGGCCTCCACCTCGGCCAGGTTCTGCCTCCGGCCGGTGGAGAGATTGTCGACGACCCGGACCGAGTGGCCCAGCGTCAGGAGGCGACGGACGACGTGCGAGCCGATAAAGCCGGCACCCCCCGTGACTAGCGTTTTCATTGGCAAGCTGAGTTAGTTGTTCGCTCCACACTAAGTTGCAACGCTGCAGTCTGTGCCAGTCCGCCGTCCTTCGACCGCATCGCGGCACGGACCGCGCCCCAATCGTGATGCTCGGCTAAGACGGACCGGCGTTTTCCCAGGTCACGGCCCGCCTCGTCGGCGTCGATTTGGCGTCGGGCTGACCCGATAGATACTGGGTATAGGTCTGCCGACAGGCTTGGTTCCTCGATTACACTACTCCGGTTTTTGCAGTGACGTCCCGCGTGGACCGTAGTCATTCGGTCACCGGGGGTGGGGCTGGCAGAGGGGCACGGTCATCGGCCGACTGGCCGCGGCTGAGAACATCCAGTATCCACGAGGCGCGACAAGTTTTGGCCCTGACCCCCCCACACAAAGCGCGAATGTCTGCCCAGGCACCTGCCGCGGCAAGAAATCGCTGGTCATGGCGTTGGGCCGGCCTGGGGCTCCTCGCGCTCCTGGTCGTGGAACTAGTTTCCCGAGTCGAAGACCGCATCGCCAACGGCGTCCCGCTCGCTTCGCGCGTGAGGGGTCCTAACGACCTCATCTGGCTCTATTCGGAAGGCGCGCGGGGCCGACCCAACGCGCGATATCGGAGTTGGGCCCTCAACAGTTTGGGATTTCGGGGTTCCGAGATCTCACCCGCCCCCCCTCGTGGAACCATGCGAGTGCTCGCCGTCGGGGCCTCGGAAACGTTTGGTCTGTACGAATCGCAGGACCATGACTATCCGCGGCAGTTGGAGGACTCCCTCCAGCACCACGCGGATGCAGCGTGCGCACCCCCATCGAGCACACCTACGGTGGAAGTCGTCAACGCTGCGCTCCCCGGGATGGCGCTCCCATCGATGGACCGCTATCTCGACGACGTGGTACGGAGAGTCGGGCCGGCGGTGGTGGTGCTGTACCCCTCTCCAGGATTCTACCTGAATACCCGGGCGCCTAAGCTCACCCGTGGTTGGCCAGGGGCGGACTCGACGCTTCCCCTCGGCAACGCGCTGGTGCTTCGCTCCGATGACCGCGTCGTTGCGCAGCTCAAACGGCTTGCCCCCGAGCCGGTGATGCGGTGGGCGCGCCGGACGATGACGGAGCGGAAGGCACGGTTCTCTTCGGGGCCACGCTTCCTCGAGGTACCTGCGGATCGTATGGCCCAATTCGAACAGGAGCTGCGCGCCGTCGTGGGAACGGCCAGGTCACTCGGCGCACACGTTGTGCTCATGGGTCACGTCAACGCCACGATGGCTCCAGGCTTCAATGATCCGGCGCTCGAGGAAGCCTGGGTCTATCAGTTCCCGACTGCGTCGGCGAAGGCGCTCTCCGACTTCCACGCCATGGCGCGGGCGCTCGAGCGCCGGGTGGCCGCGGACTCCTCGATCACCTACGTGGATCTCCCGGACGCCTTTGCGGGCAGGTGGGAGGGAGCTTTCGCGGACTTCGTCCATTTCACGGATGGTGGTGCGGCCGTGGTTGCCGGCGCCCTCACCCGAGCCATCGCCCCGACGGTCCTGTGCGGTCCGGAGCAGGCGCCATGACGCTACCCGCGGACGACCCCTCGGCCTCGTTAGGCGCCCTGCTCGCGCGGGCGCGCAGTCGACTGGCCGGAAAGGGCGTCGCCGGCAGTGCATTTCGGACGCTCACGGTCAGCGTGGCGGGAGCCGGCATCTCCTTCGTTGGCCAGATCGTGCTGGCGCGCGCGCTGGGGCTGGAAGGATTTGGCGTCTACCTGATGGCGCTGGCCGTGATGAACGCCTCGCTGATTCTCGGAAAGTTCGAGATGGACGGTGCCTCGGCACGGTTCCTGGCGGGATACGTTGGCGCCGGGCAGTGGTCGCTTGCCCGGGGCTTTGCACGCTGGAGCCGCCGCATGGGAGTGATCGCCTCTCTCATCGTGGCCGCGCTCGGCGCGACCGTCGTCCTGTTGTTCGAGGCACCGCTGTCTGGGAAGAATGCGGCACTGCCAGGCGCGCTCCTCGCCGCGTGTGCGCTGCTCATCGTCAACGCGCGCCTGATCGTCAACCAGGGCCACTTGCAGGCCCTCCGGCGCTTCGTGGACTCCCTCGTGCCCGGCACGGTGGTGCGACCCGCGCTCTTCGCCACGGCAATCGGCATCGGATACTTTGTCTTCGGTTGGCGCGCCGCGCCCTCTCAGGCGATCCTGGTCAACCTCCTCGCCACGGCGGTGGCGGTGGGGCTGACCACGATCTGGTTGCGGCGCGCGCGCCCCGTCGAGCTGACGTCGGCGACGCCGGAAGCGGACCGACCGCGCTGGCTCAAGGCCACCTACGGACTCGTGGCCATCGGGATCGCTCAGCTGATAATCTCGCAGCAGTCCGACCTGATCATCGTCGGGGCGATCGTCAGCCCGGCGCAAGCCGCCCTTTACGGGGCCGCAGCGCAATTCGCCTACCTGCTGACCTTCGGCCAGACCTCCGTCAGTTTCGTGGCCGCGCCGATGATTGCCGAACTTCACGAACGACGCGACAAGGTGGAGCTGCAGCGATTGGTGCGTGCGCTCTTCATCGCCAATACGCTCGTCACGATACCCATCGTTCTGGGGCTGGTGTTCTTCGGCCACTACCTCCTCAGGCTCTATGGTCCCGAGTACGACGCCGCGCATCCCGTGCTGATTCTGCTCAGCCTTTCCGCGTTGTCGGTGGGGATCGTCGGTGGCACCGCCGGGTTTCTGCTGACGATGACCGAGTATCAGCAGGAAGCGGCGTGGGTCATCGGAGCGAGTGCCGTGCTGAACCTCGCCCTGACCCTCACGCTCACGCCGAGGTTCGGCCTCATCGGCACCGCGTCGGCGACGCTGGTGGCCACGGTCGCCCGCAGCGCGGTGCTCGTGTTTTTCATCAGAATGCGGATGGGGATATCCGTGATCCCCGGGATGTAGCGGTACCGCCAGCGGCTGCCGGCAATCCGCATCTCCATTCGATCGAAACGAACCAATGGCAACGAACATCAGTGTGTTTGGACTCGGGTATGTTGGCTGCGTGTCCGCGGCGTGCTTCGCCAAGGAGGGGCACACCGTCATCGGTGTAGACGTGAGCCAGTCGAAGGTGGACATGATCAACGACGGCAAGGCGACGATCGTCGAGCATGGCATTGCCGAGCTCGTGTCGGAGATGCGCACGATCGGCCGCCTGCGGGCAACCACCGATGTCGGGGACGCGGTGCTCAATTCCGACATCTCGCTCGTGTGCGTCGGCACGCCAAGCGCGCCTAACGGCAGCCTGGACCTGAGCTACGTGGAGCGCGTGTGCTCGGAGATCGGCGCGGCCATGCGGCGGAAGGGGACACGGCACACCGTCGTCATCCGCAGCACCGTTCTTCCGGGCTCCACCGAAAGCATCGCACTCCCCGCGCTGCAGCAGGCATCAGGCCTCACCGCCCACCGTGACTTCGGGCTGTCAATGAATCCGGAGTTTCTGCGTGAGGGCACCTCGATCAAAGACTTCTACGACCCGCCGTTCACCGTCGTCGGCGCCGAAGACAGCCTGACCGCCGACGCGGTTTCCCAGCTCTACGTCGGCGTCGAAGCCCCGGTGCGCGTGGTCGCGATCAAGGTGGCGGAAATGATCAAGTATGCGTGCAACTGCTTCCACGGTCTCAAGGTCGGCTTCGGCAACGAGATCGGGAACGTGTGCAAAGCGTTAGGCGTGGACAGTCACGAGGTGATGCGGATCTTCTGCGAGGACACGAAGCTCAACATTTCCCCCTACTATTTGAAGCCGGGGTTCGCCTTCGGCGGCTCGTGCCTTCCCAAGGATCTGCGGGCCGTGACATACCGCGCGCGCCAGCTGGATGTGCCAACGCCGATTCTCGAAGCCACCCTCCGCAGCAATGATCTGCAGATCAGCCGCGCCTTCGACATGGTGCAGGCGGCCGGCAGCAAGCGCATCGGAGTACTCGGGCTCGCCTTTAAGGCGGGCACAGACGATCTCCGCGAGTCACCGATGGTCACGCTGATCGAGCGACTCATCGGGAGGGGAGCACAACTCGCCATCTACGACCGGGAAGTCACCAGCGCCCGGTTGATGGGAGCGAACAAGGAATACGTCGAGCGCGAGATTCCTCACATCTGGACGCTGATGCGCCCGTCGGTCGACGACGTCCTCGCGAGTGCAGACACCGTGATCATCGGGAACGGATCGCCGGAGTTCCGTTCGATCGGCGATCGACTGCGAGATGGCCAGATGGTGGTGGACCTGGTGCGCGCCTTCGGGCCCAGGCGCAGCGACGGAGCGCGATACGAGGGGATCTGCTGGTAGACGCGAGACGGATGGGCGGACGGACGTCTGTCTACCCGTCCGTCCGTCCCCTCCCTATTCTCCACCATGACCGTCGAATCGCGCGATCCCTTCGTGGGAGTCGTCGCCGAGCGCTACACCCCAGCCTCTCCGGCGGAGGTGATCCAGGGCGTCGAGCGGGCGCGTGAGGCGCAGAAGGATTGGAGCAGCCGAGCGGTGGAATCCCGCCTGCGCGTCCTCGACCGCTTTCGCCAGATCGCATTCGCCCGGCGCTCAGAGATCGCCGCTCTCATCAGCCGCGAAACGGGCAAGGCACCGGCCGAAGCGCTGATGGCCGAGGTCATCACGTCCCTCGACATCGTCCGGTTCTACGTTCGCCATGCACCCGCCGCACTCGTCCCCCAGGTCACGCGCTCCTCGACGCTGGCCCTCTGGCGAAAGCGCATCACGATCACGCAGGAACCGATAGGCGTTCTCGGCGTGATCTCGCCGTGGAATTACCCGTTCATGCTGCCGACCGGAGTCGTCGTTCCAGCACTGGCGGCGGGGAACGCAGTGGTCCTCAAGCCGTCGGAGCTGACGCCGTCCACTGGTGAGAAGATCGGTGAGCTCATGACCGAAGCTGGTCTTCCCGCCGGGCTGCTGACGGTCGTCCAGGGAAGCGGGGAGACCGGCCAGGCGTTGGTGAGCTCTGGAGTAGACAAGATCTTCTTTACTGGATCGGTAGGGACCGGTCGCAAGGTCGCCATGAGCTGCGCCGAGCGGCTGATCCCGTGTGTTCTGGAGCTGGGCGGGAGCGACCCCGCCATCGTGCTCGATGATGCCGATGTTCGTGTCGCGGCCCGAGGTATCGCGTGGGGACGCTTTTCCAATGCCGGGCAGACGTGCGTGGCGGCCAAGCGCGTGTATGTGTTGGACGCGATCTATGACCGCTTCGTGCTGGCGCTCGAGGCTCGGGTGCAGGCGCTTCGGCTGCGGGAACGCGGCGACACGACCTGGGACGTTGGCCCCCTGATTCGCCCGTCAGCGGGCGAGCCGCTCCGCCGTCTCGAAGCCGCGGCGACTGCCGGAGGTGCGAAGACGCTCGTCAGGCGAGAGGCGCACGCTGCGGAGGTCTATCCCCCGACGGTGCTGGTCGACGCGGCGCCAGACGCGGCGCTCCTCCGCGAAGAGACGTTTGGCCCATTGCTGCCGGTGGTCAAGGTCCGCGACGAGGAGGAAGCAATCGCACTCGCCAATGCTTCGGAGTTCGGGCTGAGTGCGAGCGTGTGGAGCCGGTCCCGCCGGCGCGCCCGCGCGGTGGCCGCCCGACTGCATGCCGGTTCCGTGGCGATCAACGACGTGACGCTGGTGGCCGGTGTGGCGGAGATCGCGCATGGCGGCGTGAAGGCCAGCGGCTGGGGACGTGCACACGGGTACGCCGGGCTGCACGAATGCGTGCGCACGAGGACGATCGTCGACGACATCGTCACGACCTTGCCCCAGCCGTGGTGGTTTCCCTACGTGCCGGAGCGATTCCGCGAGTTCGACGCGTACGCCCGACTCGCACAGGGACGGACCCTGATGGAGCGACTCTCCGGAATCCCCGACACGCTCCGGCTGCTGTTCCGCCGTTAGGCGGCCGCCCCCCGCGCTGCGACGGCAGCGACCGGCTCAGGCGTAGACCGGGCCGGAAGCCTTTGGATCGGCGGCGCGGTGGGCACGCATGCAGATCTCTTCGAACACTTGCGATGCGCGCTCCCAGCTGAACTCCTCACGCACGCGACGGGCCGCCGCACTCCCGATCGCGTCGGCGCGAGACGGATGCTCGAGGAGCTGGACCACCGACGACGCGAACTCGTCAGGTGCATCGGCGATCAGGATGTCGTCGCCATGCCGGATGGGGAGGCCCTCGGCGCCAATGGTCGTGGACACCGTGGCACGCCCCATCGCCATCCCTTCGTAGATCTTGAGACGCGTGCCGCCGCCAACGCGAAGCGGCACGACGACCACGCCGGCTCGCTCGAGAAACGGGCGCACGTCAGGCACCGTCCCGGTCACCGTCACCTGCCCGCCGGCCGCGAGGGCGCGGATGCGCTCCGGGGGGTGGCGGCCGACGATCGTCAGGTGCGCGTCAGGCACCCGCGCTCGAATCCGGGGCAGCACGTCGCTGGCGAACCAGACAATCCCGTCCTCGTTAGGCATCCAGTCCATCGACCCGACGAACAGGATCTCCCGGCGGTCCTGCACGACCGCTCCCGACGGCCGGAAATACTCGACGTCGACACCGGTGGGGACCGCCGCACTGTGCTGTACGCCGTAGTCACGGGCGTAGGCGGCAGCGTCGGCCTCCGAGACGGCGATCACCGTGTCGAACCGCCGGCACTCGTCGCGTTCCCATGCGCGCATGCGCTTCCATTGCAGGCCGAAGTAGGCCCGGATCACGGGATTGCGAGCGACCGTCGCGTGGCGTTCCCAGATCGCGGCTTCGACGTTGTGCTGGAACAGGACCGTGGGCACCGGCAGGTCACCCGGCACGTTCAGGCTCGGAGCCAGGAAATCGCAGATGACCAGATCGATCCCGCGATCGCGGACGAGCCGCCGGATGGCGTCGCGAAGCGGGGGTGAGTGGTACCGTGCGACCGCATAGGGGAGCGGTGACAGCGCGTTGCGCACCAGAGCGAGGTAGAACCCGGCTGTGTACTTCGCCGGCGGCGCGAAAGGCACCCTGACGATCTCATGACAGTATTCCTGGAGTGCAAGTGACTCGGCATCGGCGGGTGCGTGTCCGTCGTCGAGCGTGAGGAATGTGACGTGGTGACGGCGCCTGAGTTCCCGGAGCGTCGCGTATGTACGGATCTTCCCGCCCTTGTCGACCGGGTGCAGGAGCTCAGTTTTTATCCACAGAATGCGCATGCGCTATCCGGCGCGCATGCGAATCGACTCCACGGGCTCGCCATCGATGAAGACCCGCTGCCAGATCTCGAAGTTGATCAGGGACCAGAGGCGCTCGCTGTGGTTCTTCTCGCCGCTGGTGTGCGTGCCCACGAGCCGCGTCAGCGACGTGCGATCGAACCAGCCGCGGGCCAACGGACGGGGCCCCAGCACGAACTCATCGAGCAGCGCCCGCCACTCGCCGCGCAGCCAGCCGCCGACCGGCACGGGGAATCCCATCTTGCGGCGCCCGAGGATCTCGCGAGGCAGCATCGTCTTCATCGCCTTGCGCAGGATCCACTTCGTCGTAGTGCCTCGAAGTTTCAGGCGTTCCGGGAGTCGCGCCGTGAACTCGACCAGCGGGTGATCGAGGAACGGCACGCGACTCTCGATCGACGCGGCCATGCTCATCTGGTCCTGCTTCATGAGCAGCTCGTGCAGGTAGGTCTTGGTGTCGGCGTAGAGCAGCTGGTCGAGCAGGGTGCGCGCGTCGGTAGTGGCGAGCGCGGCACGGGCCGCCGCGTACGGATCGCGGGCGCCAAGGCGCTCCTGCGTCGCCGCCGTCAACAGCTGCGACTGCGCCGCGCCTCCGAATACCGCAAAGTTGTCGAAATACAGCGCGGTCAGGTCGTTAGGCAGGGCGAGAAAGGTGCGCGACAACTTGCTGCGCAAGCGCGATCGCACCGGCAATGCGGTCACGGCGCGCCGGACCGCGCTCCGCACCGATGCCGTGGTCACGTTCTCCTGCATCTGCGCCAGCCTGGTGTTGTAGACCGTGACGCGATACCGGTTGTACCCTCCGAGGGTTTCGTCGCTGCCTTCCCCGGTGAGTACCACTTTCACCCGCTCGGCCGCCAGCCGTGACACGAAGTTGAGCGCGACGCTCGAGGGGTGGGCCATCGGTTCGTCTTCATGCCAGACCAGCCGCGGCACCGCGTCCCAGAACTGGCCGGGCGTCACGACCACTTCGTGGTGATCGGTCTTGTATCGTGCGGCCATCAGCCGCGCGAACGCGAACTCGTTGGCCTCGCGCTCGGTAAAACCGACCGAGAACGTCTTGATTGGATCCTTCACCAGCACGCTCATCGCCGCCGTGATCGCCGCCGAGTCGATACCGCCGGAGAGGAACATGCCGAGTGGCACATCGGACATCAGTCGCAGGCGCACGGCCTCGATGAACCGCTCGCGGTATTCGTCGACCAACACGTCGTCAGAACGCTCGTCGGGCGTGCCGTAGTGCAGATCCCAGTACTGGGTGATCTCGATCGAGCCATCACGCCATACCAGGCTGCACCCGGGAGGAAGACGACGAATCCCCGCGAAGAGCGTTTCCTCCCCCGACGGGGCGTGATTGGCCAGGTAGTCTGGAACCGCTCCATCGTTCACCGCGGCGCGTACCATGCCCGAGGCGAGAATCGCCTTGATCTCCGATCCGAACAGCAACGATCCGTCTTCGAGATGCGCGTAGTAGAGGGGTTTCACCCCAAATCGATCGCGGACGAGCAGCAGCTCGCGCCGACGTCGATCCCAGAGAGCAAACGCGAACATGCCGCGCAGGTGCGTGGGGACACGCGCGCCTTCGCGTTCGTAGATCCGGAGGATCGTTTCGGTATCGCAGTGCGTGTGGTACTGCACCCCGTTCGCCTTGAGGTCTGCCGACAGCGTCGGGTGATTGAAAATCTCCCCGTTGAAGATGAGCTGGACCTCGCCGTCGTCCGATGCCATCGGCTGTGCGCCATGCTCGACGTCGATGATGCTGAGCCGGCGATGGCCTAACGCGACCTGGTCATCGGTGTAGGTGCCGACGCCGTCGGGCCCCCGGTGACTGATCGCATCGCGCATCCGGTCGACCACGTCGCGCGACACGCGATGACGCGACCGCGACGAAACCGCGTACCCGCAAATGCCACACATCAGCGACGGCCCTCCAGCTCGTCGAGCAATGCCGTCATGCCCTGCGGAAGCCCAGCCGTTCGGAGCGATCGCAGACGGGCGATGGCCGTGCGGACCGGCGCGTTGGGCTCGCCCGGTAGCTCACCTCCATCGAACGCCCCGAGCACGGTAATGATCGACCCCTGGCCGGACGTACGGGTGCGCACACGAGCAAGCGGCGCGTCAACCGTGACGCCGTAGCTCGGCGACACCGCGCCGCGCTCCACGGTCAGGCGCGCCTCTTGTGAGACCAGCAGGACGGACAGTACCGGCCGGTTGGACGCGCTGCAGAGTATTCGGTCAGGTGACGTCAACTCCATGGAGATATCCGCTGCTCCTTGAAACGTAACGACGATGTCATGCGTGCCCTCCGACAGAATCTCGTCACGCACCACCCAGATCCCCGCCGCCTTTGCAAAGAGAACGCTTCGCCGGTGTGTCGCGGGCGCCTCGAGGTCGGCATACCCATCGTGGCTCCCCTGAAAAAAGGCGTACGCGGGGTCGGACACCCAGCGTTCCGCGGTCGCACGCGCGGTCTGTTTCCACTGGAACGGTCCCGCCATGACAGACGATGATCGCCCATCGATCGTGACGGTATTGTGGGCGGCACTCGACCTGAAGCGGTCGCGTTGCTCGGCGGATCCGGTATAGGTCGCGGTGCCCGGGTCGACGAACACCGGCGTCCCGCGCACCGTGAGGTCGAGCGCCAGCGCGTCCGCGTGGGCATGGCCGCAGTTGAGCACTCCGTGCGGCCCGCAGTCGATGACCATCACCGACGATTCCGGCTCCCACCCGTCCCGCATGACGAAGTAGCCGCCAGCGGCGAAGTTGCGGGAGGTCCAGGGAGGTCGCTCCCGTGGCAGCCGTCGGAATCGATCGACACCTTCCGCACCGAGCATCCAGGCCAGCTCGGCGCCCGGTCGCGAGGCGATGGCAGCGTAGTCCGCGCGGTCGAACGCCACGGCACCCTGCGCTAGCGGCGCATGGGTGTGATGAGGACTCCAGGCATCCAGGATCACGAGCTTGCCGCCGTCGTCGTCGCCGATCAGGGGCATGGTGCCGTCGGGGCGAGTCAGCGCGGCGAGGTGATCGAGCGCCAGCGTTAGGCGAGTGCGGACGTCGGCCGGCACCGCCAGGCCATTCCGCTCCGCCAGCAGGCGAGCGTGCAGATAGAAATCCACGGTGTAGCGATGATACCAGGTGGTCTGCTCGAAGTAGACCCCATCCGATTGGATGTGACGGGGCAGCTGCTGGAGCAGGATTGCCCACGCCTTGTCGCGCCACCGCGCGGCAGCTCGCAGCTGCGGCAACTGGGTGCCGAGGTACAGGAGACCGAGCGCCTCGCCGGTCAGGTGGGTGTTGGGAGAGAACCAGGTGGAGAGATATGTCTCGAGGTGACGCCCGGCGCGGTGAAGATGTCCAGCGATTCGCGGCGCGAGCCCGGGCGGAAGCGGCTGGTTGAGCAGGCGTAACGTCCAGATCCAGGCGATCGCGCGAAACGCGACCTCGAGCGAGCTCGCCCAGTTCACCCCCACGGACGGCGGATTCTCCGACATCCAGTCGTCGAGCCAGGCGTAGCAGGCGTCCGCCCATCGCCCCTCTCCCGTTAGGCACGCGGCTTGTGCGAAGGTCACGAGCAGCTGGTGCCGGTTGAGCTCCCACAGCAGCTTGTGGTCGCCCACGACGTCCGGATCGAGATAGCGGATGCGGCTCCAGTGCCGCCGGGGCGCCGTGACGCCGGACCGCGGTTCACGATGCCATTCGATCGGCATTCCCCATGCCAGGTCCCGGTGTCCGAGAAGGTCGAACCTCCCGGCCAGCCCGCGCGCTGCCCGCTCCAGACACCAACCCCGGAACGTCGGATCCAGCGCGTCGGCTGCCGCCACTGACGCCGCCAGGTCATCGCACCCTGGAAAGAAACGACCGCCCAGCAGGTGCTGGCTCCACGCGTCGGGCGTCTCGAACCGCGCGCGCGCGGACGCGGACCCCAGGCGGCTCAGCCCTCCGGGGGCGCTGACCTCCGTCGGCGGGC
>JBQTIW010000100.1:0-10059 GCA_052387735.1 Gemmatimonadaceae bacterium
CACCCGCTTGCTTCATCTCCACCGTGGCCAGGAACCTCGGCCCAGCCCTCGCCCTGGTCGCCTGCTCGAATGCATAGGCGAACCTAACGAGCTTCGCTTCGCTCCACGCGGGGCCCATGAACGACAACCCGACGGGGAGCCCGAAGACGTGGCCGGCAGGCACGGTGATCGAGGGGTAGCCCGCCACGGCACAGAGCGTCGAACTGCCCCCACCGAAGTGGTCGCCATTCACCAGATCGGTCAGCCAGGCCGGGCCCCCCGTGGGCGCGATGAGTGCGTCGAGCTGGTGCTTGGCCAGCACCCGGTCCATCCCCTGTTCCCGCGAGAGTGTCCGGCACCGCGCCAGCGCCTTCACGTACTCGGTAGCCGTGAGCGACCCCTTGGCCTGGGCACGTACAAACAGCTCTTGCCCGAAGTACGGCATCTCCCGGTCACGATTCTCCTCATTGAACCGGATGAGGTCGGCCAGCGTCCTGTAGGGGAAGCTCGGTCCCAGGGTCGCGAGATACGCGTTGAGGTCCGCCTTGAGCTCATACAACAGGACCTCGAGCTCCGCTTCGTCGATCTGCCCGAGCGTCGGTACCTCGACGGGATCGACGATCGTGGCACCTGCCGAGCCGAGGGCCGCGAGCGCCTCCTCCATCACCTTGTCGACCTGCGGCCCCGCATTGAACAACTGCCGCACGACACCGATGCGCGCCCCAGTGAGACCCGCCGCGTCACAGTGCCTGGTGTAGTCAGCGTCGACATGACCGGCGCTCGCCGCGGTCGCCCCATCTCGTGGATCGACCCCTGCGATCACCGTCAGGAGAGCCGCCGCATCCTTCACCGTGCGGCACATGGGCCCGGCGGTGTCCTGGGAATGTGAAATGGGGATGATGCCGGATCGGCTCACCAGGCCCACCGTCGGCTTGATGCCCACGAGTCCGTTGGCATTCGACGGACAGAGAATCGAACCGTCGGTCTCGGTGCCGATCCCCAGCGTAGCCAGCGAGCTGGCGATGGCCGCTCCGGTACCCGAGCTCGATCCGCATGCATTCCGGTCCAGCGCGTACGGGTTGCGGGTGAGACCGCCGCGGGCACTCCAGCCGCTGGTGGAGCGCGATGACCGGATGTTCGCCCACTCGGAGAGGTTTGTCTTGCCGATGATGACCGCGCCGGCCTCCCGCAACCGCCTAACGAGACCAGCGTCCTGCGGGGCCACGGATGCGGCGAGGGCCAGCGACCCGGCCGACGTCTTCATCTGGTCCGCGGTATCGATGTTGTCCTTGATCAGCACCGGGATGCCGTGCAACGGACCGCGCACCTTGCCGGCCTTTCGCTCGGCGTCGAGTCCGTCGGCGACTTCCAAGGCCTGCGGATTCGTCTCGATCACGCTGGTGAGACGAGGACCGCGCCGGTCCACGGCCTCGATCCGTTCCAGGTAGAGCTCCACCAGCCGGCGGGAGCTGTACGTCCCGCTGTTCATTCCCGACTGCAGGTCCGCCGCGGTGGCTTCCGCCAGTTCGAACGGCGCCACGGTGCTCCCGGCGGCGGCCGTCGCCGTCTCGGCTGGCGACTGCGCGTCCTGACCGGGTGTGCAACCCAGCGCCGGCATTGCAGCGATGGCCGCTCCGGTGACGATGCCGTTTCTGATGAAATCGCGTCGACTGCTCGCCGAGGGATTGCTGATGGCGTCGGACATTCGCCGGAGACATGAAGTGTGGAGCGGGCGCGACAAGCTGGCGCACCTGCGTCGGGCGCCATAGCCTAGGTGCTTCGCGTGACCAGGGCTAGGTCTGATGGGATTTCGGGTGACGGTGGCGAGCGAAACGCGAGACGTGATTCCCGCGATCGCGAGCTATGCCCGCGCTGGTCGCTGCGCCCTGTTCGCCGGTGCGGGTTTGTCGAGAGCGGTGGGTTATCCCGACTGGCGAGGACTGCTCGAGCGCTTGATCACCGAGGCCTGCCCTCCCGACACGGCCGCGACGGCGAACAGCGAGCTGTCCAGGCTGCTCGCCGCCGGGAAGCTGGCGGACGTCGCCGACCAGTGTCGCGAAGTGTTAGGCAGGTCGGACCTGTTCTCGTTCCTGCGGCGCGAACTCTCCAAACCGGATACACTCCCCCTCAAGGAAACGCACGGCTCGATCGTCAAGACTCCGTACTCCTGCATCGTCACCACGAACTTCGATACGCTGCTCGAAGACGCCTATGGCATCTGGGGCGCGCGCGGTGTGCCCAAGGCACCGACCGGCGTGGAGCTCGCCAACCATGGCACGCTGTTGCTCGACGGGGCGTTCTTCATCCTCAAGGCCCATGGTTCGGTGACCGACGAAGCCTCGATCGTCTTCGCGACCGAGGACTATCGCCGCATCATTCACGCGAATCCCGCGTTTCAGTCGGTGATGTCGGCGATCCTGATGACGAACGCGGTTCTGTTCGTCGGCTACTCCCTCTCCGATCCGAACTTCAGGCTACTGATGGAGAGCCAGCTCACCACGTTCGGGACGAAATCGCCACCTCGTTATGCAGTGATGGAAGACGTGGGCGAGTACGAGCGCGCACTGATGGAACGCACGATGGGACTCCGCGTGCTGTCGTACCCGAAGGGCGAACACGCGCGCGTCGGCGAGCTGTTGCACGGCATCCAGGAAGCAACGTCACAGCAGAAGGGGCAGCCCGCGGAGTCGGGCGTGAGCTATGTCCACCGGAAGCGCAGTCCCACGCGCAGCCTCGTCGTGTCGATCCGCGCGCGCGGGCCGCGCCTCGACGTCGGATGGTCCCACACGCATTCCAGCGTGGCCTCGGTGTCGGACACACCGCTCGAACAGCGGGCGTTCGATACCATTCGACCCCTCGACTGGCCGCGGCTGTCGACCTCGCTCTCGACCGCAGTTGATTCCTTCTTCCAGACCGAGAGCGCGGTGCGCGACGTTGGCAACGAGCTCGTGGGGGCACTGCCATCGGCGCTCGTCGACGCCCTGTCGACACCGCAACTCGATCTCGTAACGCTGGACCTGGACGCGGCATCGGCAGCGCTGCCGTGGGAGTGGGCGACCATCGGCAATCGCGCCTTGATGCACCGCGTCGCCACGTGTCGAACCATGGCCGAAGTCTCGGACTCGGCGCGAGGGCGACCATTTGTCCGGACGCCGCTGCGGGCGCTGGTCATCGGCGACACCCAGCCCATCATCGCCGAGACGGGGAAGCGTCTGGTCCTGCCCGGTGCGCACGAGGAGGCGACGACGATCGCCGAGCTGCTGCAGTCCGCGCAGCCCGGCACGACCGTCGTCACCCTGACGGGCCGGCAGGCGCACTACAGCAGGCTCATGCGAGAGCTGCACGACCACGAGTTCGACATGGTGCATTTTGCCGGACACGCCTGGGTCGAGGACGGCTCCGCCTACATGGCGCTGCACGATCACATCGTGTTTGCGTCGGAGCTGGCCATGCTGTTCAACCGTCGCCCCCCAGCGATGCTGTTCATGAACTCGCATCACACCGGTTTCGTCCCGGCGTTCACGCAGGCAGCGCCCCTTGCCCTTCCCCGCTACGCATCGGTGGACGACTTTCATCGTCGGCTGCGCCAGCGGCAGTACGGCTTCGAGTATGTGGCCGCGCGGGCAGGCGTCGGCAGCTTCGTCGGCTGCATCGGAGAGCCAAGCGACACCGGCGCTCGTGACGTCGCCGTCTCGACGTACCGGCATTTGTTAGGCGGGGCGCACCTGGCAGGGGCGCTCTACCGCGCACGCTCGTCGGCGCACGCTGAGGATGACGTCACGCCGTACTACCTGCTGATGGCCGGCTATCCGGATCTCCATCTGGTGCCACCGGCCACCGACTGATTGTCCCGATCTCTTCCCGTTTCACTGGAGCCACTCATGCCGCAACTGCAACTCGCCGAAGGACTCACGCTCACGCACCCCGAAACCGTGGAGGCGTCCGCGGCTCCGGGCGGGACCCGGCGTAGTGTCACCCGCACGCGGCGCGGGCGCAACGGAGCCGCCGCGGCGCCGGATCCCGTCCGCGAGCTCGATCCGCTCGTCAGTGCGTTAGGCGCGCAGGGGCTGGAGCTGGTGGGGCAGTTCGAGCTCGCACCCAGGCCCGAGCGACGGTCGCGCGGGACGAGACGTTCCCGCGCCGCAGCACCCGGCACCGAAGGGCCGAGCGCCGTGGAGCTCCAGCTGGGTTCGAACGAGGATGCGGTCGTGCTGACGGTGGACACCAACGAGGAAGTGGATTGGGTGCTCCCGTCCGGCCAATCGCTCACTGCGCCAACGCGTGCAGCGCGCGGCGGCAAGCGAGGCGCTCGCCAGGCGCCCGCCGACGGACCGCGACGTGTCACCTTCCGCATCGAGACGGCCGAGCGGGCGGCCGCCCGACCCGGCGCCACGCGGCGCACTCGAGGCCCCGTGCTGAAAGCAGCCAAAGGCGTGGTGGGATTCGTGTTCAAGTTCGCGCGAGAGAAGATCACGGAGAAGCTCATCTCGCACCTCGAGAAGAGCGTCGTCCCGGGACTCGTGCGCGTGTCCAGTAACGTCTCGGCGGACTGGACCCGGCTGGGGCCTGATGGCGTGCTGCCGGCGGTGCCGGCCAGGTCGGCGGATGGGATCCCCCGCGTGCTGCTCCTGATTCATGGCACCTTCAGCTCGACGATCGGCAGTTACGGCGGACTCTCGTTCTCCGACGGCGGTCTGGCCCTGCTCAACGGAGCACAACAGAAATACGATCACATCATCGGCTGGGATCATCGCACGCTCAGTGAAGAGCCGATGCCGAACGCCCGGGAGATCTTCGATACCCTCAACCGGCTGTTCGGTGACGGTGGAGCCGTGATTGATGCGGTCGGGTACAGCCGCGGTGGGCTGGTGCTGCGCTCGCTGCTCGAGCAACACGTTCCGGGGACGAAGTGGGAGGGAAAGTTCAATCAGGCCGTGTTCGTGGGTTGCACACTCAACGGAACCAAACTGGCGCAGGAGAAGAACTGGAAGGCGTTCGTCACGATCTATACCAACATCGCGATTGCCGCCTGTCGCGGTGTGCGCACGCTGATTCCTCCCGCGGCAGTTGCCACGGTCTGGGTAGAAACGGTTGCGCGCGGAGTTTCCGTGCTGGTCCGCTTCCTGGCGACCGCGCTGCTGGACAAGGGTGGCATCCCGGGACTGGTGGCGATGGATCCGGACAAGGACGTGGTCAAAAAGATCAACGCCAGGGCGCTGCCGCCGGGGCTCGCGGGCATCTATCGCGCGGTCACCAACGATTTCGAGCCGGGGCTGCCCAGCCCGGAAGGCGAGGTCCTGCCCGCCTCATTCAAGATCCGTGCGGCCGACCTCATCATGGATGCACAGATGCGGGGCCCAAACGACCTGGTCGTGAACACGTCATCGATGGACCACGTCGGTCTCGGGGCCTTGCCCACGGCACAGGTGCTGGCCCTACCGCAGAACGGCCGCACGATCCACACCTCCTACTTCCGTGACCCCGACGTCGTGACGCAACTCCGCGTTTGGCTGTTGGGCGAAGCGGATACCCGGGCTCCGCGCGCGGTCCGGACGACTCGGGGCGCGCTGCGTGCGCCCGGCGCGGGGAGCCGCCGATCCGGGGTCAAACGCACTACTGCAACGAAGCGTGCAGTGGTCAAGCGAACCGCCAAGAAGCGCACGGCGGTCAAACCGCTGGCGCGAAAGCGCGCCTCGGTGAAGCCCGCGGCGAGGAAGCGTGCCACAACCAAGGCCGTGTCGCGCACGCGCCCGGCACCAGGCGCACGAACACGTCGCGGCAGAAAACGCGCCGCGCGAGCCTGAGGCGATCGCGCGCCTCTCGGCCTACCCGTTCTCCGTTTCCCGTTCCCCGTTCCCCGCTCTCATATGACTCGCAAGGCGCTCTGCATCGGGATCAACAACTATCCGTACGAGGACACCTTCGACCTGCGTGGCTGTGTGAACGATGCCGAGGCCTGGTCGACGTTGCTGACCAACCGTTACGACTTCGCCAGGACCGACGTCACGGTGCTCCTCGATGAGAAGGCGAAGAAGAAGGACATCGTGAAGGCGTTTCACGCCCTGCTCTCCAGGGCGAAAAAGGGTGACGTGCTGGTGTTCACCAACTCCTCGCACGGCACCTACGAAGTCGACAAGGACAAGGACGAGCTGGACGGGTATGACGAGGCCATCTGTCCGTGGGACTGCGAGACCAACGTCGTGCTCGACGACTTCCTGCGCACGGAGATCTCGGCACTCAAGCCTGGGGTCAAGCTGTACATCGTTTCCGATTCCTGTCACTCAGGGTCGCTCACACGTGCGCGCCGGGATCCCAAGCTCAAGTTCCGGCGCTCTCGCTTCCTCAATCCTGCAGTCCGTGGCGCCGCGGTGATCGACGACGCGGCCTCACGCGGCATTCGCAAAAAGCGCGAGCGGTATCCCGAGGCCGACATGAAGGAGCTGCTGCTGTCGGGGTGCAACGCGCGGCAGTCGTCGTGGGACGACAAGTTCGGCGCGGTCTTTCATGGCGCGCTGACGTACTACGCCCAACAGGTGATCAAGCAGGCGAAGTACAAGATCACCTGGACGGATCTGCACACGCAGGTGAGCAAGCTGCTGGTCGACAACGTGTTCGAGCAAACGCCGCAGCTCGAGGGGAAAGCCGACAGCAAGGGCGGGCAGATCTTTACCTGAGCCGTTTCTTTCCTCGTTTAGCCGTTTTTGTCTTCGCCTTTCTGGCCCTTGGTTTCTTTCCCTCCCGCGCCGGCGCCGCGGCGACGACAGCATGCGCCCCGGTCTGTCCGCGCTGCCGGGCCAACTGATGCAACCGCTGCGTAGGGTCTCCGTAATGCTGATACGCGCTCCACAGCTCGTCGAAGGTCTCGGCACGTTCAGCCAGGGCCAGGCGGCCGGCGAGGACGGCTTCGCCGACCGTCGCATTGTCGCGCATGAGGACCGTGTAGAAGCGTTCGGCGAAGATCACCGCCCCGAGGTCGCTCACCGGCCATGCTGTTCCGATGTAGTGTCGCACGCCGCGCCGGAAGAACTCGTCGGCCAGCGAGGGAAGGAGCGCCAGGTCACGCCCGCCAGGTCGCAGCCGGCCCGCGGCGGTCCGCTGTGACGTGAGTCCTGACAGACATGCATTGGCGACGATGAGTCGGGGCGGGGCGCCAATCCCATAGAGCTCGCGCGCCGTGAGGTACTGCGTCTCCAGGGCGCCCATGCGGTTCCGCCCGGCAAACAGCCACCCGCGCCGCGTCGGTTCCGTGTCGTCGAAGTCGCCATGTCCGGCGTAGTGCACGAGGTCGACGTCCCCCCGCATGAGGAGGGAGAGGACTTCCACCCGCGTCGCCGGCTTGGTGCCCGCGAGCTCTCCTCCGCGTGCAACACTCTCCGCTCCGATCAGGAGACTCACCTTCAGCGACGGGTTGAGCTTTTTCAGCAGCGTGTACACCGCGAGCGCTTCGCGTCGCGCACCGTCGAGCGAATCGCCCAGTTCGGGCGCGCCGGGATCGCCAATGATCAGCACGTGACGGATCTGATCATTCGACCGCGACGCCGAGATTGGGGCGGCGTACTCGGTGCGGAGCTGGCGCGCCACGCTGCGGCGCAGCGCGAGAAACCGTCGCTCCGCGGCCTCCGTCCCCTCTGTCGCCAGCAGTTCCCAGGGGAGGCTCGCCGTCCGGCGGTCGACTTCGAACACGATGGGCGACTCCCGGCCCAGGTGGGCGCGCACGTCGGCCTCGAAGAGCTGCTGCATCACGAATCCGCCGTACTTGAGCGCGGACTGGCGCGGCGGGTCCACCAGTTTGTCCATGGCTTCCTCGAACACGCTCCACGACGTCTCATTGACCCGTTTGGGCACGATCGCGGCACTGGTCAGGATGGACACCGCGAGGTTGTCCTTCTCGGCGATGCAGGCCAGGCGGTCGCTCCATGTTGACGCCAGTTTGTCAGATCCCGAATCGTCATCGGCCAGCTTCACCTGGAGCCGTCCCGCCCTGAATTCGTTCTTCTCGTCGACGGACTTGCGAAGCTCGGTGAGGGCGGCGGCGAGCCGACCGGCACCATCCGTCTCGCCGACGAGTCTGATCAGGCGCTTCTCCAGGCGACCCAGGAGTCCAGAGCTCCGAGCTTCTGCGGCAATCTCGCACAGCGCCTCTTCGAGCACGTCGGTTTCGCTGAGGCTGCCCTCTGTCCCGATCGTCACTCTCGGCGCGAGGTCCAGCAGGAGCGCCGCACCGCGCTCCTTCCGGGCCTCCGCGATCGTGCACAGATGGGCGTGCAAGCGGCGCGCGCGACCGAGCTCGCGTTCCACGAAAATGAGGCGCGAGATCTGCACCGCGTCCGTGCGCACGCGGAGCGCATCATCGACCCCTTCGAGCATTGCCGTCACCGACGTGCGCAAGTCCAGGTTCCCCGTGCCGCTGCCGATGACGACCGAGGCCACCGTTTGCACGTTCTCCAGTGATCCCAGCACCCACGTCAGGTTGCGCGAAAGCGTCCGCAGGTGTCGCGGTTCGAATTCTCCCACGGGTCCCATCCCGGCCAGCGCGACGATTCGGCCCTTGGCTTCGGTCTCTGCTTCGCGAATGAAGCGCGCATTCGCCCACGGATAGAGGTGGACGATGCCCAGATCACCGGGCAGCAAGCCGCGCTGGGTCAGCTGGAACAGCAGCCGTTCCTCCTGCGCCGCGTCCTCGGCGGAGACGAGTTCATCCAGGGCCGCCTCGGCCGCGCGCGGCAGGACATTCTCGTAGTGACCACACACATACGCGTCGGCGACCACTCGCTGGATATTCCCCCACCAGACCTCGACGGGGAGTGTGAGGGGATCGCCCGACGCAGCCGCTTCGTCGTCGGTACCATCTCTGGTGAACGTTCCCTCGCGCGGAACGGCTCCGGTCCATCCTCGCAGGGCCAAACGCTCACGCGCGTGCACCTCGGCCGCGTCGACCGTCCCAGCCGCGGCACGTCTCCGCTTGCGCGGCGACGACGTCGGACCCTCGGCATTCTCGTCCTTCGCGTGCTCAGGCGCGAGGAATCGATGGTCGGTCGGTCCGCGATACATGGGGCGGACCGCTTCGAGGGCGTCACTGCGACCACTCGTCAGGATGTCATGAATTCCCTCGAGCACCGCGGCGGACTTGGGGAGTGCGCCGTGCGACTCCTCGACCCAGAGGGTGGGAACGTCGGGAAGAAGTCCCAGCTCGTGCGGTACGCGGCCATCTCCATCGTGGGTGTAGGAATACTTGAAGTCGGACGGGCCGTCGATCCGAATGCGATACGGCGTTTTCTGGTTGTAGCCGGCTATGTAGACAAAGCGCTCCGGATCGACGACGGGCTCCAGGTCCTTGTGGAACGTGGCGCCGAGCGCCAGCAGATCGCTGGCAACGTGTTTACCGGCATATGACTTCCTCTCAAAGAGCCGATCGCGGTGATCGAGACCGCGCAGGATCGGCGACGGGAGCATCTGGTAGATCCCGGGGAACGTCCCGAGCACCGACAGCACATCGTCCAGCGATCCTCCGAGCTCGCTGAAGGCCAGCGCCTTGACCAGCGTTTCCCGTCCGGTGAGCACGTAGGGAATGGCAAACGACCCCCGGTTGGGCGTGCCGAGCATCACCAGGCGTCCACCTCGTCGCAGGCCATCGGTGTCGGCCAAGGCAGCCCACGTTTTGGGGTGATCCATGATGAACGCGCGTGCGAGAAGGCCGCCCATCGAGTGCGCCACGATGTGCACCGGCTCCTTCCCGGCCCAGTTGCGCACACGCTGGTCGAACTCCTTCGCGCTCTCCCGCAGGTCACGCCGCCAATCGAACGGATACGGCAGCACGTTCCATTCGCGGTGGAGCTCGAGCACGAGGGGGATGTAGTCCTTGAGAAGCGCCGTGGCCGTGACCTTGAAGCGAGCGTTGGGCTTCCCTTCTTTCTGGAGTTGGAGACTGGAGAAGCCTCCCCCGATGAGCCGCAGCAGGCGCAGCCAGATCTCCCTGGCCTCGCTCCCATCCTCGGCGACGGCGAGGCGGGCGCCCATGATGCCGTTCAGGACGACGACGCGGCCCTTCTGCCCCCCGCGCCGCACGTGCCGGGCGGATCG
>JBQTIW010000101.1:0-12960 GCA_052387735.1 Gemmatimonadaceae bacterium
ACAAACCACTGAAAGCGAGGCGTTCGGCTGGTACCGCCGGCCATGGTTCGCGTCGTGCTCCGCAATCGCTGCAAGGCGCCGCGCACCCGTGCGGCCTTGTCTGTCACTGCCGCGTCGATGAACGTCCCCTGCGCCGTTTCCGCGATCATGCGCAGGGTTTCGGCGCTGTACCGGCTGACCACAACGTCGTTGTTCTCGTCCCGCTTGAGCTCCGCCTTGCCGTCCTCGCGCAGTGGAATCGTCCCGCCGTCGGCCGTACCAAACCCGACTGTCACGACCGCCACTCCGTTCTCTCGCGCCCGCTGCGCCGCCCGCACGATGTCCTCGACCGGCTCGAACGCCTCGCCGTCGCTCATGATCACGAGCGCGCGGTCCGATGACGTTTTCGTCGCCATCAGTAAGTCGGTGCCCTGCGCGATCGTGCGGGCCAGTGAACTGCCGGCCTGTCCGACAATCGACGGATCGAGATTGTCCAGAAAGAGCTCAATGGCACCATCATCGACCGTCAAGGGCGTAAGGATATAACTCCGACCGGCAAACGCGAGCAGTGCAACCCGGTCGCCGCGCGACAGATCCCGGTAGCGACGGACCTCCTGTTTCAAACGCTCCAGCCGGTTCGGACGCTCGTCCGTGGCCAGCATGGACAAGGAGGCATCGAGCGCGAGCACGACATCGACGCCCTCCCCGCGCGAGGCGACCGCCTCCTCGCCCCATCGCGGCCCCGCGTACCCCAGCCCCGCCAGCATCGCGACGAAACCCAACCGGATGGCTCGAGGAACTGCCCTGACGGCATCAGCGGGTGCGAGCCGCGGGATGAGATGCGCATCGGCGAGCCGGGCCAGTCTCGCCCGCCGTCGCGCGACCCCGACTCGAACAAGGAGGCTCACGAGTCCCGCCAGGACCAGCGCGGACGCCGCGAGTACGATGGAGTCAAACGCCCCGAGGATGCTCATGCGGCCCGTGGCACCTCCACCGGCTGACGGGCCTGGTGGATGGCCTCCACCAGGGCCCGGCATTCCTCCCCGAGCTCGCCGGCTCTTGCTTCGCCCACCGGGTGACGCGCGAACTTCACGAGATCGATGTCGTGCAAGACGCGTAACAGCCGTGGCAGCGGCACCGTGGACTCGCCGCGAAGGGCAACGGCAAGTTCCGAGGTCGTGAGCGACGTGCGAGCGGGAGGCGTCGTACGCGCCAGGTAGGTCCGCAGCACTTCGGACATGAGGGCGAGATAGTGGCCGTATTCTCCCGCGGTGAGCAGGCCTAACAAGGCGACCCGCTCGAATTCGCCCAGCGCTTCCTCGTACGGGTCACCTGGGGCAGCGCCCGCTCGCGGTCGTCGCCGCCACCACCACCAGAAGAGCCCACCGAGGATGATCGCCGCGGCGGCCACGATGAGCCAGTACCACCACGGCACCCCGAACCCGAAGACCGGACGCACGGGCTTGGGCACGCGCTGTGCGCTGTCCGCCGGCAGTACACTCTGGACTTCGATCGCGAGGTCGGCCCCAACCGCCAGGCGCCTGAGACCGTCGCTGGAGCGCGCCAGAATGTCCGGGAACCGGATCGGCAGGCGCCCGGTATCCCACGCGGCCAGGCGATAGGTGGCGGTCTGCTCCACGGCCGTGGTGTCGGCACCGAGGCTGACGACGACGCGATCGAGCGGCTCGACCTTGGTGCTGGTGTCGGGGGATTCCGGAAACTCCAGCACCGTGCCTTTCGGTGCCCGGACGCGCACGATGACGCGAAACGGATCGCCGACCGTGACCGACTCGGGCTGCACGATGACGCCGCGCTGCAGCGGTGACGGCTGCGCGCCCGCGCTGATCGCGGCGAGCGACGCCACCAGCGCCAGCCGCCTCATCCTCGGGCCACGCGGCGTTCCCGCGCCCGGAAGAACCGCAGCAGCGGCTCGATGTAACTCTCGCGTGTGGTGATGGGAATCTCGTCAATCGCCAGTCGCCGCAGCATCTGCCGAACGGAGAGCCGTTCGGCGGTCATCATCGTCTCGTAGGATTTCCGCACGCGGGGATCACTGGTGTCGACGTCGAGGGCGTCTCCCGTTTCGGGATCCACGAAGCGCACCAGTCCCATGTCGGGAAGCGCCGACTCGCTCGGGTCGTCAATGTGAGCAACCACGATATCGTGACGCTGCGCCAACAGCTTGAGTGGTCGCTCGATGCCGGTGTCGGCGAGATCGGAGATCAGGAAAATGATCGCGTGCTGCCGGAGGAGTTGCCGGAGGAAATCGAGCGCTGCTCCGATGTCGGTCCCCGCTCCCCGCGGTTGGTGCACGAGCACGTCGCGGAGGATCCGCAGCGCGTGGCGCCGGCCTTTCCCGGGTGGGACGAAATGTTCCACCCGGTCGGTGAACAGGAGCGCGCCGACGCGATCGTTGTTGCGCACAGCGCTCATGGTGAGGACCGCGGCCAGCTCGGTCGCCAGCTCGGACTTGAAGCGAGCGACTGTACCAAACTGTTCACTGCCCGACACATCGACGGCGACCATGAGCGTGAGCTCGCGTTCCTCGACGTATCGCTTGACGAACGGCCGCCGCATGCGCGCGGTGACGTTCCAGTCGATCGAGCGCACTTCGTCGCCGGGTTGATACTCGCGCACTTCGGCGAACTCCATGCCCGGCCCTTTGAAGATCGAGCGGTACTCACCCGAGAAGAGCGAGTTCACCAGGCGGCGGGTGCGCAGTTCGATCAGCTTGACCTGGCGGAGCACATCGGGCGAAATGCCGAGGGGAGACCGTTTGTTTGGCCTGGTGCTGGGCTGCGATGGAGTAAAGGCGTCGTGGTGGCCGCTGTCAAAGTCAGAAGCACGAGACGCACGGGACGCACGAGCAGCCCGCGACCCAGGGCGGTCCTCCCGTGCGGCTCGTGGCTCACGTGCGTCTCGCTCGGGCATGTCCTATGGAGCCTCGACCGTGTCCAGGATTCTCTTCACGATCTCGTCGCTCGTCACTTCCTCCGCCTCCGCCTCATATGTCGTGAGCACGCGGTGGCGGAGCACGTCCGGCGCGATCGCCTTCACGTCGTCGGGCGTGACATATGTGCGTCCGCGCAGGAAGGCGTGGGCGCGCGAGGCCTGTGCCAGCGCGATCGTCGCGCGCGGTGAAGCCCCAAACTCGATCAGGGGCGTGAGCTCCTGCATGCCCGCCTCGCCCGGCCGGCGCGTGGCGTGCACCACGTCCACGATGTAGTCGACGATGCGATCGTCCATGTACAACTCGGTGATCCGCTTGCGCGCCTCCATGATGGCGCTCGGATGGGCCACCGGCTTGATCGGGATCGGCTCGCCGCTCGCCATGCGGCGCATGATCTCCTTTTCCTCGTCGCGCGACGGGTACCCGATCCGCAGCTTCAGCATGAACCGGTCGACCTGCGCTTCCGGCAGCGGATAGGTGCCCTCCTGCTCGATGGGGTTCTGCGTTGCCAGTACGAGAAACGGCTCTTCGAGCAGAAACGTCTCCCCGCCTAACGTCACCTGCTTTTCCTGCATCGCTTCCAGCAGTGCGGCCTGGACCTTCGCCGGGGCCCGGTTGATCTCGTCGGCGAGCACGATGTTGGCGAAGATGGGTCCGCGCTTCACGCGAAAGCCGCCGGTCGACTGGTCGAAGATCTGTGTGCCAAGGACGTCGGCCGGGAGGAGGTCGGGCGTGAACTGGATCCGCTGAAAGGTCGTGTGGATCGTCTCGGCGAGCGTGCGGACGGTGAGCGTCTTGGCGAGCCCCGGCACCCCTTCCAGCAGCACGTGACCGCCGGTGAGCAATGAGATCAACAGCCGCTCGACCATGTATTCCTGCCCTACGACCCGCTTGCCCACCTCGCGGGACACTCCCTGCACCAACACCATGTCGGCGCTGTTCGCGACCGTCGTCGTCACTCGATCGTTCTCCGTGGCTGTGTGTGCCTCATACCCCGGTCGGGGCCGCTGTTCCTCACACGTCTTCGCTGTCGGTGAGCAGCATCAGCTGTTCCCGTGCCGTCAAGGGACGAGACACCCCAGGGCTGAGCTTCCCCAGCTTGACCGGACCGAACTGCGTGCGCACCAGCCGCTCCACTTCCAGGCCTAACGCGGCACAGATCCGGCGCACTTCCCGGTGACGCCCTTCCCGGAGCGCGATCTCGAACGCCCACCGCCGCTGTCCCAGCGCCCGCACCTGGACCCAGGCTGGCCTGACCGGACCATCCTCGAGCTCGAGGCCAGCTCGCGCTTCTTCCATGGCCGTCCGGGCGTTCCCCCGCACCGTGGCGACGTACACCCGCACCACACGTGAGCTGGGATGCGTTAGGCGATGCGCCGCTTCGCCGTCATTCGTGAACAGGACCACCCCTTCCGTCAGATAGTCGAGGCGGCCCACGTACGTCAGTCCCGGCACGCTGGGCACGAGGTCGAAGACGGTCCTTCGTCCCTCGGGATCTCGCCGTGTGGTCATCACGCCGAGCGGCTTGTTGAGCACGTACCAGGCGCGTTCCCGCTTGGGGGAGGGAATCTCGCGGCCATCCAGCGCGATCCGGTCGCGCTCCGGATCGACCGACTGGCCGACCCGGGCGATCGCGCCATTCACGAGCACGCGTCCGGCAGCCACCAGCTGGTCCGCCTCCCGGCGCGATGCGATTCCAGCGCGCGCGAGGGCGCGTTGGATCCGCATGTTGTCGCCCATTCAGATCGCGCGCGGCTCGGCGCGCAGCGCAACCGCGAGCTCGTCGGCGCGGGGCAACTCCTCGAGATGTCGCAGTGCGAATTGCTCCAGAAACAGCGCGGTCGTTCCGTAGAGCAACGGACGTCCCAGGCCCTCACCGCGCCCCACCACGTCGATGAGCCCTCGCTCGTGCAGCGACTTGAGCACACCTCCCACATTCACACCACGGATCTCCTCGATCTCGGCGCGACCGATCGGCTGGCGATACGCGATGATCGCCAGCGTCTCCAGCGACGCGGCGGACAGGCGGTGGGGCCGAGCGGCGAGCTGGGCGCGCTCGATCGCCTCGGTGTACTCGGGGCGGGTGAGCAGCTGATAGCCCTCACCCAGTTCCGCGAGCTCGATGCCATGCCCGTTTACGTCATACGCCTCGCGCAGCTCATCGAGCGCGGCCCGCACCGCGGCCGGCGATGCGTCGGCATCCAGCGCCGACAGCTCTTCGACGGACACGGGGCGGGCACTGGAGAACAGCGCCGCTTCAAGCAGCTTGGCTAGAGGACTCACGACTGATCAACACCTGGGCAAAGGGCGTCGGTTGGGCGAGTCTGAGCTCGCCACGGCGCGCCAATTCGAGAAGCGCGAGGAGCGCGGAGAGAATCTCCCATCGTTCGGCGCCGTGTCGTACAACGTCGCGCCATCGCACCATCTCGCGCAGCGCCAGCACGCCACGGATGGTGGCCATCGCACCGTCGATGTCGAGGGCGCGGGGAATGACATCGTGCATGGCCGGATCCCGCACCACGCGCAACACCCGGTCGACCGCGGATAGCAATTCGGTGAGCGAGAGGGCGAGGGGCGCCGGCGGCGTTTCCACGTTCGACGGCGGGAAGTACGATCGGGCAAAGCGGGACCGCCGGTCTTCGGCGAGCCGCTCGAGTACATCCACGACTTCGCGCATCTGCTGATACTCCAGCAGCCGCCTGACGAGCTCGGCGCGCGGATCCTCCCAGGCGTCGTCGGAGTCGTGCCGCGGCAGGAGCATCTGGGCTTTGATCCGGAGTAGTCGGGCCGCCATCTCCAGATAGTCCGCCGCCTGATCCAGCCCTAACGTGCGAATGCGTCCGAGGAACTGGTCGGCGATCCGCGAGATCGGGATGTCGTAGATGTCGACCCGCTCGTCGCGAATCAGCGAGAGCAGCAGGTCCAGCGGTCCCGAAAACTGGGACAGCTCGACGACGAAGGGACCCGCGTCTTCGGCGGACGGATGCGTCATCCGATGAACGAGGATGTGAACGCGCTGGACAGGTGGAAGTTGAAGGACCTGCCCAGACGCAGTGTAGCGTTAGTGAGCCAGAAAGCGGGCGAGAGCCAGGTGTTGATCATTCCCCGTCCGACCCCGGTTGTCATGAAGAACACCAGGATCAGGATTCCGTACATCCCAAGCTGCTGGTAGCGCAACGCCCAGGATGGCGGCAACAAGTATTTCACGACGTGCGAGCCGTCCAGCGGGGGTATCGGCAGCAGGTTGAAGATGGCAAGGATCAGGTTGAAGAGGACGCCCATCACCATCATGAGCTGCAGGATGGCGAAGGTGTCGTTCAGCGCGGGCAGCGCTTTCCCGATCATGCCAAAGAAGATGTACAGCACCACCGCTACAACGAAGAGTGCCAGGTTCGTCACGATACCTGCCATCGACACGATGATGTCGCCCCGCTTGTAGTTGCGATAGTTCCGGGGCACGACAGGCACGGGCTTGGCACCACCGAAAATGAAGCTCGTGAAGAAGTAGGTCATGATGGGCAGTAGGATCGTCATGACCGGGTCAATGTGCTTGACCGGATTCCACGTGAGGCGGCCGAGCTGGTAGGCAGTCGGATCCCCTTGCTTCAGAGCCGCATACCCATGCGCGTACTCGTGCGCGACCATGGAAAACAGGATGACCGGCGCCTGGATCAGAAAGCCTTCGATCCGGTCCAAATTGTGGTGGGCTGGGGAAGGTGGGGACGACGTCGGGTCCTCGCGTCGCGCGTCAAGCTAGCGAGGCGCCAAACGGGAGTCAAAACCCTGTCACTCCACAACATCGGCACTCGCGGCGGTTGACACCGATTGCTGTGCCGGGTAGTTTTGACGTTCGATTCCGCAGTCCTTACGATCAGCTTTTTGGAGTTTCTGTGCCGAAAATCGCCTCAGGCGAAAAGAACATGCGCAAGTCGCGCGCCGCGAATGTCCGCAATCGCGCGCAGCGCTCTGCCCTCAGGACCGCGCTCAAGAAAGCGAAGACCACCGGTGCATCACCGGCCGACCGCCTGGCCGCGGTCAAGCTGCTCGACCGCGCCGCCCGCAAGGGCCTGATTCATCGGAACGCGGCCGCTCGCAACAAGAGCCGTCTGGCAACTGCTGGAAAATAACTCCTCCCAGTTTTTCCAGCGCTCGTTGGGCGGGCCGGTTTCCGGTTCCGCCCTTCGTGTTTTGGGAAACGGGAGACCGCGGTAACCTCCTACCTGGTGCCTAACGAAAGAGGGGTGAGCCAAGCGGCTCACCCCTCGCGCACTCCCATATCTCCCGTCGCTACATCGCCGCCAATTCGCCGCCGCAACGCTCGCAGTACCACTCCGTCGGGTAGTTCATCGTCGCGCACTCCTGGCACTTGAGCGTCTTTACCTGTTCCGTCGGCATGTCCTTGAGGAACGACGGCATGTTCCCAGGGGACAGTGAACCGTCGCCCGCGACGGCACGCAGCGGGTCGCGCATCCCCGGAATCGTGCCGGTGCTCATCGGCGTGGCACGACGAGGGGCCGCGAGGACCGGCGGTGGCAGGTGGTCGGGGTGACCCTCGATCGTGGCCGCGGCCGGCTCCGGCGCGTTGACGATGGACCGGAGGAACTCCAGCTCCTCGACCGCGGAAGGCGGCGTGGGATCGTGTGGACGTATCAGCGGCGCGGGTTCAGGCATGACGTGGATCGGATCCAGCGCCGAATCGACGGCGCTGGCGTCGACCACGAGCGGCGGCGGCGGCCCGTCGACCGCCGGCGATGCGACCGGCTCCTGCGGAATGACCAGGACCAGCACGTCCTGGAGCCTGGCCAACTCGCCGCCTAACGCCTCGCGCTGCGCGACGAGCGATCCGATCGCCTCGTCGCATTTCCCGATCGTCGCCTGGGCGCGATCGGGCGGAAACTCGCCGACCGACGCGCGAAGCTCGGTCTCGGCGCGTTCATCGCGGCGCGCGTCTTCCTCGCTGGCCAACGCCGCGAGGCGTGCGCGCAACCCCGTGACCGTGGCGTCGAGCTCCACGGCGCGACCACGGAGGTGCGTCGTCACCTGCTCCAGTCTTGTGGTGTAGTCGGCTCGCACCCGCTCCAACACGTGGAGGGGCGTGGTCGCTGTGCGCTGCTCGAGCTGCTGGAGCCAGCCCTCGTAGCGGGTTCGCTCCGCGAGCAATTCGTGCAACGCATCCATCGTGCCTTCCGGCGCACTCGTCATACATCACTCCGCTTGGTCGGCGGGAACTGGACAACCCGCAAACGGGCTGTCGGGCAAGGCCCGTTTCCGGGCGTCAACAAGCGCTTCGACCTGGGGGGCGGTCAGGGTATTGACGCGACCCAGGATCCGCGCGGTGAGCAAAATCCGAGCGCTGTGCTCGAGCGATTCCATCCGCTGATGCGCGAGCGTCAGCGTGTGTCCGACGGTGGTTGCACCATGATTCGCCATCAGAAATGCATCGTGGGTCGCCACGAACGGCTCGAAGGCATCAGCGAGTTGGGGCGTTCCCGGTGTGGCATACGGCACGAGTGGCACCCATCCGACTTGAAAGATCATCTCCGGAAGCACGCACGACGAAAACGACTCCCCGGCCACCGCAAACCCCGTCGCGATTGGCGGATGTGCGTGCACGACGGCCTGGACATCGGAGCGTCGCTTATAGATACGCAAATGCATCGCGACTTCCGATGACGCGCGTCGAGCGCCGCGGAGGTGCTTCCCCTCCAGCGACAACTCCACGAGGTCTTCGGGCGTGACATCGACCTTGGACATCCCGGCCGGTGTCACCAGAATCCGGTCGGCGGACAGGCGCACCGAGACGTTGCCGTCGGGGCCGGCGATCAGCCCTCGTTCGTACAGGCGCTTGCACACCTGCACGATTTCCCGACGAATCATCAGCCCGCCGCGCACTCTCGCGCCTTCCTATTCCGTCAGGCGGTAGACGACCCGGCCACCAACAATGGTACAGGTCGGCCGCCCCTGGAGCTGCATTCCGGCGTAGGGGCTGTTGCGACCCTTCGTGAGAAAGCGCGCGGGATCCACCGTCCACTCAGCGGTGGGATCAAAAACGGTGACGTCCGCCACACTTCCTTTTCGCAGCGTACCGCCCGGGAGGTTGAAAGTGCGCGATGGCGTGCATGACATCCGGTCGACGAGTGTGGGAAACCCGATGATTCCGCTCGCCACCAGGTTGGTCACCACCACAGCAAGGGCAGTTTCCAGCCCGACGATCCCGTTAGGGGCGTCGGCGAACTCCCGTTCCTTTTCATCATAGTGATGCGGGGCGTGATCGGTCGCCACCATGTCGATCGTCCCGTCTTTCACGGCTTCCTGCAGTGCCGCCACGTCCGCGGCGGTGCGGAGAGGCGGGTTCATCTTGGCGTTCGTGTTGTAGCCCTCGACCGCGTCCTCGGTGAGCGAGATATGGTGCGGACACACCTCTGCCGTGACCCGAATACCGCGGTCCTTCCCCCACCGGATCAGTTCCACCGAGCCCCTGGTCGACATGTGACAGAGGTGGACGTGTCCCCCGGTGCGCCTGGCGAGCAGGATGTCGCGAATAGCCATGATCTCCTCGGCTTCTCCTGGAATCCCCTTGAGACCCAGCCTCGCCGAGACGAGCCCTTCGTTCATCGCCCCTCCCGCCGCCAAGGTCGGCTCTTCGCAATGGTCGGCGACGGGAATACCGAAGGCGCGGGCGTATTCGAGCGCGGTGCGCATGAGCTGCGCGCTGGCGACGGGTTTGCCGTCATCGGACACCGCGACCGCACCGGCGGCGATCATTTCTCCGAACTCGGCCAGCGCCTCACCTTTTTGCCCGACCGAGATCGCGCCGTACGGGTAGACGCGCGCAGCGTCGGCCCGAATGGCCTGACGAATGATGAAACCGACGGCCGCCTGGTTGTCGGTGACCGGGTCGGTGTTCGGCATGGCGCAGACGGCGGTGAACCCACCGGCGGCCGCGGCGCGGGCGCCGGTGGCGATCGTCTCGACGTCCTCGCGGCCAGGCTCGCGGAGATGGCAGTGTCCGTCGACGAAGCCGGGGGAGACCAGATACCCGGCGCAGTCGATCTCGGTAAGGTCCCCGTCTCGCCGGACCTCGCCTAACGGCTTACCGGCGTGCTCGATCCTGCCGTCACGCACGAGAACATCGCCGACCTGGTCGAGGCCCGTCGATGGATCGACGATGCGACCACCGCGGAGGAGAAGAAGGGGCGTGGTTCTGCTGTCGGTCATCTAACTACGGGAAGCACGGGAAGCCCGAGATACCTGGAGAACGGAGCCAACGTGAAGACATCACCTCCACCGCCCATCGCCTAACGCCCATTCGCCCACCCCTATCCTTTTGCCGCCTCGGCGAGCTCCGGCCGCCCGCCGGCCAGCAGATACAACACCGCCATTCGGACCGCGACGCCATTGGTCACCTGATCGAGAATCACACTATGTGGTCCGTCGGCGACGTCGGAGTCGATTTCCACGCCGCGGTTCATCGGTCCCGGGTGCATCACGATGATCTCGCGGGGGGCGCGCTCGAGGCGCTCCCGCGTAACGCCGAACACCCGGTTGTATTCGCGCAGCGAGGGAATGTAACCCGCCTGCATTCGCTCCAGCTGCAGCCGCAGGATGTTGAGGGCCTCGGCCCATTCGATCGCTTCCTCGATGCGCCCGAAGACGGTCACGCCCATGTCGTCGATCGCGTTAGGCAACAGGGAGCGCGGGCCGCAGACCGCGACCTCTGCACCCATCTTGCGCAATCCCCAGATGTTGGAGCGCGCCACCCGGGAATGGAGCACATCGCCGCAGAGGCAGACCCGTCGTCCGGCCAGCGCCCCCCATCGGTCGCGGAGCGTCAGCATGTCCAGTAGCCCTTGCGTGGGATGCTCATGGGTGCCATCGCCAGCGTTGATCACGTTGGACCGGATCCGGTCAGCCAGAAATCGGGCTGCACCCGAGGCACCGTGCCGGATGACGACCATGTCGATCTTCATCGCCTCGAGATTGCGGGCGGTGTCCACCAGGGTCTCGCCCTTCTGCACGCTGGACCCGCTCGTCGTCACGTTGACCGTATCGGCCGAGAGGCGCTTCTCGGCGAACTCGAACGAGATCCGCGTACGCGTCGACGCTTCGAAGAACAGATTGACGATCGTCATGCCGCGCAGCGTCGGGACCTTTTTGATCGCCCGCAGGCTGATTTCCTTGAACGGTTCCGCGGTATCGAGAATGAGCTGGATCTGCTCGGCGCTCAACTGCTCGAGCCCTAACAAGTCCTTCCCGATCGGAGGGCTCACCCCTTCCCGCCCCCGACCAGACGCACCCCGTCTTCGTGATCGAGCTCGGTGACGAGGACGTCCACACGGCTCCCGTCGGGCACCTCCATGCGTTTGCCGACCACGTCGGCATGGATCGGGAGCTCGCGTCCGCCACGATCGACAAGGACGGCCAGGGCAATGCGGGCGGGCCGGCCGAAGTCCGCCAGCTCGTCGAGCGCCGCGCGAATCGTTCGTCCCGTGTAGAGCACGTCGTCGACGATCACGATGTTCTTGCCATCGACTGCCCAGGGCAGGTCCGTCTTCCCCACGACGGGGCGCGGTCCAACGGTTTGCAGATCGTCGCGGTACAAGGTGATGTCGAGGGCACCACGGGGAACGCGCACCCCTTCGGTGGACTCGATCACGGCGGCAATGCGATCGGCGAGCTGCACGCCCCGTCGCTGAATCCCCACCAGAATCACGCCGTCCGTTCCGTCGAAGAGTTCGACGATCTCCTCTGCCATGCGGCGAAGGGTGCGCGCGACCGCCTGGGAATTCAGGACCGTCGAGGAGGTGGGTACCATGCTGCGGGCCAATATGGCGCGGCGGCAACCCAAATTGAAGCGGCGGTCTGGGCCCGCGCGCTACACGCCCACCCCAGCATGGAGGCGCTTCTGTTTCTTCTGCTCGTATAGCATGGCGTCGGCGGTGACGAGCAGATCCTCGATCGAGGGCGGATGGTCGGGGTCGAATGACGCGAGACCGACGCTGAACGACAGACGGTACGGAAAACCATCCGTGTCGTTGCGCTCCCGCAGTTCATGTCGCAGGCGCTGCACGATCGCCTCGCTCGTGCCGCGCGTGCTGTCCGCGGCGAGCACGACGAATTCGTCACCCCCCAGGCGCGCGATGATATCGGAGTCGCGAAAGGTCTTGCGAAGGATTGCTGCCGCTCGTGTGAGCGCCTGGGCCCCTTCCTTGTGCCCGAACGTATCGTTGATCTCCTTGAAATCATCCATGTCAACGAACAGCAGCAGGAGCTCGCGCCGACCTCGCCGTGCCAGCTTGAGTTGCTGCTGCGCGAGCGTGAGGAACCCCCGCCTGTTGTAGAGACCTGTCAGCTCATCGATCAGGGAGAGGGCGCGCAAGGCCTCTTCCTGCTGCTTGCGATCGGTGATGTCTCGCGAGGTAATGGCCACGCCATCGTCGAGCGGAACGATCTGGTGTTGAATCCAGGCCGCGCGAACGTCGGGCGTGGTAACCTCAAACTCCTCCTCGAGCACCGACCCAACCGTCATCACGGTCACATACTTCTCGAAGAACCCGTTGCCCCGATTTGATGGAATGAGCTCACAGAGCCGCTGCCCTACGACCTCGTCGCGCCGGCGGCCCAGTAACGATTCCGCGCGCCGATTGAGCTCGACGAACTCGAAGTCCAGCACGACACCGGCACCATCCCGGAGTGCGCGGAGCACATAGAAAGCATCGAGTCCCCGATCGGCAGCGGTTCGGAACTGCGCCTCACTGTTCGCCAGCGCGGTCTCGGCCGCGCGTCTGACACGTAGCTCGTTCCGAACGACCAGAAACGAGAGCGGGGCCAGAACCACGAGGAGCGACAACGCCGTTCGCAGCAGTATGTCGCTGCGAGTGGCCGTTTGACGCGCCTGGACCACCAGCGCACCCAGGTCGGCCGGCCGTAGAGCGTTGCCGGCTGCTGGCCTTGCTTCGGGCGCCTCGAGTGCCTGGGTCAGTCGAGCAAGCTCACGGGTGTTCTGATACGTCAGCAGCCCCGCGGTCACC
>JBQTIW010000102.1:0-7918 GCA_052387735.1 Gemmatimonadaceae bacterium
CCTCATGACAAACCGTCCTGAACCGGCGCCGCTCTGAATCCTGGCGTCACTGCGTGTGTGTGTGTGCCCGGCACCTCGGCCCCCGCGGGTATGCGTTGCGCCAACCACTCCACGCGCAGTTGGGAGAGACGCTCGAGCCACCCCGACATACCGGTCCCGCGCTTGGCCGAGACTTCCAGGATCGGCATGCCGGGCCGAACCTCGCGAATGGCCCGGTGTGCGGCTTCGCGATCGAAATCACATGCCTCGGCAAGGTCGACCTTCGTGATCACGGCGACATCAGCGGAGTTGAAAATCGTTGGATACTTGAGCGCCTTGTCTTCACCCTCGGTCACGGAGAGCAGGGCGACGCGCAAGGCTTCGCCGAGGTCGTAGCTCGCAGGGCACACGAGATTGCCAACGTTCTCGATGAACAGGTAGTCGATGGCCTGCAGGTCCCACGGCACCAGGTGGTCGCCGATCATCTCCGCTTCGAGGTGACACCGGCCGTGTGTGTTGATCTGCCTGACGGGTGCGCCGCTCTGTGCCAGCCGTTTCGCGTCGTGGTCGGTCTCGAGATCCCCCACCAGGGCGGCCACTCGGGCGCCGCTGGCGTGCAGCTCGGTCAGCGTCTGCTGGAGGAAAGAGGTCTTTCCCGTTCCCGGACTCGACACGAGGTTCACGACAAACGTTCCCATGGCCTCGAAGCGTCCGCGCAGTCCGCGCGCCAGCTCGTCGTTCTTCCTCAGAACTCCGGCGCGAATTTCAACAATGCGCGTGATCACGTTTCGATCTCCAGCGACTCGATTTCGAGCTCGCGGCCGGTGCGAATCTCGCCTGCCGGGACCCCGCACACCGGGCAGACGAAGTGGTTGAGCGCGGGCAGCGTAACGTCCTCGAGGCAATGCGAACACCACACCACCAGTGGCACGTCGATGATCGCAAGCCGCGACCCTTCCAGGAGGGTTCCCTCGGCTGCGATGTCGTACGAAACGAGCAGCGCTTGAGCCGCCACGCCGGCGATTCGTCCAATCTTCAGATTGACGGTCATGACCCTGGTGGCATTCAGTCGCGCGGCCGCTTCGGCTGCGACCTCGACGATGTCCATCGCGATTGAGAGTTCGTGCACGGCGGCAAGTTAAATCAGGTCAACTGATAGGGCGTAGCACGCCGGACTGCCGCCACTCCCCTTATCTTTGAGGGTGCACCACGCCCACATCCCGGAGCTGCTCGCTCCCGCTGGTTCCCTCGACGCCGTACGCGCCGCCGTCGCCAACGGGGCGAATGCGGTGTACCTCGGTGCGGAGCGCTTCAATGCCCGCGACGAGGGTGCCCAGCTCACCCTCGATGAGCTCGGCCAGGCCTGCGCCATCGCGCACACCCGCGGCGTTCGGATCTATCTGACGCTCAACATCCTGATCAAGCCGGATGAAATGGCGGACGCGTTGCGCCTGTTGGGGGATGCCATCGACCTGGGCGTCGATGCCGCAATCGTACAGGACATCGGACTGATTCGCGCCATACAGCGGGTGTACCCCGGTTTCGAGATCCATGGGTCGACCCAGCTCACCGTTCATGACCAGGACGGTGCGCGGCTGATGCAGGATATCGGCATCGAGCGCGTCGTGCTCGCGCGCGAGAATACGCTGGACGACATCCGGGCCATCCGGGCTGCCGTTCCTGGCCTCGGGCTCGAGGCCTTCGTACACGGCGCGTTATGCATCTCGTACTCGGGGCAATGCCTGATGTCGGGAATGATCTCGGAGCGCAGCGCCAATCGCGGATCGTGCGCTCAGTCGTGCCGCAAGGACTACGTCCTGACCGACACGACGACGCGCGCGGAACTGGACCGGGGCTACCTCATCTCGGCGAAGGACCTCGCCGCGCACGATCAGCTGGCCCAACTGGCGGAAGCAGGGATCGGTTGTCTCAAGGTCGAGGGACGGAAGAAGAAGCCCGAATACGTCGCGACGGTCACGAAGGGCTATCGCGAGTGGCTGGACCGGCTCGGAGAAGGCGACACCGCACCTCCCGAGTTCGAGGAGGTGCGTCCTCTCATCCAGATCTATTCCCGTGGTTTTACCGCTGGGATGCTCGTGGGACGTGCGGGACGCGACTACGTCACTCGTGCGCAGCCCGACAACCGCGGACACGAGATCGGTGTGGTGACGGGACACGATGGACGCGAGCTGCGCGTCGACGTGACCCATCCCATCGTCGAGCGTGACGGGCTGGGCTTCGAACCTCCCACCGGCGCAAAGGGTCAGCCGACAGGATTCCGCGCCCAGCACGTTCGCACCCTCGGCGAGCATGAGGGGATGGTACGCCAGGCCATGTGGAGTCGTGACCGGATTCCAGTGGGGTGGCGCGTGGTGCGCAACGCCGAGGCCGATCTGCTCGAGCGTGCGCGGGCGAGCTATGAGGCGCTCGAGGCGCCAGACCGCTCACGCCGGCAGCCGCTCAGCGTTAGGCTCTTCGGCGCCGCGGGGAGTCCGCTCAAGGCGGTCTGGCGCTGGGAAGACCAGGAGGTCGTGGTTCTCTCGGCGACGTCACTCACCCCTGCCGCCAAACAACCTCTCGATGACGGGCGGCTTCGGGAACAGCTCGGCCGGCTCGGCGAGACCCCTTTTGTGTTGTCGCAGATCGACACTGCCGGGCTCGCAAGCAATCTGTTCCTTCCGGTGAGCGAGTTGAATCGCCTGCGCGTGCGGGCCGTTGACGAGCTGCTCGTCCGCCGCGATTGGGCGCGTGCGGCTGTGGAGGTAGCACGCGACGCCGCGATTCGATCCGCAACCCATGACGTACCGGGCACCGTTCATGGCCACGTCCCTCCCTCGAGCCAGTGGCGACTGAGCGCCCAGGTCTACACGATCGAAGCGGCGCGGGAGGCGACCGCCGCCGGCGCGACGGAAGTTGTCTTTGATCCATTCCTCCGGCATCCCGTCCCGCCGGTGTCGCGGATCTCGGCGCTCGCGCGGGAGATGGGCGAGCGTGGGGCCGTGCTGCGGTTGCGCACGCCCACGATCGTGCGGCCCGAAGAACGCCGGCTGGTGGACCGGTGGCTGTCGACTGGACTGCCACTGTTGACGGGTCACGTCGGGCTGGCGGCAGCACTCGGGGCCACGGGACGCGACGTGACCGCCGACTACGCCATCAACTGCTTCAACGCGTTGACCGCCGCCGAGCTGTTCGCACGCGGCGTTAGGCGCATTGTGGCGTCGGTTGAGCTCACGGTTGCGGAGCTCGCCGCGCTGACCAGCCCGTGGGGCGGGAACGGCTTCGACGTCGTTGTGTATGGGCGCCCCGAGGGAATGACGATCGAGCACTGCGTACTCTCCGCGGCGTTTGACCGAGTGGCGACCACGTGCCGGGATCTATGCGTCAGGTCGCATCCGGTCGTCGAGCTCACCGATCCCTCCGGGTACACCTTCCCGGTGGCCACTGATTCCGCCTGTCGCAACCGACTCCTGCATTCCCGACCGATCGAAGGATCGGAGTTTCTGCCGGCGGTGTGGAACGCCGGGATCCGCGGCTTCCATCTCCTGTTCAACGTACCGGGCGACCCGGTGGCCGACCTGGTGACGGCATACGCCTCGGCGTTAGGCCGCCTGGCCGACGGCAGCACACCAGACGTCTCGGCCCGCCTGCGCGTCATGCTCTCGCAGCAGTTTACACGCGGCCATTTCGTGCGCGCCGTCTAGCGCCGGCCGCCGCGGGCCACACGATCGGGGATGACTGCCACGCCGCCCCCGCTTAGATTTGGGCGTCGGCGGCACTATGCGGGCGTGACCGGGATCACCGATCGGCCGTCTCCCCCTGAGGAGACCGGGTGGTGCCACCCGCGCTGCCGCACGCCCTCGCTGGACACGAATCGACATGGAAGACTCCGAGTACTTTCAGGAACAGCATCTGCAGGTGCGCGAGATGGTGCGCGCTTTTGCGCGCGACGAGGTCGCTCCAATCGCGGCCAGGTACGATCACATCGCCGAGTTTCCCTGGGAGAGCATCAAGAAGATGGGAGCGCTCGGTCTGCTCGGCGTGCCATGGTCCGAGGAACTCGGGGGCGCGGGCCTGGACCTGATCAGCTACATGATCGTGATCCACGAACTGGCCAGGGTCGACGCGTCGCATGGCCTCACGGTGTCGGCGCATACGACGCTTGGCACGTCGCCGATCGTGCATTTCGGCACCCACGAGCAACAGCGGCGGTTCGTCCCTCTGCTCGCAACCGGCCAGGTCATGGGAGGCTTTGGTCTAACGGAAGACAGCGCCGGTAGCGATGCCGGCGGGACCCGGACGACCGCGGTCAGGCGGGGCAACTGCTACCTGATCAACGGGTCCAAGCGCTTCATCACGCACGGCGGCGTCGGCGAGATTTTCGTCGTCACCGCCGTGACCGATCCCGCGGAGGGAACGCGGGGCATCACCTCGTTCATCCTGACCAAGGCCAACGATGACCTGGACCGTGCCGAGGCCTACGGCATCGGCCACTCCGATACGCTGGTGCCCATGCCCGGCTTCAAGTCGGGCAAGAAGGAGGACAAGCTGGGCTGGCGCGCGTCGGATACGCGGGAGCTGATCTTCGAGGATGTCGAGGTCCCCGTCGAAAACCGGCTCGGCGAAGAGGGAATGGGGTTTGTCAACTTCATGCGCACGCTCGACGCCGGCCGGGTGGGCATCGCCGCTCTCTCGTTAGGTATCGCCGAGGGCGCGTTCGACGAAGCCCTCAAGTACGCCAGCGTCCGCAAACAGTTCGGACAGCGGATCGCGACCTTCCAGGGGGTCGGCTTCCAGCTGGCGGACATGGCCACGGAGATCGAGGCCGGCAAGCATCTCGTGTATCACGCTGCCCGCATGCTACAAGAGGGAAAGCCGGTGACGAAGGCGGCGGCGATGGCCAAGCTCTTCTGTTCGGAGCTGGCGATGCGGGCAACGATCAAGGCCATCCAGATTCATGGCGGGTACGGGTACACCAAGGAGTACCCGGTCGAGCGGATGATGCGGGACGCCAAGATCTGCGAAATCGGAGAGGGCACCAGTGAGATCCAGCGCCTGGTGATTTCCCGTGAGCTGCTGCGGGAAATCGGCGCGTGAGCTATTCGATCACGGCCAAGCGTCTGAGGCTTCCGCTCGGCTTCGCGCTGGCCATCGCATATCTCGTGTTTGCCAGACCGACGCCGGGGATGTTAGGCATCGGGGCCGCGGTAGCACTGGCCGGGGTGCTGATCCGCGCCTGGGCATCGGGACATATCATGAAAAACGACCGGCTGGCGACCACCGGTCCGTACGCCCACACACGCAACCCTCTCTATTTCGGCTCGTTCCTCATTGCCTGCGGGTTCGCCCTGGCGGCGCACTGGGCACTGTTGCTCGTCGTGGCGCTCTTCTTCGCGCTCATCTATGTTCCGACCATGCAGCGCGAACGGGCCAATGTCGCCCAGCGATTCCCCGAAGCATACGCCGAATACTGCGCAAACGTGCCGGCGTTCTTTCCCCGCTTCTCGCCGTGGCACCGCCCCGACGTGGAGCCGGGAGGATTCAGCCGTGCGTTGTACATGAAGCACGGCGAATGGAAGGCCGCGTTAGGTTATGCCGGCGCGCTCGCCGTGCTGGCGCTTCGGATGCGGGGCGTGGTGTGAGGCGCGTCGCCTCCCACACGCACCGCATCCCGGGCGAAGGCCGGGGTCCAGGGTCTGTCGGAACGACACTGGGTTCCCGCCTTCGCCGCAACGTCAGGACCGTGTTTTCTCGAGTGTGCGCGCGACTCGCGCGCATTCGTGCACTCTCGTCGCCACCACCGGAACGCGTGTCGTCCCGGACCGGAGCGACAGGTTCCATCGTGGTCGAACGCGGAGCAACGTCTCCCGATCGCATGTCCCCATGCCTCGCCCGCATATGCGCGCCAGCGGCGGCCGCCGGGTCGCGCCAGCGGAGCGAGGTGGTCCGGACGTGGACGATCGCGAACACGACTGAGCCAATCCAACCGACCGTGTCTGCTCCGTGGCGTGCGCGCCGCGGTCGCCGGGCACCCACCTCATTGGGAACTCTCCGCGCGCGCGCGTTCGAGTCGCGACCGCACCCGCGATGGAGAGCCATAGATGAAGCGAGAGATCCTGATCAGTTCCACGTCGCGCGAAACGCGCGTCGCCATTCTCGAAGACGACCAGCTGGTTGAGCTCCTTGTCGACCGGCCCGAAGCCCGGCGCATGGTCGGCGACATTTATCTCGGACGCGTGGAGGCGGTGCAGCCTGGCATCCAGGCCGCCTTCGTGGACATCGGCACCGAGAAGAGTGCCTTCCTCCATGCCTCCGATGTCGTGGCCGGTGACCCGGACGACGACGACGACGATGACGAGGAGGACGACGAGGAGGCCGAAGACGCCCCGCGTGGTCGGGGCCGCCGAGAGAAAGCGCCGCCCATCCAGGACGTGGTGAAAAAAGGCGACACGCTCATCGTCCAGGTGTCCAAGGAGCCGATTTCGACCAAGGGACCCCGCGTCACCGCGCAGGTATCTCTCGCCGGACGCTTTCTGGTCTTCATGCCCCATGCGGCCCGTGTGGGGGTGAGTCGAAAGATCGGCGAGCGCGCGGAACGTCAGCGGCTGCGCGAACAGGTCGAGGGAATGCTGCCGGAAAAGTCGGGCGGGGTGATCGTGCGAACCGTGGGAGAGGACGCCACTCCGGAAGCGTTCCAGCGCGAGTTGACCACGCTGATGGGCACGTGGAAGAAAATCAAACGGAAGAACACCTTCGTCCGTGCGCCGGCGCTGCTTCACCGAGAGACCAGCCTGACGAGAGGCATCATTCGCGATGTCTTCTCCACGAAGGTCGAGAAGATCCAGGTCGACTCCAGGCAGATCTACAACGAAATTGTCGAATACCTCAAGGGCGTAGCCCCTGAGCTGACGGAGCGGATTGAGCTGTACGAAGGCAACGTGCCGTTGTTCGACAAGGCCGAGATCGAGACGGAGATTCGCGACCTGTTCAAGCGCCGGTGCGAGTTGCCGTCGGGTGGCTACCTCATCATCGAGCCCACCGAGGCGCTCGTATCGGTGGACGTCAACTCAGGCCGGTTCACGGGCAAGAAAGACCCGGAGAAGACGATCCTGCGAACGAACGTCGAGGCTGCCCGCGAAGTCGCCCGACAAATCCGGCTTCGGGACATCGGGGGGATCATCGTCTGCGACTTCATCGACATGGAAGCGCGCAGCAACCGTGACCGGGTTCTGCAGGAGCTTCGGGGGCATCTCGGCCGCGATCGGGCGCGCACGAGGGCGTTCCCAGTGTCGGACCTAGGACTCATCGAGATGACGCGTCAGAGGGTTCGGCAGAGCCACCTGCAGTCCATGACGACGTCCTGCAGCACCTGCGGGGGGACCGGCCGGGTGTTCACACCGGAGACGATCGTTCGCCGGGTCGAGCGCTCGGTGAAGCGCATGGGGGTCGAGGGTCGCAAGGAACACGTGGTCGTCCGTCTGCACCCCGACGTGGCGTTCTATCTCCTGGACCAGGAAAAGGATTATCTGCGGAAGCTGGAGCGAATCGGCGGTTTCCCCGTCGAGCTCCGAGACGATCCCCTCCTGAGGCCGGACGAGTTCAAGCTCGTGCAGAAGGGGGCAGGGCGGGACGTGACGCAGCAGTACGCGGTGGCGTAGGGGACAAACGGGTAAACGCGGCAGCGGGTAGACGGTCAGCAGGGCAGCGCGGGAGCGATTTCTCGCCCAGACTCGAGCCGAGCGTCGGTCCTGGCCTTGCCCGGTAACCGGTTTCGGGATTACCCGTTGACCCGTTGACCCGTTGACCCGTTGACCCGTTACCTGTTCTTCCTGGCACTGGTACTGGTACTGGTACAGTTTGAAATAGTGGGGGCTGGCGCAATCGCTTAGGTTCCGTCATGCCGAAGAAACGGACGCCCGACCGGCCCCGCGACTTGAATCAG
>JBQTIW010000103.1:0-23888 GCA_052387735.1 Gemmatimonadaceae bacterium
CGACGCCGGCACCGGTGCTGACAAGATCCGCGCGTACGAGGATGTGTATCGGGCGGGAGAGCTCAAGCATCGTGCATACATGATGATTCGGGGAGGCGCATATCCCCTTCTGCGCGATGCGGGTGTCTACACGGGCTTCGGCGATGAATGGGTGCGTGTGGGAGGCGTCAAGTACGCGGCTGATGGATCGGCGTCCGAGCGTACGATGCGCATGAGCACGCCCTACGTCGGCACCAGCGACTACGGCATCCTCACCATGACCCAGGAGACCATTCACGAAGTGGTACAAGACGCGCACCGGAACAACTGGCAGGTGGGGATTCACGCCAACGGAGACGTCACGATCGACATGGTGCTGCAGGCGTACGAGCGTGTGCTGGAGCAGCACCCGCACAACGATCGGCGGCATCGCATCGAGCACTGCTCGCTGGTGAACCCCGAGCTGCTCCGGCGCCTCAAGGCGACAGGAACGATTCCAACGCCGTTCTGGACCTATGTCTACTATCACGGCGAAAAGTGGTCGCAGTATGGCGACGACAAGCTGCGGTGGATGTTCGCTCATCGGTCGTTCCTCGACTCGGGTATCCGCGTGCCGGGTGCATCGGACTACGGCCCTGGTCCGTTCGAGCCACTGATGGCGATCCAGAGCATGGTCACGCGCCGTGACTATCGGGGGCGCGAGTGGGGGCCTAACCAGAAGGTGACGCTCAACGAGGCGCTGACGATTGCCACGATCAACGGTGCATACGCTTCATACGAAGAGAAAACCAAGGGCTCGATCACCGCGGGCAAGTATGCGGACTTTGTGATCCTGGCCAACGCGCCGGACGCCGTGGATCCCGACACGATCAAGGACATCCGTGTCGTCCGCACGGTGGTGGGAGGGCGTTCGACGTACGAGGTCTGAGAGACGGGAGACGGAGAAGGAGTCAGGCTTCCAGGAGCAGTGCAGATAGCACAGCTGCGCGGCGAGCCACTCGACCCTACAGACCTGCCGACCGCAACCGACCCATTGGTGCAGTCGTTTGCGGCGTGGAGGGCAAGGCAGTAGACGGGAGACGACCGACGGGAGAGATTCGCGCAAGCGTTGAAGCGTAAGCCTCGTCTCTCGTCTCTCGTCTCCCGTCTCATGTCCCGTACATTCGGTGTGGGCTTCGTCGGTTCCGGGTTCAATACGCGATTTCACATTCAGGGATGGCGTGGCGTGCGCGACGCCGATGTGCTCGGTGTGTGGAGTCCCAATGCGAAGAATGCAGGCGATGCGGCCAAACTGGCGCGCGCGATCGATGTCGGGGCCGCCAAACCCTACAAGAGCATAGCCGACATGGTCGCCGATCCCGGAATCGACGCGATCTGGCTGTGCGGCCCCAATCACGCTCGCATCGAGAACGTCGAAGAAATCGTCGAGACGATCACGCGGGGGAGGGGAGAGCTCAAAGGCATTGCCTGCGAGAAACCGCTGGCCCGCAACGTGGCCGAGGCAAACACAGTGGCGACGCTCGTGGCCTCGGTCGGGTTGAAGACCGGATACCTCGAGAACCAGCTCTTCGCGCCGCACGTGGAGGCGGGCAAGGCGCTGATATGGGCGCGGGGCGCGGCGACGACGGGCCGACCCTACCTGGCACGCGCCGCCGAGGAGCATAGCGGGCCGCACGGACCCTGGTTCTGGCAGGGCAACCTCCAGGGGGGTGGTGTGCTCAACGACATGATGTGCCACTCTGCCCTCCTCGTGCGGCACCTGCTCACCGAGCCGGGCGAACCGATGTCGGCGCTGAAGCCGGTCGCGATCACCGGGCACATCGCCTCGCTCAAGTGGTCACGGCCGACCTACGCCTCGCAGCTTCGCAGGACGATGGGGATTTCACAGGACTACACCAGGACGCCATCCGAGGATTTCGCCGCTGTGATGCTCGAATTCGAAACGCCGGACGGTCACCGCGTGATTGGTGAGGCGACCACCTCATGGAGCTTCGTCGGGGCAGGACTCCGTTTGTCAGCGGAGCTGCTGGGTCCGGAGTACTCGATGCGGTGGAACTCGCTGGACAGTGGACTGCAGCTGTTCTTTTCGCGCGAGGTGAAGGGCCGCTCCGGCGAGGACCTGGTGGAGAAGCAGAACGCCGAGCAGGGTGTGATGCCGGTGGTGCCGGAGGAGTATCTCGCGTACGGCTACACCGGGGAGGATCGTCATTTCGTGCGCGCGTTCCAGGGAAAAGAGGCGGCACGCCTCACGTTCGATGACGGTGTGGAGGTGGTGAAGATGCTGATGACCGCATACCAAAGCGCCGAGCAGGGAAAGACACTGTCGTTCCCGCCGCGCGGGATCGACAAGTTTGTGCCCGCCGTCGCGAAAGGCACGTGGAAGGGCTAGGAGCTGAGAGCTCAGAGACGCGAGAAGAGGACGGCAAAGACCGAGTAGCATCGAGGGCCGCACTCCCACACTTTCCGGTTCGCTTCCCGCTTCCCGCTTCCCGCTTCCCGCTTCCCGCTTCCCGCTTCCCGCTCCCCGATCAAAATGAAGTCCGCCACCTGTGGTCTGATTGCGTTTCTCGCCACGCTACCTGTTGCGGCTCAGCGTCCACCGCTGTCGCCAGCCGTGCGGATGTATGTTCGCGTGGATACCAACGTCGTCGCGCTGACCAACGCACGCGTCATCGACGGCACGGGTGGCGCGCCGCGTGAGAACCAGACGGTGGTCGTCCGGAACGGACAGATCGAGGCGGTCGGACCGGCGGCGGCAACACCGGTTCCCGATGGAGCGCTCCGGCTCGACCTGACCGGCAAGAGCGTTCTCCCGGGACTGGTCATGGTGCATGAACACCTGTACTACCCAGCAGGCCCGGGAATCTACGGGAACTACACTGAATCGTTTGTCAGACTCTATCTCGCCGGCGGTGTGACCACGATGCGCACCGGCGGGAACATGAACGGCTATTCGGAGCTCAACATCAAGAAGGCGATCGATCGGGGAGACAAAGCCGGACCGTGGATCGACGCGACGGCGCCCTATCTCAACGGGCCCAACACCTTCCTGCAGATGCAGACGCTGCGCACGCCCGACGACGCGCGCGCCTTCGTGAACTGGTGGGCGAGCCAGGGGGCAACGTCGTTCAAGGCCTACATGCAGATAAGCCGTGACGTGCTCAAGGCAGGGATCGATGAAGCCCACAAACGCGGCATCAAGGTGACAGGACACCTGTGCTCGGTTACCTACCGCGAGGCCGCGGCACTCGGGATCGACAACCTCGAACACGGCTTCCTCGCGTCCACGGACTTTGTCGCCGACAAGAAGCCCGACGAATGTCCCGGACAGGGACGTGGTCAGCAGGCGATCAACACCATCGCCCCGGACGGCGCGTCGTTCAAAGATCTCGTGACGGAGCTCGTCCGCCGGAACGTCGCGATCACTTCGACTCTCACGATCTTCGAGACATTCACGCCGGGACGGCCCATGCCACCGGGAACCGATGTCCTGGTCCCCATGCTCCGCGAGACATACGAGCGCCAGCATAGCCAGGTCGGCCGAATGACGCAGTCGGTCTACACAACACTCTTTCCCAAGGCGATGGCGCTCGAGCGGGAATTTGCTCGTGCCGGCGGACTGCTCATTGTGGGCACGGATCCCACTGGGGGCGGCGGCGTGATTCCGGGGTATTCCAACCAGCGGGCGGTCGAGTTGCTCGTCGAGGCCGGCTTTACGCCGGTGGAGGCGATCCAGGTTGCCACGCTGAATGGCGCCACGTATCTCGGACGTGCCGACCGAGTGGGGTCGATCGCCGTCGGAAAGCAGGCGGACCTGATGATCGTTGCCGGCAATCCGGCCGAGCGCGTTGCGGATATCCGCAACGTGGAGCTGGTGTTCAAGCAGGGCGTTGGGTACGATCCGGCGAAGCTCATTGGATCGGTGAAGGGGTTTGTCGGGCAGTGGTAGGGATGGGACGGTACTCACAGGGAAACACTTCTCTCATGATGAAACTCTCTGTTTTCTCACTCGTGGTGCCGGCACTCGTCAGCGCGCAGGGGACAAAGGCGCAGTGTGCAGTAGACAACGCCGGAGTCACTGTTCCCGCAGGGTTTTGCGTGCAAGTGGTGGCCGACAGCGTGGGGACCGCTCGCCACCTGGCGGTCGCGTCCAACGGTGACCTGTTCATCGCCCTGCGTAACACCAACACCACGCGCGGTGGCATCGTCGCCCTGCGTGACGCTGATGGGGACGGCGCCGCCGAGACAATGAAGCGCTTCGGCCCGATCGGCGGGAGCGAGATTGCCCTTCACAACGGATACCTCTACTTCGGCGGCGACAGCGTCATCCTCCGCTGGCGCTGGCCCGCGGGACGGCTCGAGCCGGCCGGCCCGCCCGACACCGTCGTCTCGGGTCTGCGATCCGAACGCGGTCACCACGCGGCGAAAACATTTGCCATCGGCCAGGACGGATTCCTGTACGTGAACATCGGCGCGCCGTCGAACGCCTGCGAAGAGAGGATGAACGCCCCCGGGACCAAGGGGCAGAATCCCTGCCCGCTCCTCGCGAACTCCGGCGGCATCTGGCGGTTTGACGCCAGGAAGACACGGCAGACCCAGGACGACGGCGAGCGCTTCGCTACCGGCATCCGTAACATCGTCGCGATCACCGCCGATGCCACAGGTCGACTGTGGGGCGCACAACACGGCCGCGACCTGCTGGCTGGCAACTGGGGCAGAGTCCACGCGATCTACACCAACGAGAAAAGCGCGCAGAACCCAGCCGAGGAGTTGTTCCGCATCGACCGGGGTGTGGACTACGGCTGGCCCTACTGCTACTACGACTACGACGCCAAAAAAAAGGTGCTTGCCCCCGAGTATGAAGGCGACGGCGTGAAACAGGAGCAGTGCGCCAATGTCGGCCAGCCGTTGGCCACATATCCCGGTCACTGGGCGCCTAACGCGATGGTGTTCTACGCCGGTCGCGCCTTTCCGGCGAAGTACCGCAACGGTGCGTTCATCGCTTTTCACGGATCGTGGAATCGCGCCCCGCTGCCGCAGGCCGGCTTCAACGTGGTCTTTCAGCCCTTCGCCGGCGGTCGGCCGTCGGGCCAGTTCGAGGTGTTCGGTGATGGCTTCCGCGGAGGGCCGACTGAGCAACTTCGACGTCCCACCGGACTCGTGGTCGCGCCCGACGGCTCCCTGCTCGTGACCGACGACAAAGGCGGTCGCGTCTATCGCATCCGTTGGGTCGGCACCGGAGGCTAGCTGCTGTGGGCGCGGGCGCGGCACCCGGGGACGTCGTTGACTCCGAAGGGTGCGTTCTCGTGACCGGACCGTGACGCCAACGATCCCGCGAGGCGTATCTTCCCGTCGATGTGATTCCGGCGTCACCACACGTCCCGGCCGCATGACCTTCAGGACGCTCCTCCTCGCAGCCCTCGCCATCACGTTAGGCGCGCCGACCGCGCGCGCGCAGCGGCGCACGCGCAACGTGGTTCTGATCGTGACGGACGGCCTGCGGTGGCAGGAGGTGTTTCGCGGCGCCGAGCGGGCGCTGATGACCACAAAGCCTGGAGGCGTCCGCGACACCACGGCGCTCCTCCGTTCGTACTGGCGCGACGACGCGAACGCGCGCCGGACCGCGCTGCTCCCGTTCTTCTGGTCCACACTGGTGAAGCAGGGCGTGCTCTTCGGGAACCAGGACCGCGGCAGCACGGCCGCGATCATGAACACCATGAAGTTCTCGTATCCGGGCTACAACGAGATCTTCACCGGCGCGTTCGATCCCCGGATCGACAGCAACGACTATCCGCCGAATCCGAACGTCACCGTCCTGGAGTGGCTGGCGCGCAGGTCAGACTACAAGGGAAAGGTTGCGGCGATCGCAACCTGGGACGCGTTCCGCCGCATCTTCAACCGCGATCGCGCGAGCGGGATGGACGTGATCGATGGCTGGGATCCGCCATTCCGCGGAGCAATGGCCCGCGGTGAACGCGCGGCTACGATCAACGAGTTCTATCGCACCTCGGTGCGCATGTGGGAGAACAACACCTTCGACGCGCCGATGCACGCCGCGACCAAGGAGTACATCCGCCAGCGGAAACCACGCGTGCTGTTTGTCGGCTATGGAGAAACGGACGAGTGGGCGCACGCGGGGATGTACGACCTGGTGCTGCAATCCGCGCACCGTGTCGACGGGTTCATCGCCGATCTCTGGAACACGATGCAGGCGATGCCGGAGTATCGTGGCGCCACGACCTTCATCGTCACCACCGACCACGGGCGCGGTTCGGGACCTGACGAGTGGAAGAATCACGGCGAAAAGGTCGCCGGCGCCGAAAACATCTGGATTGCCGTGCTTGGTCCCGACACGCCGCCGTTAGGCGAGGTGAGCAACGTGCCGCGCGTCACGCAGAGTCAGCTTGCGGCCACTGTCGCAGCCCTGCTGGGAGAGGACTACCGAGCTTTTGCGCCCCGATCTGGGGCGCTCATCGCGACCGTGGTGCGCCGGCCATAGCGAGCTCACGCAGGCTGGATCGCCGACGGGGCTCTCGTCACCTCCACCTCGACGCGGGGGACCTCCGGCAGCGCTCAGACTCGAGCGTCCGACTTCTGCGCACCACGGCTTCACACCGTGGACGGGGTTCAATCCTGATCGCGTCTCTCTCGAGAGGCAGGGCGAGCTGCCTCGTTCGGTGGGTCGAGGTCCCATCACTCTCGTCGGACGTTTGCCGACGCGCGATCAGTGAACCGGATCACAGCGAAGTCCCATGTTCGGGCACAGCTTGTCCCGGCGATTCGCCCTCGCCGTAGGAAGAGCCTCACACCCACTCAAGGTTTAGCAATGTCGCTCCGGCAACCCGCCAGTCGGGTTGCAGTCGCAGTCGCCGCGTTCGCCGTGACTGCCTGCACCGACGGGCCGACCACCTCCGTGCAACCCACATCACTCCACTCCCTACCGTCCCCCGCGATGGAGATCGCGCCCGGGGTTTCGGCCATCACCAACATCGCGTACGCCACGCGTTCGCCCACGCAAAAGCTCGACCTGTACCTTCCCACCAGCGGTCCGAAGCCCTATCCCGTCGTCCTCTGGCTTCATGCGGGCGGCTGGCATTCCGGTGACAAGGCCCTGGGCCCTAACGCGGTCCATCATCAGCTGGTGAGTCAGGGTTTCGCACTCGTCAGCGCCAACTACCGGCTGTCGGGAGAGGCCAAGTGGCCGGCGCAGATTCAGGATGTGAAGGCTGTGGTGCGCTGGATCCGTGCCAACGCCGGGGCCTACCCTCTGAACGCGAATCGCATCGGTGCCTGGGGACTCTCCGCGGGCGGACACCTGGCTGCGATGTTGGGAACCTCGAGTGGTGTTGCGTCTCTGACGGACCTGTCGCTCGGCAATCCGACGATGTCCGATTACGTCAAATCCGTCGTCGACTGGGCAGGGCCGCAGCACTTCCTCGCGCTGGACTCTCAATTAGCGCTGAACGGCTGTCCATTGTATGGCGGCTCGGGGCACAATGCTGCGTCCTCCCCGGAGGGCGTGCTGATGGGCGCTCCAATTCAGACCATCCCCTCGCGGGTCCTGGCAGCCAGTCCGCGCACGTACGTCGGCGCTGGCGATGCCACGTTTCTGATCCAGCACGGGATGCTGGACTGCACCATTCCATATCAGCAAGCCACCGGATTGGCGCAACGGATCAGGACCGTGCTTGGTGCCGCGCAAGTTCAGCTGGAGTTGTTCCCCAACGCGAGACACGGCGGTCCCGACTATACGGGCCCTGCGAACATGACGCGGGTGATCAACTATCTCAAAGCGACACTGTAGTCGCGTTAGGTCACCACGCGCAGCGTGCGGCGCCCGATTGCGGCGCCGCACGTTTCGCAATGAAGGTGTCAGGGCGAGAATCGAGAGGGGGATTCGGGACTGGAGTCCGATAACCACGCCGCTCCCACACCTCGCCCGAATCCCGCATCTTCAATCCCCAATCCCCAATCCGGTCTATAGCGACCACCCCGCCCGATAGGAGGGCATCATCCACTCGCTGGGGATCCCCTGGGTCTTCACCGTTCCCGTCTCCGGGTCCAGCTCAATCGCGCGCCCGGATCGTACGGCGAGGTTCCCCAGGACGATCATCTCCGTCAGCGGCCCGGCGTGACCGGCAAAGCTCGACCCTGGCTGCGTGCCGCCTTTGATGGACGCGATCCATTCCTTGTAGACGCCCTCGGTGCGCGGGTATTTCGGCGGGACCGGCTTCGCGACCACCTCGGCGTGTCGCTGTGGATCGCAGAGGGTGGGATCGCCGCCGTAAGTGCCGGCGACGAACGATCCCTTGTCGCCCACCCACAACTGTCCTCCTTCCGCATCGTGCGGCCAGGGGCGTTCCCGCGGCCACGCCTCCGGACGCGCGGGAAAGATCGAACCATCGCGCCACACCAGCGTCACCGGTGGACGTCCGTTGCGGGCCGGAAAGTCGTACGTGATCCGCGAAGCTCGCGGCGCGGTTTCGGGGAACAGGGTGGTCGATTCGGGACTGACCCGTGCGGGATACTTGAGGCCAAGCGCCCAGAACGACGCATCCATGATGTGACAGGCCATGTCTCCCATGGCGCCGGTACCGAAATCCCACCAGCCACGCCAGTTGAAGGGGGCGTAGCTCGGGTGATAGGGACGTTCGGCGGCCGGGCCTAACCAGAGATTCCAGTCCAGCGTCGGCGGCACGTTGTGCATCTCCGTGGGCCGGTTGATCCCCTGAGGCCAGATCGGACGATTGGTCCAGAACTCCACCCGCTGCACGGTGCCGATGATTCCCGACTCCACCCACTCGCGGATGACGCGAGTGGACTCCATCGCGTGCCCCTGGTTCCCCATCTGGGTGGACTGCTTTGGCCGACGGGCGGCTTCATCCTTGAGGGCTCGCACCTCACCGACGGTGCGGGCGAGCGGCTTCTGGCAGTAGACATGCTTACCGGCTTTGAGCGCCATCATGGTGATGGCGGCGTGCAGGTGATCGGGTGTTGAAATCGTCACGGCGTCGATCGTGGCGGCTTCGCGTTCGAGCATCTGGCGGTAGTCGCGATACCGCTTGGCCTTGGGCCACTTCACGTACGCGCGCTCGGCGGCGCGGTCGTCTACGTCGCAGAGGGCGTAGACGTTCTCGATCGAGACACCAATCACGTCGTTGTAGCCCATGCCTCCCACGCCGATACAGGCGATGTTGAGTGTGTCACTGGGTGCCTTGTAGCCCTTCCCCAGCACGTGACGTGGGACGATCGTGAAGGCGTACGCACCGACCCCTGCAGTGGAGAGGTCTGTGACGAAGCGGCGACGGGAGAGGGACATGGGAGCGCCAAAAACGGGTAAATGGACAAACGGGTAACCGGGTGGGCGAACCGACTGTCAGGCGGCTGACGGCCTGGCGCGCGCTGGACGGAAGAGGAACAGGAAGAGGACGAACACGACACCGGCCATGATTGCCGGCTGCGTCCAGATCGCGAGCCAATCGTGGACGACCGGGAAGCACTCGCGGGCGGCAGCGCCGGCTTCGGTACAGGCGGCGTTAGGTGACGAGTAGCGGTTGGCGACGTATCCTGACACGAACGCGCCGATGAAGTAGCCGATGCCGTTCGTGACGAAGTTGATGAAGCCCTGTGCGGCGGCCCGCGTCTTCGGCCCGGCCTTTTCGTCTGTGTAGATCTGACCGCTGACGAAGAAAAAATCGTAGCAGATGCCGTGTAGGAGAATGCCGGCGTAGATCATCCACATCCCCGAGCCCGCGTTGCCGTGTCCGAAGGCAAGATACCGCACCGACCAGGCGGCCATGCCGACGAGCATGATCTTCTTGATCCCGAGCCGCTTGAGGAACACCGGCAGCAGGACCATGAAGCCGATTTCCGACCACTGGCCGAAGGTCTGGATGAAGGCCGGATCGGGCGCACGGATTTCGTTGAGAAACGGGTTGGCGAACGCGTAGTAGAACTGCAGCGGGATGCAGAGCAGGAACGACCCCAGGGTGAAGACGAGGAAGTCTCGATCCTTGAGCAGCTGCAACGCGTCGAGGCCCAGGGCGTCACGCACCGAGAAGGGGGCTCCCGCCGCTCGAGGGGGCGTGTGCGGAAGCGTGAGGCTGAACAGGCCTAACGCGACCGACGCCCCTGCCGCCAGCTGCATCGGAGTGGCCAGGGCGTCGGCGTGGAGCACCTTGCCGACGATCGTCCCGGCGACGATCCATCCGATGGTGCCGAGCACGCGGATGAGCGGAAAGTCGCGCGCCGGGTCCTGCACATGATGGAACGAGATCGCGTTCGTGAGACTCAAGGTCGGCATGTAGCACAACGCGTACAGGATGAGCAGCGGGTAGAACGCGCCAAAGCTCGTTTGCTGCGAGACGAACCACAGAACGGCCGCGCCGATCAGGTGCAGGATCGTCAACAGCTTCTCCGAGGCGAAGAATCGGTCGGCGATCATCCCCACGAAGAACGGCGAGATCAGCGCCGCAATCGCCGTAGCGCCATAGGCAAGCCCGATCTGCCCGTCGGTGAACCGCAGGGTCTGACCGAGGTATGTGCCCATGGTGACGAACCAGCTCCCCCAGATGAAGTACTGGAGGAGCATCATGATGGAGAGTCGGGTGCGGACGGTCATGCGGAGCGGGGAAGGGGTCGCAGAGAGCGGGAGGTGGACGAACGACCGCAGCAGGAGGCGCTGCACCGAGAAACGGCTCGACCGTCCATGCGCCTAACCACTCCCAGCTCCCCGATCTCCGCTCGTCCTCACGCGAATACTCCGATACGCCACCCAATCCCCATGATCCTGCAAGCCGATGTAGCCTCGCTTCGCGCGACCGTAGGTCGGCCATTGCACGAACTTCGATGCCTTGACCTTTGCTTCCCAGTCAGGGGTCCAGAGCTCGTAGTCCACCACCTTCCTGCCGTTCAGGTAGTGCTGAATGTGCGCGCCCTTTGCCACGATGCGGACGCTGTTCCATTCACCCACGGCCTTGACGGCGTCGCGCGGCGCGGGATGCAATGCGTAGTTGGCTCCCGCCACGGTAAGATCGGTCTTGTTGTCGGGATGACCGATGTTGTCCAGCACCTGGACCTCGGGCGCATTCTCGTAGATGCGCGTCGTGGCTTCACCAGCGCGGAAAAAGATGCCGCTGTTGCCCTTTGGTTGAAGCTTCCACTCGAGCTCGAGCTCGAAGTCGCCAAACTGTTCCGCACCGTAGATGATGTCGCCACCAGCACCGACCCGGGTGAGGGCGCCGTCCACGACCTTCCAGCCGTCGGGAAGGGAGGGTTTCTGATAGCCACGCCACCCCGACGCCCTGGCATCGAGAATGCTCCGCCATTCGCCCGCTTTGCCGGTCGGCGACTGCGCATCGGCGGGGGGCGGCGTGATCATGGCAGCTGCGACTGCGAGCGCGAGAATAACGGTGAAATGACGCATAACCCAGATGGCGTGGGAGGCTGAACGCGGACGCCAACGTAGGGCCGGCGGGTGCCAAGGGGAAGAGACGAGTGTCCGAGGTCTGAGCGACGACGCGGCGGGAACGTGGTTCGTGGATAGGAACTGGTGATGTATGCCTCTCCGGAGGGTGACATTTTTCAGCCGGGGGGGGGAACACCGCCGGAAGCGGGTTGCGGTATCATAGGAGACCACTACCTCCACCTACTCCTATGTCCCAGTCTGTCGGTTTCCGCCCCGTCGTCGCCCGCGGCCTGCTGCTGGCCGTTGTTGCCGCCTGTGCCACCAACCCCGTGACGGGCCGACGCGAACTGTCGCTCGTGTCCGAGTCACAGGAGGTCGCGATGGGACTGGAAGCCGCCAAGGCCGCCTCCGCCCAGATGGGAGTGTATTCCGACTCGCAACTCCAGGGCTACGTCGGCTCGTTAGGCCTGCCCATGGCGCGCGCCTCGGAGCGACCCGCCTTGCCGTGGTCGTTCACTGTGATCGACGACCCGGTGGTCAACGCATTCGCGCTGCCCGGGGGCCCGGTCTTCGTAACGCGTGGCATCCTCGCCCACATGAACTCCGAGGCGCAGCTCGTCTCGGTGCTCGGACACGAGATCGGGCACATCACCGCCAAGCACTCCGTGAGTCAGATGTCGCGGGCCCAGCTCACCCAGATCGCGTTCGTCGGAGCGATGATCGTGAAGCCAGAGCTGCAACGGTTTGGCGACCTCGGGAGCCAGGCGTTAGGACTCATGTTCATGAAGTTCGGCCGGGACGATGAAACACAGGCGGACGAGCTTGGCTTCCGCTACATGACCCAGCAGCTCTACGACCCCGCGGAGATGGCCGCGATGTTCCGAACACTGGACCGGACATCCGGTGGCAGCGATGAGACGCCGGAATGGTTGTCCACGCACCCCAATCCCGGGAACCGCGTGGCAAGAACGCAGGAACGGATCGCTGCGTGGAGCAGGCCTGCGGGAGCCCTCAAAGTGAACCGCGAGCCGTTCTTGCGCCGCCTTGACGGCATGGTGTTCGGCGAGGATCCGCGCCAGGGCTATTTCCAGCAGTCGACGTTCCTGCACCCGACACTCAAGTTCCGGTTCGACTTCCCCGGCGGCTGGCGCTTCCAGAACCAGCCACAACAGGTCGTGGGTGTGAGCCAGCAGCAGGACGCCATTGTCGTGCTGTCTAGTGCCGGCACCACATCGCCATCTCAGGCGGCCGCGCAGTTCCTCGGCCAGCAGGGCATCCGGTCGTTAGGGACGTCCAACTCGCCGATCAACGGACTGCCGGCATCCGTCGGTCAGTTCACGGCTCAGACGGAGCAGGCCCTGCTCGCCGGGTACGTCGCCTTCATCCAGCTCGACGGGACCACCTATCGCCTCCTCGCCTATACCGACCAACAGCGGGTCGGGTCCTACGATGGTGTGTTCCGGCAGACCATTGGCTCGTTCCAGCGCCTGACCGATCCGCGCGCTCTCAGTGTCAAACCACAGCGGGTCCGCCTGGTGCAACTGCCGACTGCGATGACGATGTCTCAGTTTCAGCAGCAGTATCCGTCGGTCATCGCCATCGAAGAGTTGACTCTCATCAACGGGGCGGGCGCGGCAACGACTTCATTTCCCGCGGGCACGTGGCTCAAGCGCGTGATCGTGGAGTAGGGAGCACAGTCACAACAATGCGGACGTTCATGCTGGTCGCCGGGCTGGTTGCCCTCGCAGGTGCCTCGTCAAATGTCGCGGCACAGCGTGTTGCCCCAGGGTCCCTCTCCGCCCGCTGGGCGCTGCCTGCCACGCTGCAGGCACAGACGACCGGGCGAGCCTCTCCGTCGATCGAACTCATGGGGGGCCTGGCCACCGGTGATGGGATCTACGACCTGGGGCTGTTGGTGGGAGCCAGCTTCGGCTGGCTGATCCCCGCGTTCCCACTCGATCTGCGATTCGATCCCTCCCTGTCGCGGTACAGCGCGAGCGGCGTCTACAGCGGCAGCCTGACCATTCTCGCGATTCCAGCGGCCCTGGAATACAAGTTCAAGAACGTGCAGAGTGGCCCGACCCCGTATGTGTTAGGAGGTGTAGGTCTCTACTACTCGCATTCCGGGGCTCGGGCCCAGTCGCCGATCGTCGACGCCGGCGTCGAGGAGAATAGTTTCGACGTAGGCATCACCATCGGGGGTGGTATCCGGCTCAACACGCGGTTCGGCCTCGAAGGTCGAATAGTGGACGTCAGCAGCTTTACGACGATTCCGATCCTGCTGTCAATACGACTCTAGCCGGAGACGCGGGGACAGCGGACAGGTGCCTGCCACCCTCGTAAATCCGGGTTTCCTGAACGTCCCTGCATCCCATTCACTTCGCCTGATGTGAAGGGAGCGGAGCAGGTGGCCGTCGTAAACCAGTACACGGCGGAGAGGGGAGAACAGGCGAACAGTCGCTGGGACGCCGCCGCCCCTAGGGCCGGTCTGGCAGTTCGCTCGCTCGATGGGCCAACGCATTCCCAAAGGAACGCGCTGACGAGTAGCGAAGCGATGCCTGCGGCGCGAGCGCTGTGTGAATCGCGCTTTCCAGCGGACGCACGAGTGCTGCCGCCTCCGCGCGACTGGAAGTCTGCAGCTCGGCGGCGAAAGCGTCAGTCATCGCCACCGTGAGGCGCGGCACGGCCTTGTTCACTACGGAGAACGCGGCGTCCTCGCGCGAAATGCCGGACGGTGAGCAACCCGCCAGCAGGCGATAGCAAACTGCACCGAGCGAATAGACGTCGGATGCAACGGTGAGAACGCCGCCGGCGATCTGTTCCGGACTTGCATATGCGACAGAGAAAGGGCGATAGCCCGCGCGCGTCAGTGTGCCGCGCTCTTCCCCGTCCAGCAGGCGGGCGATCCCGAAATCGAGGAGTTTTACGGCGCCGTCCATGGTGACGAGCACGTTGGACGGCTTGAGGTCGCGGTGCACGATGTTCAGATCATGTGCATGCTGCACGGCGGCACATACCTGAACGAGCAGCGCCAATCGCTCGTGCACCGTGGAACGGTGAGCGGCGCACCACGCATCGATGGGCACGCCGTCCACCAACTCCATCGCGAACCAGGGACGGCCGTCATCCGTAAAGCCTCCCTCGATGAAGTGGGCGATATTTTCGTGGTGCAGCTGGGAGAGGAGGGCCTGCTCGGACTGGAATCGCGCTTCGAATACCGGGTGCGACCGGAGGTCGCGCAGGGTCTTGAGCGCGACGCGCTCCGTGCCCCGACTGCCTTCGAAAACGACGCCCATCCCTACTTCGCCGATAGAACGCACGACCGTGAAAGGCCCGATCCGGGCGGGGACCGGTCTGTCGCTTCCGGTGGCGTCCAGTGGCGAGACGAAGCGCAGCGCGCCGCTCTCGAAGCGGCGATCCGCTCGTTGGGATCCGCTGAGCAGGTCCTCGACCGCACAGCGGAGTTCCTCGTCCTGCGCGACGCGCGACTGCAGCAAGCCGGCACGCGCCGATGCATCGGCTTCGGAGATTTCCCAAAAGAGCTGCTTGATCTGTGCCCAGCGCTCGGGCGACCACCTGGTCACGTGTCGCCTTGCCGGAGCGAGTGCTCGAGCCAGGCCTTTGCGGCGGCCCATTCGCGTTTGACGGTGGCGCTGGAAATATCCATCGCTTCGGCCGTTTCCTTAACGGTCAGCCCCGCGAAGAAACGAAGCTCGACGACACGTGCCTGACGAGCATCCATCTGGGCCAGCGCATCCAGCGCTTCGTCGATGCGGAGCAGCTCACCTGGTTCATCGATCGGGATCTCCATTCCTTCTTCGAGTGGGACGAGGCGCCCGGCCCCGCGTTTCGCCGCGTTCATCCTGCGCGCGTAGTCGACGAGGATCCGACGCATCAGTTGCGCCGCGACGCCAAAGAAGTGCGCGCGGTTCTGCCAGGTGACGTTGTGCTGGTCGACCAAACGAAGAAATGCTTCATGGACCAGCGCCGTCGGCTGCAACGTGTGGTCGGTGCGCTCGCGCCGCAGGTGCCTGGCCGCGACGACTCGCAGTTCCTCGTACACGAGCGGCATCAGGCGATCGACGGCGCCGGCACGTCCGTCCTGCATTTCGTTGAGCAGCAGGGTGATCGACGTCGGGTCCTGGGTCACGCGCAACCTGGGCTGGAGTGCGTCATGCTAATGCAGCCGGTTGCATACCCGCAATCGCGTGATCCCGAGTGACCCTGGAATCTCGCGTCTCTATGTGACGTCTCATCGGGGAGCGAGCGGAGCGGGTTGGCACGGCACCACACCCCGGGGTCTCCGCACCCGGGGTGTGTGTGTCTCCCGTCTACCGACGCGAGCGTCCGGGCGGGGCGTTCACCCGGGTCTTGCTCCAGATCACGATCGCGGCGCACGACGACGACCCCGCCATTTGAAACTGCGCCGGCACCGACGTCCCGTTGTAGACCTCGATCGCCGCGATTTCCCATGGCGGCACGAGGCGATCCACGTCACCGGGGAACACGGCCTCCCATACCGCCCCGTCGACCCAGTACTTCACACAGCCACCCAAGGCATTTCGGGCGCTTTCCACGACGTAGTCGGTACCCGACGGCACGACGCGCAAGCCCGGACTGGTCCGGAACAGATCGGTCAGCAGATTCGGTGCACGCTTGCCGATGTCGTCACCCGAGATGAAGTAACCGAACCCCGAGCGCTTGCGCTGGGTAAAGCCGATCTTGTCCAAACCCGCGTCGCGTTCTGCCTCCACGCGAACTTCCGCCAGCACCGTCGCTGCGCGCGACATGGTCACGGTCACGTTCGCCGGTGCACGGGTGGAGAGCTCGACGGCCTGCTCGACCGGGGCGAGCCCGATCTGCCTGACGACAAGCGACTGCGTGCCCGATGGCAGCGAGTCGATTCTGAACGTGCCACCCGCTCCGGTCAGCGTCATGCCCGGTGTACCGACGACATCCACGCGAGCCCCGACGATCGGTGTTCCGCCGGCGTTCACCACTTTGCCCGTGAGCGAGGCGTTGCCTCGTTGCAGCGTCGCCGCGGAGAAGGACTTCCCGACCGCGGCCTCCTTTTGCCGCCGTGCCGCGCTGTCTCCCGTCGCCACGGCCACAGTGTTCGCATTGCCGATCTTGAGGCCCTGCACCACCAGCGCCTCGCCCTCGAACTTCACCCGAACCTCGGCGGTGCTCACGCCCTTGAACTGCGCCTGCAGTGTTCCCTCGAACTGCGGGGGAAGTCCGCAGATGCGATAGACGCCGTCCTCACCAGTGATGCCGTCGCGAAGCCGAGGCACTTTGCGCAGCCCGGCGTTGATCGACATCTCTTCCCACGCCACAGACACGCGCGCCCCCTTGACCGGCGCGTCGGTGTCGGCGTCGAGCAGTCGACCTATGAGAGCGGCCGGACCTAACGCGCGCCGCGCCGCGGGGCATGACGCTTCGACCAACGACGCGCCGGCTGGAATCGACAGCTGGACGCTCTCCACCGCGTTATCCAGGAGCTCGATCTCGTTGGTGACCATCGCCATACCGATCGAATCGAGCAGCACATGATCAACGCGGACCCGGTACTTCCCCGGCGTGATGCTGTCGACCCGGAAAACACCCTTGTCCGTGGTGACCGCCAACCGCGTGCTTCCCTCGAGAGATACCGTCGCCCCGGCGAGGGGCTCCATGTGTACGGAATCGAACACCGTGCCGAACAGCACCGCCATCGGCGTGCGCAGTGGAGGCGCCTCGCTCGGTTTGAGTGCTGTCGAATCAGGGGCCTTTTTTGCGGTGTCCGGTTTGACTGCCGCAGGCCGCTTGACGGGGGGAGTTCTGCGAGGTGGCTGCTGTGCCCCGACTGCACTCCCGGCGAGGAGTGGTAACGCGAGCGAGAGCAGCGCCCCGACCCGGCGGCTAACCAATACGACACGCATACGGCACGAAGATAGGGGGCAGGCGGGTGAACGGGTAAGCGGGGTGCGCAAACGGGTGAAGGGCGAACGGCGAACGGGTGAAGGACGAACGGCAACCAGTGAGCGGGTCAGCGGGTAACCAAACTCGACCAGGACAGGTTGAAGCCCGACCTACTGCTTACCCGCTGACCCGCTCATCCGTTCATCCGCTCATCACTCTCGACCCTCTACCCGCTCACCCGTTCACCCGTTTACGCGCTCATACCCGTTCATGCCCGCCTTCAATCAGAACGGCAGGCTCGACGCGCCTGTCCCGCTCGCCCGCTCGACCTTGAGACGCTGCTTCACCGTCTTCCCGTTCTGGATGATGGTGACCAGATACTCCCCGGGGCCCATTGTTGGCGGCTGCGGCCGCGACTGGAACGCCGCGAAGGCATTCTGCCCAGGGGGCGAGATGGCCTGGATGATCTGAAACGCCACGTTCGGGTCGGTGATTCCTGCCTGCGCGGCCATGCCGCCCATCGCGCCACCACCGCCACCACCTCCACCACGCCCCGCCGCCATCTGTTCACCGGGACGTGCATTGAAGGGACTTCCCTGGAACGCTGGTGTTGGCGCCGCGCCGCCACCGAAGGCGCCGCTAAATGCTTGCATCATCTGCTGCACGTCCCCACCCTCGAGCATCCGGCGGAAGTTCCGCAGCGCGGTGGAATCCATGCCTGCCTTGTGAAGTGAGTCGAACACGAAGGCACGCCGATTCGCGGCGACGATTGAATCGCGCTTCTGCGACGGGCTGAGGGGCTTGGGCGCGGGCGGCTTGCCGCGGAAGTCCCAGACAACCTTATGCACGCCAAGTCCAGACGGTCCCATGAGGGTCCGCAGTGTGTCGCCGGTGACGTCCTGGATGACAATCCGAGTAGACGTGTTGCCGCGACTCGTCAGCCGGTACGTGATCTCGGCGCCATACGTCGGGACGGGTTGGGAGAACCAGAGATGTCCGTACGATGCGCCGCCAGGTCCCTGGCCTTCGATCGGCGGCTCTCCCCACTGGAACGCAACGCGAGGTTCGAACAGGTGCACGTCGTTCGCTACCGTCGTCGCGTTGAGCTGCTGCAGGGGCGCGATGTCCACGATCCAGACGCCGCGGCCGTGTGTGGCGGCAATCAACTCGCGTTCTCGCGGATGAATCTTGAGATCGTTGACGGGCACCGTCGGAAACCCAGTCATGAACTTCTGCCACGAGCGACCCATGTTCGACGAGACATAAACGCCCACGTCGGTGCCGACGAACAGCAGGTCCTTGTTGACGGGGTCCTGTTTGATCACGTGCGCGAAGTCGGGGCCGCCAGTCGGAAGGTTGGCGGCGATCGACGCGAAGCTCCTGCCACCGTCGCGCGTCATGTAGACGTACGGCGCAAAGTCACCAGCGCGGTGATTGTCGAACGTGACGAACCAGGTCAACGAATCGTGCGGCGAGGGTTCGATCTCGCTCACGTAGGCGTGGGAGGGCAGCCCGGGGAAGTTCTTTGTGTGTTCCTCCCATGCGCCGCCGTCGTTCCGGGTGCTCCACACGCGCCCATCGTCGGTGCCGGCGTACAGCACGCCTGGGCGCAGCGCCGACTCGGCGAGCGAAACGATCGTCCCGTACGTTTCTGCGCCGGTGTTGTCCGGGGTGATGCCGCCGGTCGTGCGCGTCGACACGCGGATCTTCATGGTGTCCGCCCATGAGAGCTCGGGAGAGATGGCAAACATCTCGTCACCACGCCGCGTCGATTTCATCACCCGGTTGGCGCCCATGTAGAGCGTCGCGTTGTTATGTGGCGAGATGATGAAAGGTGTGTTCCAGTTCCAGCGGAGATCCAGGGCCACGGAGTCGGCCTTCTGTCTCGCCTTCAGCTCGGCAATCCGCTTTTTGACCGCGGGCGTTTCACGCACAGTGGTATCGCCGCGAGCGACAATGATGGAGTCTTCCCAGGCCTGCCACACGGTGCGCCAGTTGGGCTTGGCCAGCGCGGTGCGCTCACCCGTGGCGATGTTCACCCGACCCATGTTCCCGCCCTGCGATTCGGAGTAGACGATGTTCCCATCGGTGGGATCCTGCTGCGTGACAAAACCGTCTCCGCCGCCGACCACATACCACATCGCGTTGGTGATGACCCCGCTCTTGCGTCGGCTTGGCGCGCACCACGAGCCGTTGTCCTGCAGCCCGGCGCACACGCGATACGGGACCTGCATGTCGAACGAGACGTTGTACGGTTGCGCGATGACGAAGGTATTGGGGAAGACATAGCTGCCGCCCTGATCGAAACTGATCCCGATGCCGCCGTCGTTGCCGACGATCATGCGATCGGGATCCACCGGGTCGATCCACATGGCGTGGTGGTCCACGTGCAGACCGACGGTGGCGTTCATCGGCGTCTTCCCGCCGTCGTTGGAGACCTTGACCGGGGTCGAGGACCAGTAGACGCGTTGCGGATTCTTCGGGTGTACGCGCACCTGCGAGTAGTAGAACGGACGGGTGTTCTCGTTGTTCATCTTCGTCCAGTTCACCCCGCCGTCCTCGGACCGATAGAGGCCGCTCGGTCGAGTCTGAGCTGCCTTCTTCTCTTTGGAGCTGTTAGGCATCGTGTCCGCTTCGACCATGGTGTACATGATCTTCGGATTCGACAGCGCGATCGAGATGCTGATGCGACCCCTCATCGATTCCGGGAACCCGTGGCCCTTGACCTCGGTCCAGGTCTTTCCGGCGTCGGTGGACTTCCAGAGCGCGGAGCCCGGACCGCCGGAACGGAGGAAGTAGGGACCACGCATCCGTTCCCAGCTCGCCGCCCAGACCACGTCGGGGTTGGACGGGTCGAGCGCGACGTCCACGACCCCGGCGTGGTCGGACACGAACTTCACCAGCTCCCAACTGGTGCCCCCGTCGGTCGTCTTGTAGAGGCCGCGCTCCTTGTTGGCGTTCCAGATCGCGCCCAACGCGGCTACATAGACGATGTTCGGGTTGGTGGGGTGGACGACGATGCGACCGATCGCCTGCGTTCTCTCCAGCCCCATCAGTCTCCAGGTCAGCCCGCCGTCCGTGGACTTGTACACGCCGCCGCCAGGAGAGATGGAGTTGCGCGAGTTGGGTTCACCGGTCCCGGCCCACACCTGCATCGTGTCACTTGGGGCGATGGCGAGGTCGCCCATGGAGATGACGCGCTGGTTGTCGAAGACCGGGCGGAAGGTCACGCCATTGTTGGTGGTCTTCCAGATTCCGCCCGCGGCTGCGGCAACGAAAAAGGTCTTGGATGGCGAGGGAAGCCCTTCGACGTCGGCGACGCGACCGCTCATGTTGGCCGGGCCAATCTGCCGCCACCGCAGTGACGTGATCGCCAGACTGTCCGTTTCGTACCAGGACCCCTGCGCGCCACCGGAACCGGACAGGACGGCCAGCAGCACAGCGGTTCCAGGAAGGCGACGTACCAGAATTCGGATAGGCATGTGAGGGGAAGCGGGATGGTCAACGGCGGGTGTAGCCGCCGGTGATTTTACCGGCCCACTCCGCTATCCGCGACCCAGTGATCCACCAACTCGGAGGCGACGAGCCGGCTACCTGTCAATCGGCCTCCACTGGCGATCCTCCCTCAACCTGTCGGCCCCTCGCGCGCTCAGTTCACCACACGGAGCGATCTGGCCATTCCGTGCGCAGAGTGCGGCTTCCTGGACAGAGGGTTGGCCAGCGTGCAGATAAGCGCGTAGTCACCGGGTATGAGGTCCACTGTCACGTTGACGGACCGACCAGGTTCAAGCCAGGTGGTGCCGCCGACGGGCTCGAAAGGCGTTGGACCCATCGAACTCTCTGCCCAGCTCACCGCCTGTTCGAAGCTCGTGCCTGGTAACAAACGAACGAACCAGACATGATGCTCGAACTTCCCGACATTCTCAACGCGAATCGTCCGGCGACCGGCGAACAGCGGGCCGCCGAGCGTGAAGTCCCATTCAAAGAGCTTGAGCGAAATCTCCGTTTCCGGGAGTCGAGCCGGAACGGTGGTACCAGGGGGCTTCACGACCGAGAGCTCCCTTATCATTCCGTCCATGAAGTGTTGGCGGCGGGTCGTCGGCGAAACGACCATGCACACCAGGACGTAACGCCCAGGTTCGAGCGCCATGATGGCGGACGACACACCACCTGGACCTACGGACTCCGGCCCGCCGAGCGGTGTCATCCACGGGACATTCCGGTCGTTGTCTCGCAAGTACTCGCTGATCTGGGAAACACGGTCCAGTCTGTCCACCTTGATGACGACGAGGTGGTGCAGCTCCTTGCCTCGATTGAACAATCGAACGTTCACCAGGCCAGCGTCCACATGCTCCGGCGCTTCGAATGAGTGATCGGTCGCGATGACGACAAACTCATTTCCCGGAATCTGCCCGATGCGCGGCGCGCGGGGCCGCGGCTCCTGTGCCGGTAGCCACGCTGCGGCTGTCGCCGCGAGGCAAGTGGCGTACACCGTCCGATGCCACGTCCAAAGCATGACGGACCTCCGGAACCAGTTGTGCCTCTAAAGGTACGGCGCTATGCTGCGCCACGCACGAGGAATCTCTAGGGGCGACGATCGTCAGGACAAGAAGGCTGTCAGAGCCCCAAATCCAAGCCGTCGGGCGCGGTCTGCGGCCTCGAGCCGGGTCCGTTCGATGGACCTGAGGCCAGCCCGTTCGAGCTCCGGACCACACTCGGCGATGAGCCATACGCTGCCGAAGACGTCGATGGTGTCAAGGCGTCGCCAGGCGCGGAGGAAGAGGTCATGGGCGACGCTGGGGTGCCCTCCTGCGAGCGCCATGCGCACCGCGAACGCGTCCACGAGCTCGCGTCCTACGAACCACCAGTCGGGATGTGCGTTGGCGACCAGCTCGCTCATACGCGCCCATCGACCGTGTGCCGCTGCCGAATCGGGACCGCCGTTGGATAGGGCTGCACCCGCAGTGGCGGCGAGCTCGATCCAGGCGATGTCCAGGTCGCGCGCACGGCGGGCAACTGCGTCGAACTGGGTGTAGGCGCTCTGGCGTTCACCCGCGTCGCGAAGGGCCATGGCACCCGCGAGCAGCGTACCAACGCGATGCGGCTCGTCCTCCATGGTCGTGAACAGACGCTCAGCGTCGCCCAGCCACTGGCGAGCCTCCTCGAAGCTGCCCTGCCGCGCACGGAGCACTCCTAACGAGCGCGAGGCCAGCGCGGCGAGGGCGGTATGGTGGTAGGTCCGCGAGCGTTCGAGGGCTGCGACGAGCAGGTCCTCACCCTCGAAGGTTGCTTCGTGCCGAGCGACGATCTCTCCAAGGGCGTGAAGCGCGCGGGCCTCGCGCCAGGCATCTCCCAGCGCGCGGCTCCGCTCCACGGCCTGGCGGAGCCGGGAGAGTCCGAGTTCCGGCGTCTCGGCGTGCTCGGCCACGCCTAACGTGAGCAGCGAATCGGCGAGCACCGGCTCGGCTTGTGCGCCCACTGCGCCTTCCAGCGCCCGTCGGGCGAACGATGCGGCTGCCGGCCAGTCGGCGCGTTCGATCGCGCATTGCGCGGCGGAGAGAGCAGTGGCTGCGGCCTCCGACGGCGCGACCTCGGCGGCGTCTTCCACCTGGATGCGGAACGCCTCGGCGGCACGTCCGGCGGGCTTGCCGCGGCGGAAACGGATCCACTCCCGCAGGCGGCGGGCCCGCACCGTTACTGCGTCGCCTGGCTGGCGATCCAGCCATTCCATGGCGAGGTCGCACGCCGACTCGGCGTGCGCGTAGCGCCCCGCCTCCAGCGCCACTTCGGCCTGTCGCACGCGAAGCGTTGCCAGCTCGCGCGAGGAAGGCGCGTACCGCTGCGCGACGTGCAGTGCGGTCAGCGCCGCGTCGTGGGTGTAGGCGCCTAACGCGCGTTCGGCGCTGCCCGAGGCATAGGCGAACGCCGCGGCATCGTTCCCGGCCGCGTGGTAGTGCGCCGCGATGGCCTCGACCGCCGAGGGGGAGCGCAGCTCGAGCACGCGCGCGGTCAGGTCGTGGATCTGCTGGCGCTGGCGCTCGGGCATCCCGCGCAGACAGGCATCCACGAGCAGCGCGTGGCGGAAGCTGAAGCGGCCCTCGGACGGATCGCCGACCGCGGAGAGGATGGACGCCGCCATCCCTTCCTCCAGCGCCAAGCGTGCGTCCGCTTCGCTCGCACCCGTGACGGACATCAGCAGCTCGATCGTGAGTGCGCCCTGCAGAACGGCTGCCGACGCCAGCGTGGTCCTGGCGCCTGACGACAGACGGTCGAGCCGACGTTCGAGCACCCAGCCGATTCCACAAGCAATGGCCTGAGGATCCGGCGCGCGCCACTCCCAGCGCGTGCCGCCATACCAGATCGTGCCGTCCTCACAACTGGCGCGCAGCAAGTGGAGGGTCAGAAGCGGGACGCCCTCCGCGTGATCGTGAATCCAACTCGCGGCGTCGTCGCCCGGTGCCGCGTCGTGAAATACCGTCCGGATCCAGCGCCGCACGTCGTCGAGACTGAATCGTCGCAGCGAGATGTGCGTCGAGCGGACGTGCTGCTGCAGGCGCCGGCGCCATTCCACAGCACTCGGCGCCACCTCCGGCCGCATCGT
>JBQTIW010000104.1:0-5861 GCA_052387735.1 Gemmatimonadaceae bacterium
TGGCCTTCAACACCGGTCTCTGGGGCGCATGGTTCCTGATCCTCATTGCCGCGGTGCTCTGGTACAAGCCGTACGTCGTCGAAGGCGTGGTGCTGATCGTCGCCAACGTCGTGATGGGGGTGGCAGCACCGATCCTGTGGGAGCGGCTCAACCCGTATCAGCAACGGCGCTTGCTGGTGTTTCTGGACCCCTCGCAGGATCCGAAAGCGTCCGGCTATCACGTGATTCAGTCGCAGATCGCGATCGGATCGGGTGGGGTCACGGGGCGCGGCTACCTGGACGGCACGCAGAAGCGCGGAGCATTCCTGCCCGAGCAAACGACCGACTTCATCTTCGCCGTGGTGGGAGAGGAACTGGGGTTCGTGGGGGTGAGCCTCGCATTGATGCTCTTCCTGTTTCTGTTCCTCCGCGTCATCCGCGTGGCGGCACGTGCCAGCGACAGTTTCAGCTCGCTCGTGGCCTTCGGTCTGTTAGGCAGCTGGTTCGTGCACGTCATCGTGAACATCGGAATGACGCTGAATCTGATGCCGATCACCGGCATTCCCCTGCCGTTCTTCTCCTACGGGGGGTCCTTCATGCTCGCCTGCTGGCTCGCGGTGGGCATCCTCATCCGGATCTCGAGCGAGGGCCGCGGCGAGGCGGATGCGCTGCCGATCGGGCTGAGGGGCTAGCAACGCATGAACGCGTGAGCGGGTAACGAGCGCGTGTGCGACGTTCGCGCGTTTGTTTCACCCGTTCACCCGTCTTACCCGTTTACCCGTTGGCCCCCGCCTACCGTCCCCGGCCTGCCGCCCTCATCTTCCCCCGATGGCATGGTTCCGTAAGGAAAAGAAACCCCGGCAGCCCCGCCGTGAGCGTCTGGAGATTCCGGCCGATGTCTGGGAGAAGTGCGAGGCGTGCGGGCATACGGATATCCGCGAGAAGTTCGCGCGGAACCTCAACGTGTGCCCCAGCTGCGACTACCACCGGAGGATCCGCGCCCTCGAGTACGTGCAGATCATCATGGACGAGAACTCGTGGGAGGAGACTGACGCGGACCTGCGATCAGCCGACCCGCTGGGCTTTCCGGACTACGCGGGACGACTCAAGAAGGCACGCACCCAGGCCGGAGAGATGGATGCGATTCTCACCGTCTCCGGCAACCTGGGCGAGACCCCGGTCAACCTCGGGGTCATGGATTTTGCCTTCATGGGTGGCTCCATGGGCTCCGTGGTGGGCGAGAAGATCGCCCGTCTCGCGCAGCGCTCCCTCGAGCGCAAACACCCCCTGATCGTGGTCTCGGCCTCCGGCGGCGCACGGATGCAGGAGGGGGTCCTGTCCCTCATGCAGATGGCCAAGGTGTCGGCGGTGTTGTCCCAGCTCGCCGATCGGCGCATTCCGTACGTCTCGGTGCTGACCAACCCGACCACCGGGGGCGTGAGCGCGAGCTACGCGATGCTGGGGGACGCGATCCTCGCCGAACCGGGGGCGGTGATCGGCTTTGCCGGCCCGCGCGTCATCAAGCAGACGCTGGGACAGGACCTCCCCGAGGGGTTCCAGACCGCCGAGTTCTTGCTGGAACACGGGATGCTGGACCTGGTGTCGCATCGCAAAGAGCTCAAGCAGACGTTAGGCAGGTTGCTTCGCCACATGAGCGGCAAGCCAGCCGCCGCCGGATGGTCGACCACCTGACCGACTACCGGCGCGCCCTCGACGCGCTCTTCGCACGGACAACCGGCGTCAGCAAGTTCGGCCTCGAGCGCACCGAGGCCTTTCTCGAGAGGCTGGGGAATCCGCATCACGCCCTCCGTGTGCTGCACGTGGCCGGGACCAATGGCAAGGGCAGCGTCTGCGCAACGCTCGACGCCGTGCTGCGGGCGCAGGGTCTGCGCGTGGGGCGCTACACCTCGCCGCACCTCGTCGACTTCCGCGAGCGTTTTCTGGTGAACGGGGCGGCGGTCGACCCCGCGTTCATCACCGAATTCCTCGGCCGCTGGACGCCGACGGTGGAGGACCTGGGGGCCACGTTCTTCGAGGCGACCACGGCGATGGCGTTCGACTGGTTTGTCCGTTCGGCCGTCGACGTCGCGGTGATCGAGACCGGCCTCGGCGGGCGGCTCGACTCCACCAACGTCGTTAGGCCGCTGGTGGCGACCGTGACCTCGATCGGCATCGATCACGTGGAGCAACTGGGCACGACGCGGGAGTCCATTGCCGCCGAGAAGTCGGGGATCTTCAAGTCGGAACGCGCGGCGGTGATCGGGGAGCCCGACGAGCGCATCGCCGGGCTGCTGGCCGCGGATGCTCGGGTCCGTGGTGCTCGGCCCGTGGTGGACGTCTGGCGCGAGTGCCCGCCGCACGACCTCGCCGTCAGCGTCGGGGGTACGGAGTTCAGGCTCGACGTGGACGGCAGGAGTCTCGGGGTCCGGACACCGCTCGCGGGCGCACATCAGGCGTCGAACACCGCGGTCGCGCTGGTGACGCTTCGCGAGGCGGGGGCCCCGTTCTGGCCGGGGTGGGATGCAGCGATCGATGCGTTGTCGCACGTTAGGCTTCCAGGACGATTTCACCAGGTGGGGAGATGGATCTTCGACGTGGCACACAATCCCGATGGGGCCCGTGTGCTGGCCAACACCCTGCGGTGGGTGCAGCCCCAGCGACCGATCGCCGCCGTCCTCTGCGTGCTCACGGACAAAGACTGGCGCGGGGTCGTGTCAGCCTTGGCCCCCGAGGTCGATCACTTCGTGTTCACGAACGCGCCGACCGCTCCGGTCTCGCGCGCCTGGGTTCTGGACGAAGTCGGGCAACATGCGCGCGATCATGCGATTGCGCACACGCTGGAGCCGGACTTTGACCGTGCCCTGGAGCTGGCGTCGGCCCACGGCAGCACGACGCTGGTGGCTGGATCTTTCCACACCGTCGGCGATGCCATGGCTCGCTTGCACGTAAGTCCTCTCGCCGACTAGGTTTAGCGGATGTCAGCGGGAGCATTGCCCGGCTTCAGAGATTTCTATCCGGAGAGCTTCGCCCAGCGGTCGTGGCTGTTCGACCGCTGGCGGCACGTGGCCCGGGGATTTGGCTATGTCGAGTATGACGGGCCCCCGCTCGAACCGCTCGAGCTCTACACCAAGAAGAGTGGAGACGAAATCGTCGGTCAGCTCTACAACTTCGAGGACAAGGGTGGTCGCGCGATCACGCTGCGGCCGGAGATGACGCCGACGGTCGCGCGCATGGTGGCCGCCAGAGCCAATGCGCTGCGCAAGCCCGTGCGCTGGTTCTCGATTCCGCAGCTGTTCCGGTACGAGCGACAGCAAAAGGGACGTCTGCGCGAGCACTTCCAGCTCAACGTGGACGTCTTCGGCGAGACCGATGTCGCGGCGGATGCGGAACTGCTCGCCGTGGCCTGCTCGATCATGCGCGCGTGCGGACTCGGCCCCGACGAGGTGCGGGCGCGGGTCTCGGACCGTCGGTTGCTCACGGCGATCCTGCGCGCGTCGGGCGTGCAGGACGAGGCGATGTCCGTGGTGTTCGCCGCGGTCGACAAGATCGATCGCGACGAGCGTCCGGTGTTGATCAGGCGCATGGGTGACGCCGGAGTCGCCGCTCCGGTTGCCGAGCGCGTGCTGACCACGGTGAAGGCCTCCGACTTCGCTGCGCTCGGCCGTGACTTCGCCGGGAATGCCGATGTGGAGGAGGCCCTGCAGCGGTTCGCGGCCTACCGTGAGTTGCTCGATGCGCACGGCGTGCTGGATTACCTGCAGCTGGACCTGACGATCGTGCGGGGGCTCGCCTACTACACCGGCATCGTCTTCGAGCTGTTCGACGCCCGCGGCGAGTTCCGCGCGATCTGCGGCGGCGGCCGGTACGACAACCTGCTGGAGGCGTTAGGCGGCGTGGACATGCCGGCGCTCGGCTTCGGCATGGGCGATGTCGTCCTGGCGGAACTGCTGAAGGCCCGGGGAAAGATGCCGGCCAGCTTCGCCAGCTCCGACGTCTGGGTGGCCCCGGTGGATGCGGCGGCCCGTCTGTCGGCCGTCCGCGTGTCGCGCGCGCTGCGCGACGCCGGCGCCTCGGCGGAGATGCCCCTGCGCGATCAGGCGTTAGGCAAGCAGCTCAAGGCCGCCAGCAGCGCCGGCGTGCAGGAAGTCGTGTTCGTTGGACCCGCGTTCGCCGAGCGGGAAGAACTGGACGTCAAGCGCATGACCGACGGATCGCAGGAGTCGCTCACGCTGGCGGAACTGGCCACGCGCTACCGAGCGCGCTACAGCGGAGCATCGGACCTGCCGTGAGGAGTACACGAGAACTCTTTCCCGTCTCCCGACTCCTCACTCCCGTCTCGTCCCATGGCTGACGACAAGAAACTGACGACCCGTGCTGCCGATTTCAGCGCGTGGTACAATGAAGTGGTGCTTCGCGCCGAGCTGGCGGATTACTCACCGGTTCGCGGCTGCATGGTCATTCGCCCCGATGGTTACGGCATCTGGGAGCGCATGCAGCGCGCGCTTGACGACGCGTTCAAGGCCACCGGTCATCGCAACGCATACTTTCCGCTCCTCATCCCCGAGAGCTTCCTGCACAAGGAAGCCGAACACGTCGAAGGCTTTGCCCCCGAAGCGGCCGTGGTCACCCATGGCGGCGGCAAGAAGCTCGAAGAGCCGCTCGTCATCCGCCCGACCTCGGAGACGATCATCTACTCGATGTTCGCCAAGTGGGTCCAGAGCTACCGCGACCTGCCCATTCTGATCAATCAGTGGGCCAACGTCGTGCGCTGGGAGATGCGCACGCGACTCTTCCTCCGCACGCTGGAGTTCCTCTGGCAAGAGGGACACACGGCGCACGCCACCCATGACGAAGCCGAGGTCGAGGCGCGCCTCATCCTTGGCGTCTACCGCAACTTCATGGAAGAGTGGATGGCAATGCCCGTGGTGACGGGGGTCAAGACGCAAGCCGAAAAGTTTGCCGGCGCGCTACGCACGTACTGCCTCGAAGCGATGATGCAGGACAACAAGGCGCTGCAGGCCGGCACGTCACACAACCTCGGCCAGAATTTCGCCAGGGCATTCGAGCTGCAGTACCAGAGTGAATCGGGCGGGATGGAGTTTGCGTGGAACACGAGCTGGGGTGTCTCCACGCGTCTGGTCGGCGGCCTGGTCATGACACACGGCGACGACAACGGACTGCGGATTCCGCCCAAACTCGCGCCAACCGAGATCGTGATCGTGCCCATCTGGAAGTCGGACGAGGAGCGCGCGCGTCTCCTCGAAGCGGCGCAGCGCGTCAAGCAGGACCTGAGCACCTGGAGTGGCCGCGGCGACGATCGACTGCGCGTGCACATCGACGCGCGTGAGGGTATCAAGCCCGGGGCGAAGTACTACGAATGGGAGCTACGGGGCGTGCCGCTGCGTCTCGAGCTTGGCCCGCGCGACCTGCAGAACAACTCCTGCATGACCGCGCGGCGTGACACCCGTGAAAAGAAGGTGCTCGCCCTGGATGGTCTCGCGCCGGCAGTGGCCGACGTCCTGGCCACGATGCAACGGGAGATGTTCGCCGCGGCAAAGGCTCGCGGCGAGGCAAACAGCGTTCGTGAGGCGATCACGTACGATCGCTTCCGCGAGATCATGGAGGGCGATGGCGCGTTCGTGTACGCCGGCTGGAATGGCGATCCCGCAGTCGAGGCCCGCGTGAAGGAAGAGACCAGGGCCACGATCCGTTGTCTCCCCGATCCCGAGTTCCTCTCGCCGAACTCGCCGACAACCTGCCTCGTGACGGGCGAACCGGCGAAGCACGAGGTCGTGTGGGCGAAAGCGTACTGATGGGCGCCGCTCCCGGTTATGCACGGGTCGACGGTACCCTGCATGGCGAGCGCGTTCCTCTGGATGCGG
>JBQTIW010000105.1:0-4983 GCA_052387735.1 Gemmatimonadaceae bacterium
CTGGGGATTGGAGAGCAGCTTCACCGCGCGCTGGGCAATCGCCTCCATCTGCCGTTCGCGCTGGCGCGCCCAGCGTGGCAGTCGAAGCAGGTTGGCTCCGAAAGCGGTGACCGCGATACCGCCGAACATGCCGAGGAGCAGCAGCGCCTTCACCGGCTTGCCGGCGCCCGCGACCACCGCGCTCATGATCAACGCCATCGCGCCCAAAGCTCTCCTTGATGAGCGCCAGTCCAGAAGCGCGTCCGCCCTCTGGCGAATCGAGGCGAAGCTCGCCGGCGCTGAGCTTCTGGATAGAACTCGCCGAGCGACAGCGTGAATTCCGGGGTCTCGCTCGTGCCTGACAACGCAGGTCCACGACTGGTCGCGCTAGTCTTGCTCGCCAACAGGAAGTCACATCGGATTGCGGTCCTACGTGGGGCGCAGACAAACGTCCTTTTGGTTGGGGGTTGAGGTGTAGTTCGCGGGGAACCTGCCCTCCTCCGCCGGTCTACCGCCCTGCAGCAACGATGTTCTCCCGTCTCCACCGATTACTCCGCCGACCCCGTCCGGTGTATCATCGGACATGGGGCATTCCCACGCGCGCTTCACCCTCGTCATACCGCTCGCGGCCGCGCTGCTTCTTGCGGGATGTGCACCACGCCCGGCGGCAACGGGCGTTGTGTCCCTTCCATCGCGCTGCCTCGTGTTCGATTCCACGGCGGGGGCCTCCCCCGACACCGTGTACGTCCACACCCAGGGTGTTCGGTCCTCAGTCATCACCGGGCGCTCGCCGGCGGACTGCGAGGGCAGGCCTTTCGCTGCGTCGGACGCGCCTGTTGTCATGTCGGTCGCTGCGCCCGCTGGGGCCGACCTCCGCGACGTGCTGGACGGACGTGCGCCACAAACACAACGTCCCGACGTCATCGTCACGCGAGATCCTCCACTGATCGACTTCGCGAGGCGCACCGGCGGCTACCTCGTCGCCCCGCTGACCTGGAGCATCACCTATGTCCTCGCTGCCGCTGGGATGGATGACGTCGTTGTGCCTGACGAGTTCGAGCGCGCGGCGCTCGCACGCGATGCCGTCAGCGGCGAAGCGCGTGGCGCCCTCGCCCCATTTCCGTGGCTCACCGACGCCGCCTGCACCACATCCCTCGGCGTTCCCCCGACGACGCCGGCCCCGGTCGTCGCCTACTCGTCAGGCGACGCGATCGCGCGCGCGATAGCCGAGCGAGTGGTCTCACTGGCCGGCGCGCGCGGCAATCCGCCATGGCTTCCCCAGGGGCTGGCGCGGGTCGGGGCGACGCTGCGCGTTGCTGCGGTCGCGGCCGACTCCATCGCCGGCGCCCTCGCGTCGGGGCGTGTCGCCGCAGCTGTCCTCACACTGGCTCGAGACCCGCTCAGACCGTGCGGCATGCGCGACGACGTCATCGTGCCGCGCGGCACAATCCCCCTCGTGGACTCGCGCTCGCACGTCATCGTCAGGCAGGGAAGGGGCGTGGCGTTCATCGTCGGGCTCGACGGCACGCTGCACTTTGTGAAGCGGGGAATCCAATGACGTTCCAGGCCCGCCTGACGATCGCGCTTCTGGCCATCGCGGCCATCCCTCTCGCCATACTCGGCATCGGGATACGCCGTGAGCTCACCACGCGACTCGACGACGAGGCGGCGCGGCGCCTCAGCGCGGCGTCGTCGGCGTTGAACACGCGACTCTTCGAAACGATCGCCGCCGATCGCCGGCGCATCGAATCGCTCGCCGCGGACCTCGCCGCCGACAACCGCTTCCGTCTCGCCGTCTCCGATCCAACCTCCGCGGAACGCCGCTGGCTCATCGACTGGGCACCCGCAGCGATGACGCTCGGCGGGTTCGCGATGCTGCAGGTGCAGGACTCCACCGGTCGCATCCTCAGTTCGGGGCAATTCCGGAATGACTTCGACCGCGTTGTCCCCAACGTACCGCGTGCAGCGATCACGCACGCCGCCGTTGCGGACGCGCGCACGCCGAACGGCACCGTCCGCGCGCTCGTCACGACCAGGTCGTTCACCGCACGGGGCGAGCGGTTCACGATCACCGGGGGCTCACTCTTCGACTCGGCGCGTGTCGCGGCGCTGTCGCCCGACGGCTCCGTCGCCGCGGTGTTGACCACCGATGGAATACACCTTGAAGGCGGCGCGGTCACCGCGGCCACTCTGCCCTGGGTCGTCGATCCCGGTGACGCCACCGACACCGCGACACTCCACCTTGTGCCTGACGACGCTCCCGTGCGCGCCCTCAAGCGCGGGGTGACCCGATGGCTCCTCGTCACACTCGGAGGGACGCTGCTCGTCGCCATCCTCGTCGCGACGCTCCTCGGCCGCGTCGTATCGGCGCCGATCGCCGATCTGGCGCAGCGGACCGGGCGACTCGACCTCGACCGGCTCGACCAACGATTTGCAACAGGGCGGGACGACGAGCTGGGGGCGCTCGAGCGCACGCTCGATGCCCTCGCGGGCCGGCTGCGCACGAGTGTGTCGCGCCTCCGTGAGGCCGAACGCGCCGCCGCCACCGGTGACCTCGCGCGCCAGGTCAATCACGACGTGAAGAACGGCCTCGCACCGATCCGGAACGTCCTGCGGCACCTCGCCCAGGTCGCCGAGCGGGAGCCCGGCCAGCTTCCTGCCATATTCGCTGAGCGGCGCGGGACGCTGGAATCGAGCGTCGAATACCTCGACCAGCTGGCCCGCAACTACGCGCGCCTGTCGCCGGTGGCGGGCAAGGGCCGCACCGACCCGCGCCCCGTCGTCCTCGACGTCGCCCGCAGTGTCACCACCGCGACGGTGGACGTGCGGTTGCCTGACGAGCTGCCGCAGGTTCGCGGAGATGGGATCGTACTGCACCGCATCCTCGACAATCTCGTGTCGAACGCCGTCGACGCGCTGGAGGGTCGGGCCGGGACGGTCACCATCGCCGCCGAGGCGGTCGGAAGCGACACCGACCGGCGGGTGCGCTTCACCGTGGCGGACACAGGGCGGGGGATGACACGCCAGGAGCTCGATCGCGCCTTCGACGACTTCCATACAACGAAGCCCAATGGCACGGGGCTCGGCCTCTCCGTCGTAAGGCGGCTCCTCACCGACATCGGCGGTTCGGTGCGCGCCGAGACGGCGCCGGACGAGGGGAGTACTTTCATGGTCGACATTCCAGTCGCCTGAAACGCGTCACACCCAATACCAGGCATGGCTCGCATCCTCGTCGTGGACGACATCGCACCGCTTGCCGAGCAATACGCATACGACCTGCGGCGCATCGGCGCGCACGAGGTGGCCACAGCCACGAACGGTGCGGCGGCGCTCGAGCATCTCGCAGTTGGGGAGATCGACTGCGTGATCCTCGACCTCGAGATGCCCGGCATGGACGGGTTCGAGGTGCTGCGCACGCTGAAACACCGCGGTGACGAGACGCCGGTCATCGTCTACACCGGCACCGGAAGCTTCGATCGCTGCATCGAGGCGGTGCGGCTCGGCGCGGCGGGGTTCATCGACAAGGCCGAACCGATGGAACGTGTGGCGCAGGAGGTGGAGCACGCAATCGAGCGCTGCCGGCTGCGTCGCGAGGTCTTCGTCCTCCAGGCACAACTCGGAGAGTCCTCGCTCATCGGCCGCAGCGCCGCGATGGACCGTCTCCGGGATGAGATCGCACGCCTGGCGCGCGTGCCGAGCGCGGTGCTCATCACCGGAGAGAGTGGCACCGGCAAGGAGCTTGTAGCGCGCGAGCTCCACCGCCGCGGTGCAAATCCGTCAGCGCCATTCATCGCCCTCAACTGCGCCGCGCTCCCGGAGAACCTCGTCGAAAGTGAGTTGTTCGGCCACGAACGCGGCGCGTTCACCGGCGCGACGGGGATGCGGAAGGGCGCCTTCGAGGCCGCGGGAAGCGGTACACTGTTCCTCGACGAGATCGGCGAGATGCCGCTCGTCACGCAGCCCAAGCTGCTGCGCGTGCTCGAGCAGCACACCGTGGTTAGAGTCGGCGGCAACGCCGAGGTCACCGTACGCGCGCGTGTGGTGGCCGCGACGAATCGCGACCTCGACCAGATGGCTCGCGAGCGGGAGTTCCGCGAGGACCTGCTCTATCGGCTCAACGTGCACGTCATCCGCACGCCGGCGCTCCGCGAGCGGCGCGAGGACGTGCCGCTCCTCGCCGAGCGGTTCGTCGAGGTGACGTGCCGGGAGTTCGGGATCCTGCCCAGGCGGCTTGCTCCCGAGGCGCGCGAGGCACTCGTCGCGCGCGACTGGTCGCGGAACAACGTGCGCGAACTGCGCAACGCCATCGAGCGCGCCGTCGTCGCGTCCATCGGTGAGGTGATCCGTGCTGCCGACCTCCCGTCGGACGCGCGCATCGCGCCGGTCTCAAACTCGTCAGGCGACGAGTCTTTTCACGCACAGCGTACCGACGCCGAGCGACGCATCGTCCTCGCGGCTCTGGAACGCCACGACTGGCACATCACACGAACCGCCGAGTCGCTCGCGCTCGCGGACCACGCGAGCCTGCTCAAGATCATGCGCCGCCTCGGCATCTCCCGCGACTGACGGAGCGCGTCGTCAGGCGGGCGGACGCCAGGTGTCCGGACGGACACGTGCAGCGAGCCGGTCGTCGTGTCCGCGCGGACACATCGCGCCCCGGGCACCCGCTCCCCACCACCGCTCAAACCCCGCAGGAACAAGGGGTTGCGACGCGCCGCCGGGAGGCGTGAGCAGTGGCGCAGCGTGTGCCTTCTCCTGATGGCGTCGGGAAATGGTTCCCGCACACTCGGAGAATGTTCAGATGTACGCCGCTACCCGCAGTTCCGTCGGCCGCATGGCCGCTACCACCATCGTCGCCATCCCGTTTGCACTCGCGTGCTCGGGCAGCGAGAAAACGTCCACCGTCGCCGTCGCCGAGGCCCACCCGATCGAGTCGACGACTCCCGTGTCAGTCGTGAGCACGGACAGCAGTGTCGTCGTCAGCACCGCGCCGAAGTTCAGTAC
>JBQTIW010000106.1:0-14463 GCA_052387735.1 Gemmatimonadaceae bacterium
CCACCGCGAGCGGCTCGAGTCGCCGCGATCGTGTCGCTGGTGGCCTGGAGCGGAGTCGTCGTCAGCGGCCGGATGATCGCCTACAACTGGTACGACTGCGATCTCCAGCCACAGTCCGCCTTCATCAACTGGGCAGCCGGATGCCCGGTTGCTCCCTGAGACAGGGCGCGCCTGACGATGCTCCTCCCGTTCTTCGAGTGGTGCGAAGCGACCGCGCTCGGTCAGTTCATCCGCGACTCACTCTGGCTCTTTCCGGTCATCGAAGCAGGGCACCTCCTCGCGCTCTGCGTACTGGGCGGAGCGCTGCTGGTGGTGGACCTGCGGATGTTGGGATTCGGCGTCACGCGTCAATCGATCGCACAGCTGGCAGGCACGATGCGTCCGCTGGTGCTCGGCGCTCTCACCGCGATGGTCCTGACCGGTGTTTCGCTCTTCCTTTCAGAGGCGGTGAAGTGCTACCACAATCCGTCGTTCTGGGTGAAGATGACCGTGCTCCCCATCGCGCTGCTGTTCACCTTTCTCGTCAGGCAACGCGTCGCCCGTGATCCGTCGCTCGAGACGTCGCTGCGGAGCCGGCTGGTTGCCAGCGTGTCGCTCGGACTCTGGTTTACCGTGGCGGCGGCGGGCCGGTGGATCGGCTTCTCGTCCTAGTCGACCGTATTCGAATCGCAGGTCAGCGGATGTTTTTGCTGCAGGTCCCGACGCGCGCACACGTCACGCCGGGTTGTGCCCGAACGTTTTCATGGATCCGATGTGATCCGCGCCCCTAACCGCTAGCGTGTCGGCGGCTTCTTCGGCTTCGCGGCCTCGGTCGGATCGCGCCCATCGCGCGGCGCACCGGTACCTGACGAGCCGAGGAACATCTTGCGGCCGTCGGTGAAGGTCACGTCGCGACCGTTGGCGCGCTTGAGAGAATGGTCCTTCGTCTGATAGCCGTCGACGATGAGCTCCGTGCCATAGGTCAGCGATTGTCGGGTGAGCCCGCGACGCAGCAGCGTGTTGGGGGTGCCTCCCTCGACCATCCACACTTCCGTGCCCCCACCGGGTTTCTTGATTTCGATGTGAATCCACGCGTGGGGGTTGACCCATTCGAGTTTCACGACCTTCCCCTGCAGCCGGATGGGAGCGTTCGGGTCGAACTCTGCGCCAAACGCGTGGTGTGCGAGCAGCGGTGCCGTCACCGACAGCAGCAGGGCAGCCGCAACGAACGCCGGGACCGTGAGGTTCTTCATTCGAGTCATCTCGCGTTAGGGCTTCTTCTTTTGGGCCGCCTCGCGCTCCTGCGCACGCGCACCGCTGAGGATGTTCGAGAGGGCGTAGTTCCCCTCGTGGCACGCGTACTCGTGCACCTGCTCTTCCATCGCGACAAACGGGACTTCCCCGCTCCAGCGTGCGGTGAAGGTGGAAGGATCGTCGATGGTAAAGCGGTAGAGCATCGTGTACTGGTCCGGGCGATGGAACCGTTCAATCACCGTCAGGCTGTCCGAGGACCCGCGGAACACCTGCTGCGGGTGGAAGTTGGTGGTCTCGACCACCAGGGTATCACCCTCCCATCGCCCGTGAGAGTCCCCCATCCAGGGGCGGACGTGTGGCGCCAGCCTGGCAGCGCCGTTCATGCGAATGATGCGGACATCGTGCACCATCTCCGTCATGATCATGACGTGATCCCGGGTCTGTACGATGGTGTAGTTGTTGTTGTAGAAGTAGTTCGGCAGCATCGGCGGGCCGGCGTTCGACCCGAAGGACATGATGCAGCGTTCGGCGAGTGGGCGGTTCTCCGGATTGTCGTACTCGCCAAACTGGCGGTAGGCGCGCAGGCGTGCCGCTTGCCGCTCGCGCGCCGCCGGCGTCAAGGGAGGAACGCGACCGTTAGGCGGATCGACGATGAACGAGCTTCTCGGCTCACCGCTGACGATCGCCACGCGGTCGCCGGCATCGATCCAGAAGTAGTTGTAGCCGCCGACGTTCCCGGCCGCGCCCGTCGACCCGTCGCCGCCGACCGGGGGAGCGGGACGATTCGGGTCGCTCTTGCGGGCGAGCTTCTCGGCGGTGTCGGATCGGCTCTTTTCCAGCTTTTCGACTTGCGACTTTGTGAGCACGGGTCCAACGCCTAGCGGGCGCTCCAGTGGAGTGATCGACCCGTTCGTCCAGTTGCCCTGGAGATCGGGGTGACCCTCAGGTGTGCGCGGCAACACCCAGGGCTTTGCCGGGGCCTTCGCTGCTTGCGCCAACAACTCGTCAGGCGCGCTCACTGCGCCGAGGGCCAGGAGGAGCACCCCGAGTGCGTTGGTCCGCCGGCGGGTCATCGAGGCCTCCTATGGCTTGATCGGTGTTTTGCGGAGATGTCCATACATCAGCTCCTCGACGAACTCGACGCACTTGAACTGTCCCAGCCTCGCGTCCGGGCTCACATGCCGGTAGAGCGGCATGCGAATCGTCCACGGGCGGGTGAAGGTCCGGGGATCCTCCATGGTCGCTTCATACTGAACATGATCCGGGCCCAACATCGTGTAACGCTCGACCACCTTGAGCGCTTCCGTGTGATGATTGCCAGCCCGATCGAACCAGCTCTGATCGTTGAATCCCGTCACGTTGACGACAAAGGTGTCGCCCTCCCAGCGACCGACGGACTGTCCCATCCAGGAATCGACCTCTGGTGGCCCCATGTCCTGCAGATACACGTGGCGTACCGCACCCGCATACTCGTACGCAATGAAGAACTGCCGCTCGCTTTGGAAGATCTGGAAGGGAAACGGCATGTACGTGGCGCGCGGCACCCCTGGGAGGTAGCACTTGATCTCGGGATCGCGCGCGAGCCAGTTGGCCTGATTCTCCAGCTTCTTCGCGCGCGCTTCCGGCGTGTAGGGAATCGCTCCCCCGACCACGATCCCGAGTCCGGAGGGGACAGCCCCCACCGCGCCGAGGGCAACGACTTCCTTCGCCGGGACGGGATTCACGGGTCCGGGTCGCATGGCCAGCGCCGGCCGGGCTGCGTGGGGCTCGATGTCGTAGTTGGCGTTGCCGAGCGTTTGCCAGATGCCATTGAGATCGGGTTTGCCCGAGGACGTTCGGGGGATGGTCCCACGCTGTGCCGGCGCCGCACGCTGGCGTGCGCGTTGCCCGGCCAGATGGGCCTTTGCCTGCTTCTCGACGATGTCGACCAGGTTCCCCTGCGCCACGTCCACATCTATCAGATGGAGCCCCCACTCGGCGGCAATCTTTCCCTGGGCGCCGATGTCGCCGGGGATGTCGTCGGCGCGCGGGTCGGCCGGGTTCGCGTGAACGGTGATCTCGAGATAGGACGCAATGGCGTTGGACGTACATTTCGCCGAAAGGAGCCCGGGCACGCTGACGAAGGGCGTTGTGACGGGGAGTGCCCCGCTGACCCAGAGGTGGTCCTGCGTCGCGGTAACCAGCTTGCCCGTTGCCTTGAGATACGCGTGAACCTGCGCGGTTCCGCCGTCGAGCGCTGCCGGATTGGTGCACGCTGCTTCCATTCCCGAACCCTGGACGCGTCCGAAGAACGTGGTAGCCGGTGGGGGGATGTTCGAGCGAAACGTCATGTAGGAGATCACGCATGCGGTCTGCTGCGATCGGCGGCACAACGGGACCGACTTGAACGTTCCGCCCACGTCCTGGCCACGAGGCACCGCGACATTGCTTCCCAGCAGCATCGCCGACACGAGGCGCGCCTGCTGCGGCTTGCCGTCGATCTCGTTACGAATGAGGGTCGTCAGGATCATGGAGCCCTGCGAGTGCCCGATCAGTACCACGCCGCGCCCGTTGTTATCGTGCTCGAGGTAGTAATTCCAGGCGTCGAGTACGTCCGCGTACCCCTGCCCTCCGTCGAGCGCCAGGTCCTGCCCACGCGCGGCCGCCGGGTCATTGAGCAGGGTTCGCAGCCCGGGGAGTGTGACCTGCCGATAGAGCGGTGCGAAGGGCCGGCACTGCGAGGCGAAGCGCGCGAACTGCTGTCGCACAACCCTGGGCTCGTCGTCACCGGCGATCATGTCGCTGCGGGGCGTTTGGTCCTGGGAGACGGTCGGGTAGACGTAGAAGCAATCGATCGGCGCCTGCGGATTGGCGGCCCATGACTCCCGCGTGAGTTTGCCGTCAGCAGCAACGATGGTGCTCGTCAGGTCCGCGGTGCACGCGTCGGACCGGCCGGGCCGGCAGAGCCATGACTCGGCTTTGCCATAGTCGTTGCGTTCGATCGATGCCGTCTGGACCGCGACCTGCGCAGGAGCAGGGGTCGGGGCGAGGAGCCCCAGAGCCAACAGAGCAGCGCCGGCGATACGGGTCACGCGAGTCTCCTTGTCAGGTGCGAGTCGGCCGACGTGGGGAAGGCTACACGAATTGGGCGCGATGGGAAGACTGGGGGCGCGTCCTGCTGGTCGAGCACAGGGCCGTTCCATCGCCGAGTACGCAGAGGCCGACGCTGGCGTGACGGGACACGTCTCAGTCACAACGACGCTGACACCTCGGTGCTGCGCAAGACCGTGCGCATCGTGGCAAACATCGGCGCGAACAATGAGAGCTGGTCCGGATCCCCAAACACTGCAATGAAATCGTCCGGAGTGAATGCTCTGGCGAGCCGTGCGGCGTAGGTCTCGCGCAGCAATCGGATGTAGTGTTCGACGTCATACGCGCGGCGATCCGTCCGCTCATCGTCGTGAGCGTCGGTGACTAGTGCGCCGCTGCCTGCCGACGAGCGATACACCCGCACGCGCTCGCCCACGCTCCACTCCACACGACCGCCCGCGAGCATCGCCTCGTACGACAGCTCGCGCCGCTGGTCGCGGACCTCGCGATACTCCGACGGGGTCTTGGTGAGTCTCACGCGCGATGACACGTCGCGGGTGGGCAGCTCGCGACGACGGAGCGCGGTGATCGTATCGAGATATGCGTCCCGCACGCCCGGGACATCGCCGACGAGCAAGCGATCGATCGCGCGACGCAGAAAGGCTTCGCCGAACGGCTCGGCGCGGCTCGACCGAAAAGCAACGCCGCGCAGCATGAGGGTGCCGTCGTATTTGAGAAGGGCGTAGTTCTTGGGCTCGTGCGAGAGCATCGCCTGGTACCGACCCTCGAACTCGAGCTGCACCAGCGGAGGGAGCAGCGCGGCGACTTCGGCTACCACGCGTCGCTCGTCGTCCTCGCTCCACGCCGCAGGCACCGAGAAGTAGACGCCGTCCGTGTCAGCCTCGAGCAGCGTGACGCCTCTGGCAGCAAGCTCGCGGCACATGACGTCGAGCGTCTCCCGGCCACGACGGGTCACTTCGTTGGCGGCGTCGACGTCAGCGAACCGGGTGAGGCCGCCGCCGGCGGCAAGGTAGCCGTAGGCCGAGTTCACGACGAGCTTCATCGCCGCCGAGGTCGCGTCGTGCGTGTAGCGATCGGCGGATCCGGGCGGTGCCGCTTTCGCACTCGCCTTCTCGTGCAGTCGGCGCTCGACCAGACGGTCGACCAGCGCGAGCATGGCGCCGAGCTCGTCGCGCGAGGGGCCGATGCGGTAGGCGCGCATCAGCGAGGGATAGAGGCTCGCGACGTCGGCCTTGACCACCCGGTGCGCCGCGCCCGACGCAAAGAGGTGGAGCGCGGCGCCGCTGTGCGGTGTGTCGCGCCCCTCGTGATGGGCGGGGAGTGCCCTGCCCTCACGGAGGTAGGCTCGCACGAGCAGTGGGTCGATCACCCCCGTCGCGGCGCCGGCGTCGGCGAGGCGCTCGTAGCGGCGGGGCGCCATCCGGGCGAGGGCGAAGGCGGCCCCACCTAACAATTGCGCGAGGCCGGCGACCTCCTCCACGTCGGCGGTGGCATACCGACGCACACGCTCCGGATCGCGGCGGTAGACCTCGTACACCTGATCGCCACGGATCATCTCGCGATCGGGCGCGGCGATCCCGAAGTGACGGGCGACGGCTTTGAGGCCGTGGCTGGGAAGATCGCGCGAGGAGAAGTCGTGGCGCCACACGGCGTCCATGGTGTCGATCAGCTCACGTCCTGGCGCGATGAGCCGAACGCGGCGGCGCGCGTCCTGGTCGCTGGCTGCGCCGCGCCGTGCCGCTCGCTGCTGCAGCCCGGGTGGGCCCGTCCGGCCTAACGCGAGCGGGACGCCGAGCCTGCGGGCGCGACGATCGAGGAACGGGAGGTCGAACCCGTGCAGGTTGTGGTTTTCGATGACGTCGGGGTCGGACGCTTGCACGGTCGCGACGAGCCGCCGGATGAGATCAGCCTCAGCCGCGTCGCCTCGTCCCGCCGCCTCGAGGACTTCCGCTGTCCCATGCGGATGGCGCACGGCGATCATGAAGATCCGGTGTCGGCCGGGATCGAGCCCCGACGTCTCGAGGTCGAACTGCAGGCGGTGCAGCTGATCGAAGGAGAGGTCACGGAAGTACGTGCGACCCGTGGCGACCAGGTACTGTTCCTCGGGCGGCAGCGCGAGCACGTGCTCCTGCCCGAGATCCCGCAGCTGCTCGACCTGTCGTCCGAGCCGGCGTGAGGCCCCCCTGAGTACTGCGTTCCTGAGCGTTCGTGCATCGTCGGCTCGCACGAGGTACCGCAGCTCTCCCGGCCCCTCGAGCTCGCGCCAGGTCACCCGGGTGTCCGCCGTGCCGTCCGGTCCTAACGAGTTACCGAGGTGATCGAGGTCGTCGAGGCGATCGAGGAGGATCCACGGCCGGAATCGCTGCTCCTCTCGCACGAGGACCCCGGTGTCGGAAGGCCGCCGCCAGACTATCGCGCGCCCGGTCGCGTCGGCCCAGACGGAAACGATGCCAGGCGTGGGATCCCATCCCCAGAGCCACTCGTCCTGGCGCGACGTCGTGACGCGTGCCTGGCTCGGTTCAGGGCTGTTGATCAACAGCCCCGGCGCTATGGCACGACCCGCGGCCGCCCGATCTGATACTCCTTCGGGGGGACCGCCCCCAGCAGGTTGGTCACGAAGTAATCCCACCGTCGCCGCATCATATAGTTGCTGTCCTGGCCGTAGCCATGGCGTGCGTTCGGCAGCATCAGCAGGTCGAAATCCTTGCCGGCCTTGATCAGCGCGTCCGCGACCAGCGTGGTGTTGTACGGCGGCACGTTGTCATCCATCCCGCCGTGGGCCAGAAACAGCTTCCCCTTCAGGTTCCTGGCGTGCGTCTGATTGGCGTCCTCGGCGTAGTTGTCGCTCGTGTCCGTCCGCACCAGCAGGCCCTGATAGCGCTCGCCCCAATCGTCCTCGTAGTTCCGGTTATCGTGGTTCCCCGATTCGGCAATCCCTACATCGAAAAAGTCGGGGAAGCGAAACATGGCCGACGCCGTGGCGAATCCGCCGCCGGAATGGCCCCAGATGCCGACGTTGTCGATGTCGATGAACCGATACCGCTGCGCCAGTTCCTTCATGCCCGCGACCTGATCGGGGATGGTGTTATCGCCCATGCGGCCGTAGTACGCATCGTGGAATGTCTTCGACCGCCCGGGGGTGCCCATGCCATCGATCTGCACGACGACGAACCCGAGCTCGGCCAGCGCCTGGTTGTCGCCACGCGCCGGTGAGAAGCTGCGTGGGCCCACGCTTCCCGACTGTGGTCCCGGATAGATCTGGTTGACGATCGGATACTTCTTCGCGGAGTCGAGCGTCGACGGCGTGTACATCAGACCGTAAATGTCCGTCGTGCCGTCGCGCCCCTTCATGCGGACGGGCGTCGGCGCCTTCCACCCTGTGGCGAGCAAGCGTGAAATGTCGGCGCGCTCGAGCGGCTGGACGACCCGGCCATTCCCGTCGCGCAACACCGTGATGGGCGGCGTGTCGGGAGTCGAGTACGTGTCGGTGAAGTACTTCCCGTCGGGCGAGAGCGTTACGACGTGGTTCGCGTTGTCCGGCGTGAGCAGGGTCTGGCCCTTTCCATCGAACCCGATGCGATAGAAGTGCTGGAAGTACGGATCGCGACCCGGCTCCCTGCCGTTCGACATGAAGTAGATCACGCGCGCCTTCTCGTCCACGCGCACGACGTCGCTCACATTTCCCTCACCGCTCGTTATGCGGTTCTTGAGCGCACCGGTCGTCAGGTCGTACAGGTAGAGATGAACCCAATTGTCGCGCTGCGACCACCAGATCAGCTCGTTCGACGCCGGAAGTACGCGCCAGAGGTTCTCGGTGAGGGACGCATCTCCGATCTGCGTCGCGCTCTTCTCCTCGAACAGGGTGCGCACCTCACCAGTCTGCGCGTTGGCCACCCGGAACCACGCCTGCTTGTGATCTCGTGAGCTGGAGACGAACGCCAGATGCGAACCGTCGGGATACCACTGCACGTCGCAGACCGTGCCGCCATCGCACGCGATGTGGTCGGAGACCGTGGACCGGTGCTGGTCGGGCGGCATCTGGAGCCGCACGACGCGCGGGCGTCCATCGGGGCCCTGGTTGATGATCACCCGGCTCACACGGAAGATCACGCTGTCGCCGGGGAGCGGATACTTCCACGACTCCAAACGCGGAATGCCGACATTCGTCGCGACCAGGTGCATGTCCCGCACACCGCGCCCATCGTGCTGGAAGGTCGCGATCTGCCGCGAGTCGGGAGACCATGTCACGACCGGGTTGTCGCTATGCACCCAACCGGCATTGTTCGTGGCGTAGCCGAAGTCCTTGACCCCGTCGGTGGTGAGAGGTGTCTCGGTTCCCGAGGTGAGGTCTCTTGTCCACAGGTTATGGTCGCGGATGAACACGGCCCACTTCCCGTCCCGTGAAACGCTTGCGTTCGCCGGTGGCCGAGTCGTCGACGTGGCAGTACAGGTGTACGCCTGGAGGTCGCAGGTCGCACGACGATCGCGCACCGTGGCAGTCAGCGAGCGACCGTCAGTCGACAGGTCGAAGGTCTGGAACGGGAGGCGGTTGCCGTCGACGGTGCCGCCCGTGGCCGCGGTGAGCGCCGACGCGAGCCGCGCGTGATCGAACGCGGGCTGCCGCGTGCGGCGGGCCGGGTCGGCAAGGAAGAACGCACTGCCGCTGCTCGTCGTCGCGCGGTACCAGAAGCGACCGTCCGGGAGCCACGTCGGCCTCCCTGCCGTACCGCTCACCAGCGGCGCCGTGTTCTGTCCGAGGTATCGCTCGGCGCTGGCGTAGTCACCCGCGGTGAGCTGTCGCGGTTGTTGGGCGGCCACGGGTGCAGCGAGGAGCAGGAGTGCGACGCAGGAGAGGCGCATGGGACGCGTAGGTCAGGAGTCGAACCGGGCACGAGGCTGCGTGCTGATCGTCTCGGAAAATAGTGCGCGGTACGAGCGCGCGCCCCCGCAATCATGGCGCGGGGGTGGGGCGCCGGTGGCAGCACATTGCTCCCTCGCGCGACGGCTGGTCCCTCCACTCAAACCGTCGCACGGCGGTCGTAGTCCAATCGGACAATCCTACCGGCCCTCCGTATGCGTTCGCTCGCCTGGTTCACAGCATTGCGATACGCAATCGGCGTGTCTTGCGGTCTCTCGCGACGATGGCGCACGTTGAATGGGGATCCGCCCTCGACCACCGTCAGGACACCATCATGAAGATCACCGCGCCGGCCTTCGCCGCTTGCTTCGTCGCCCTGTGCCTGTTCGCCGAGTCCGCTCCCGCGCAAGCGGGCCGCAGCATGGGGGGTGGGGACTGCGCGCGGAACCCCTGGAACTGCGCCGACGCCCCCAACCCCATCGCTCCACCGAACACCGTCTGGCTGGAGGAGATGACGTGGATGGACGTTCGCGACGCGCTCGCGGCGGGAAAGACCACGGTCATCATCCCGACCGGCGGGGTGGAGCCTAACGGGCCGTGGCTCGCAACGGGAAAACACAACTATGTCCTGCTGGCCAACTGCGAAGCCATCGCGCGCAAGCTCGGGAACGCGCTGTGCGCCCCGATCGTCAAGTTCGTACCCGAGGGGACCATCGAGCCCGCCAGCGGCCATATGGGAAGCCCGGGCACGATCAGCATGCGCGAAGGCACCTTCCGCGCGCTGCTCACCGACATCGTGCACAGCCTCAAGATGCATGGCTTTCAGCACATCATCCTGATCGGGGACAGCGGTGGGAATCAACCCGGGCAGCGCGGAGTGGCGGACTCGCTCACGGCGATCTGGAAAGGCGCTCCCGTCGTGGCGCACGTGCAGGAGTACTACGACTATGCCGGCACAAAGAAGTTCATGGAATCGAAAGGCATCGTCGAGAACCGGCCGGAGAACCTCCACGACGATCCCGTCATCTCGCTCAACATGTTCATCACCGACCCGCGTTCGGTGCGCTACGACGAGCGGGTGAAACTGGGCAAGGCGACGATCAACGGGGTGTCGCTCAGTGACCGGAAGAAGGCGACGCAATGGGCGAAGGAGATCGTCGAGTTCCGCGCGACGACCACGGTGGCGGCGATTCAGCAAGCGATTGCCAACCGAGGAACACTGCCGGCCGCGGCGCGCGAGCGGTGACCGGCGGTGACGTATACGGATAGCGAAGCAATGTCGTGAGATAGGCGCGCCGTCGGGAGGAAGCATATGTCCAGCAGCTGCTCCCCGACTTCGAGGGGTACGTGTCGGGCCTTCCCGGGTCGGCGACGTGCTCCCCGCGCTGCGTCGCGTGGGGATGCGCGTGGTGCGCGAATGGGCCTCGCTGGGGCACAAAGAGGCATATGTGATGGCGCGGAAGGAGATGTCCGGCATGTCCGACCTGCGACCCGCCGCGCCGGCGAGCTTCTCCGACGCGTTGGCGATGGACGACGACGCGTAGCGCCGCAACTATCACGCGTGCCAGCGCCTGGTCGAGCATCTGGACCAGGGTCTCACGGTCATAGCTGAACTGGTGACCCTGGTTGAGCTGCACCAGCTCCTCGATCGCCTTCTGAGGCGCGGCGACGCCGAACGGTCAGGAGCCGCCGGCGACCGCGTCCACGAATGATTTCACGGCCGGTGGGCCGGTGAACGGCGTGTAGTCGTGCTTGAAGAAGACAAACGCCTCCTTCCACGGCTCGTCGAGCACCCGCCGGCCCCAGGTGCCTAACGCGCGATCGTCGTAGTCGAACCGGTGCAGGCGCAGGTACCCCCAGTCGGCGGTCGGGATCATCGGCGACGAGAACTCCTCATTGTCGCTCACGGCGATCGCGATGTTGCGCGCCTTCAACTCGGCGACCACGTCGTCCTCGTACCAGTCGGGACTCCGGAACTCGAACGTGAACCGCCGGTCGCGCGGAAGCAGGTCGCAGAACCTCTGCAGACGCGGCAGGTCCTTCTTCATGTTCGGCGGACACTGAAAGAGGATCACGCCCAACCGGTCTCCCATCACCTGGGTGTTCTTGAGCAGGAATTCGAGCGGGCTCGCCGCCTCCTCCTTGAGCCGCGCAAAGTGGGTGATGCGCTGCGAGGCCTTGATCGAGAAGGTGAACGTGTCCGGCACCTGGGATGCCCATCCGCTGAGCACACTTTCTTTCGGGAGCCGATAGAACGTGTTGTTGATCTCCACAGTCGGAAACTGCGTCCCGTAGTGCCGCAGCATCTCGTCGTCGTGCAGGGTCTCCGGGTAGAACGGGCCCTTCCACTCCTTGAAGGCAAACCCGCTCGTACCAACCAGCACCCTCACGACGCTTTCCGCTTCTTTCCGCCTTTCTTCTCGCTCTTCTCCTCCGCTTCGGCCTGATCGCCCGCTTCGTCCGCCTTCTTGCCGAGACTCGCTTTGAGCGCCTCCATGAGATCGATGATCTTGCCGCCGCCGTCCTGGGCCGGTTCGCTGGTGATCTCCTGGCCGTCGACCTTCTTGTTGATCGCCTCGAGCACCCGCTCGCGCACGACGTCCCGGTACTTCTCGGGCTGGAACTCCTCGGTCGCGGTCTGGTCGATCAACTGTTTGGCCAGGGCCAGTTCCGTCGGTTTGACGTCTCCTTCCGTCACCGGTACTTCCGATGTAGGCCGAAGCTCGTCGGCGTAGTGGAGCTGCTCCATGACCAGCACGCCGTTCTTTGGCCGCAACAGGACGAGATGCGCTTGGCCCCGCACGGCGTACTGCCCCAAGGCCGCCCTGCCCGTCTGTTTGAGCGCCTCCGCGAGCAAGCGATAGGCGCGATCGCCGCCCTTGTCGGGCCCGAGGTAGTAGATCTTGTCGAGATACTCGCGGTCGACCTTGTCCAGCGGGACAAACTCGGCGATGTCGATGGTGCTCGTGGCTTTTTCCTCGAGCGCCTTGAGCTCTTCCGGAGTGAAGACGACGTACTGATCCTTGGCGAACTCGTACCCCTTCACCATCTCCTCGCGCGGCACGATCTCGTTGGTCTTGGGATCGACATACTGCTGCTTCACGCGCGTCCCGCTCTTCTTGGAGAGCAGGTTGAAGGAGACGCTCTGCCGAGACTCCGCGGACGAATAGACGTTCACGGGGACGGAGACGAGGCCGAACGAGATCGTGGCGGTGCTGATTGAGCGGGCGGGCATTTTTGGACGGGGCGATAGGGCGACGGACAGACGGACAGACGGACAGACGGACAGACGGACAGACGGACAGACGGACAGACGTCTTCGAATGTATGAGGGGTATGTGAGCGATGTCGATGGGATTGGACTTGTCCGCCCGGCTTGCCCGGCCCGACTGCCCGTCGCCTCATCGCCCGTCCCGCAATCGCCCGTCGCTCCATCGCCCGCCGCCGCATCGCCCACCTATCTTTGCGGCATGCCCGACGACCTGCCCCAGGCGCCGCCCGCCGACAACCTCGCGCAGTACCGGGCCAAGCGCTCCGCCGACCGCTCACCCGAGCCGGTAGGGACGGTCTCGACCGTTCCCGGGCGGCTGTTCGTGGTGCACAAGCACGCGGCACGGCAGCTTCACTTCGACCTGCGGCTCGAGATGGACGGGGTCCTGCGCTCGTGGGCCGTGCCGAGGGGGCCTTCCTATGATCAGGCGGACAAACGGCTCGCGGTAAAAGTCGAGGATCACCCGCTCGAGTACGGCGATTTCGAGGGAGTGATTCCGGAGGGGAACTACGGGGCCGGCGGGGTGATCGTGTGGGATCGCGGGGAGTGGGTGCCGATCGAGGATTGGCGCGAGGGACTCGAGAAGGGGAAGCTCCTGTTCGAGCTCAAGGGTTACAAGCTCAAGGGCACGTGGACCCTGGTGAAGATCAAGAAGAGCGAGCGCGACTGGCTGCTGATCAAGGAACGCGATGCGCACCTCAAGTCCCCGGGGGATCAGTTTCCCGAGGAGTCCGTGCTCTCGGGCCTCACGGTCGAGGAGGTCAAGACCGGGAGATCGGACGCAAGCGCCCTGCGAAAGGAGATCGAAGCCGTCGCCAGGCCCGGTCCGGTGCAGATCCAGACCGCGCAGGTCATGCTCACGGAGCCCCGCGATGATGCCTTTACCAGGGAGGGGTGGGTCTTCGAGCTCAAGATGGACGGCTATCGTATGCTCGCCGGCAAATCGAAGGGCGAGGTGCAGCTCGTGACGCGGAACGGCAACGACTACACGCGCGTGTTCCCCGAGATCACGAAGGCGATGCGGGCGCTCCCCTTCGAGCAGTTCGTGATCGATGGCGAGATCGTCGTGTTGGACAGCCAGGGGAAGCCGGGCTTTGCCCTGCTGCAGAAACGGGGCAGCCTGACCAACGAGACCGACATCAGGCGAATGGCGGTCGAGCTGCCGACGACGTTCTTCGTCTTCGACTTGTTAGGCTTCGAGCAGATGGATCTCCGTGAGCTGCCCCTGGTCGCGCGAAAGGACTTCTTGCAGCGGGCCGTGCCGCCGGTCGGGCCCGTCCGCTTCCTCGAGCACATCCCGACGCAGGGAGAGGCGATGCTGGCGCAGGTTGGGACGCTGGGCCTCGAGGGCATCATTGCGAAGAAGGCCGATGCGCCGTACAAGGCGGGGCGCACGAACCTGTGGTACAAGATCAAGGCGCAGCGGAGCGCGGACTTCGTGATCGTCGGGTTCACCGCGCCTCAGGGCCATCGCGCCGGTTTCGGCGCGCTCCAGATCGCGGATTACGTGGACGGCAAGCTGGTGTATGCCGGCCGCGCGGGCACGGGGTTCGGCGACAAGCAATTGAAGGAGTACCACAAGATGCTGTCGGCCATCGTCCGGCCGACGCCGCCGTGCTTTGGACCGGTGAAGGCTCCGGGCGCCGAGCCGCTGCCGTCGGAAGCCATCCCGGAGACGAGCACGACGACGTGGGTGGAGCCGGTCTACGTCTGCGAGGTGCGCTACACCGAATGGACGCCGGACGGGATTCTGCGCCATCCGGCATTCCTTCGTTTGCGGGACGACAAGCGGGCGCATGAGTGTGAGCGGCAGGGGTGGAGCGAGCGCGTACGCGCGCATGCGGGTGAGGGGCAGGCGGGTGACGGGCAAGCGGGCGAGCGGGTCAGCGGGTCAGCGGGTCAGGACCTTGATCGCGAGCCGGCGCTTCCTCCGCGTGTCGTGCAGAAAACGGTGAACATCTCCAATCCGAGGAAAGTCTTCTGGCCGGATGAGAAGTACACCAAGGGGGAT
>JBQTIW010000107.1:0-11921 GCA_052387735.1 Gemmatimonadaceae bacterium
CGGCACGCGATAGCGCCCTGCGTCGTCGGGTGTCACGCCCGTCGTGATGCGCGCCCCCCGCTTCAGGAACACGCGCTCCCCCCCGGCCCGGACTTCGACGCTCGGCGCCACCCGCGGGATCTGCAGCACGACCTCCACGACGCTGTCACGCAGGGTCACGACGAGACGTCCGACATCCGCGGTGAAGGTCGCCGCGCCTAACGGGGCACGGGCCACGATCGCCGAATCGTCTGTCAGCGAGACGACCACGACGCCACGCCCCGCGGGTCTCTCCACGCGAATCACGAACGACGCGCCCGGCGCCACGGCGACACCCGACATTGGCGCCGGCGTCGGCTGCGAGGCCGCGGGTGCGGGAAGGCGCGCCGGCGCATCATCGCTCAGCCGGGCGATCGTCTCGCGCACCCATCGCCTGATCGGGGACCCGGGCATGGCCGCGGCCGCGCCCGCGACGGTGACCGCGAGGATGATGCCCGCCGCCATTCGAAACCGTAGCCTGCGGCCGCGCGCCGCGCGAGCAAAGACGCCGTCCACCGTCACGACAGGACCTGGAGCGTCCAGCTCACGCAGCAGCCCCAGAACCTCGCGTTCGTCATCGGACATGCGTGAGATCCGGCCGCGGCATGCCGCACACGACGCGAGGTGACCCTCCACCACGGCGCGCTCCCCCACCGGCAGTTCGCCATGCGCGGAGCGCAGGAGCGTTTCGTCGTCAGGGTGCGTCATCGTCATGGAAGCCTCCGCGAAACGACTGGACGGCGCGCGACAACAGCGTGCCGACACTGGCCTCATGGACATCGAGCGCCACGGCGATGTCCCGATAGGTGTACCCTTCGGCCCGTAGCAGCAGCATGTTGCGCTCGCGCTCCGGAAGCGAATCGAGAACGGCACGCACCCGGCGCTGCGTCTCGCGCGACTCCGTGGCGCGGTCTGGGGCGGGCGACGGATCCGAGTGCGCACGACCGCCACGCTCAACGGTCAGCAGCTGCCGCCGCCGGCTCTCGGTCGTGCGCGAGTTGCGAAAGAGATTCAGTGCGACCGTGATCAGCCATGACGCCGGTTCGCCCGGCATCGAGCCGCGTTCGAGCAACCGTACAAATGCATCCTGGGTCAGATCGGCGGCCAGGTCGGCGTCACCGGCGATCCGGTTCAGCACGCGAAAGACGCGATCGAAGTGCACGGCAAAGAGCGCCCTGAACTCCCCTTCGAACGACGGTCCGGCGGCGTCGCGCGGGGCCGCTCGAGGCTCGCGCCGAATCACGGGACCGGTTGGTTCTGCGGCGACTTCGCGTCCATGCAACACGTATGATCGTCCCCTCTGGTCTACCAAGGGAACCGGTGGGCGAGCCGATCTGTGACAACTGGGTAGCGGAGGCTCAGAAGCGCCAGTCCAGTCCGAAGACGAGGGGCGACTGCGGCCGCATGTCGACCGCGGAATACGCGCCGGTCACCGGGTCACGCGCGAACGTCAGCACATTGCGCCGCCCGACGACATTGGTGACGGCCCCGAACAACGCGACGGTCGCGTCGCGACCACGCAGCCCCAGGTGCCAGTGCTTCTGCACCCCGACATCCAAACGGGCATAGCCAGGCAGGACCGTGCCGCCTAACGGTCCCCCGTTCGTGCGCGGGCTGCCGCCGAATTCGCATCCCCGATCCCGCAGATTGCATGCCTCCCACTCGAACGCACCGGACGGCAGCGTGGCGCGACGCCCGGCCTCGGCGGCCAGCCCAATGCGGATCGACGAGGTGGCCGTCGGAAAGACGATCGTTCCCACCTCGGCCAGATGCCGTGCACCGTGGTCGGGGATGTAGCGCAGCGAACCCGTCACATACTCCACGTATTGCGCTCCGTAGCTGGCCGTGGCGCCCCAGCGTTTGGCGCTCATGGCAACGTCGACCGAGGCGCCGCGTGCGGTGCCCGCGCCGACGACGAAGGAGCGAGTGGCGAATGGCTCGGGATCGGCAGGCGCGACCAGGACCAGCCCACGCATCGAGCGCGCATATGCCTGGGCGCCGACGCGCGGACCCGCCGCGAACGTGTACCGCGCGGCGATCACACCCTGGTCGCTGTGAGCGATGGGCATCCCCGGCGTTCCCGGACCCACGTACAGGTCTGCCGGAAATACGTTCCCGGTCAGCGATTCGGGGTTGCGAAGCGACTGGGCGAATTGATGAGCGCGCGCGTAGCTCGCCGACAGCGACAGTGCCGGCGTCCACTGCCACTCGAGCTGAGCGTGCGGGCTCAGGCGCCACGTCGCGCGTTCGCCCGCAGCCGCTGCACCCAGGCGAAGGCGCCAGGCAGTGCCTAACGTACGGTCCTGCTCGACGCGCGCGGTGGTGATCACCGCACTTCCGGCCATGCCCACCAGCATGGAATCGCCGGACGTGCGGTCGACGCGATAGTCGGTCGCCACACGTTCCAGCCGGGCGCCCCACGTCGTGGTCGCATTCCGGCTGCGACGTTCCGTGGCCACGGCCAGCCCGCGGTCATGCCGCGCCGATCCCAGCGCCACGCTCCCTGCCTCCGCGAGCCAGAGCGCTCCGGCCGACCCGCGCGCGCTCCAGGCCTGGGCCCGCCAGTCGGCCGAGCGGCCCTCCCGCCGCCACACGGCGCCAACCGAGGTGCTGCTCCATTCGAAGCGATTCCGGAGTCGACGGGCCGGTGGTCCGCCGGCCACGTCCGCGGCCGCCTGCGCATCCAGCTCGTCCTCGCTGACGAACCCGAGCAGGCGCAGCCGACCGCCTAACGTGGCCCTTTCGAGCCGGGCCAGCCAATCGCCGGTCCTCCCGCGCTGGAAGGACGCGTCATGGCGCTTGGCGATGAGGGCGGGATACCCCGTGCGGCCGCTGAGCAAAAAGCTGCTGCCGGGAGGCCCGAGGGTACCGGTGGCCAGGAAGCGCGCATGACTCGTGCTCGCCGATCCCTGCGCCTCGACGCTCGGTCCGGCCGCACGGGTGACGGCGCTCACGGTACCCGACAACGTGTGCGGTGCCCACGCCTCGGGCAGCGACGACGACAGGTGAAGCTCGGCGATCGCGTCCGGGTTCCAGCCGCTGAACATCCCGGCCGTGTGGTACGGACTGAAGACGGGTATCCCATCCAGGAGATACGCCGTCTGGTCCGACGCGCCTCCACGGATGTGCAGGCCAGTGGGAGACTCCGGCTGGGCGTGCACCCAGCCTCCGCCCAGGGCGAGAAAGGCGTCGGGCTCGGTGAGCAGCGGATAGTGTCGAACAGCGGAGCGAGACACCGCGCGTTCGGCCGAACCACCGCCGCCAATGTCGTCGATGCCGGGAACGACGATCGCCGGCTGCACCGTTAGGCGTGGCAGGTGCGTCGGCACAGCGACGAGCGAGATGTTGATCTCCAGAACGCCGTCGGGAGGCACGAGCGCGTGCAGGGTCCGCGGCGCGTGGCCGATGTACCGGACGACGATGTGCTGAGGTCCGGGGGGAACGCCGGCAAACGCGTAGCGACCATCGGATGAGGTGCGCGTCACCCGGTGCAGGTCGACGAGCGCCACCGTCGCGCCCGTGAGCGGGTGCCCGGACGCGGCATCGCGGACGGTGCCGGTAAGTGCGGCGCTCGCGACTTGCGCCGCCAGCGCGACTTCGGTGGCGATTCCGATCCAGCCGCTCATGCGCTCCCCCGCTGTGCGCACTGCCAAGCGTAGGTTGACGCGAGCCCTACCCATGCGCAAGTCCCGCGCCGCGCCTCACCTATGCCCCGCTATTCGCGTGTCTCCGTCCTCCGGCCGGCGGACAGACCGCTCAGGGAGCGGCGAGGCGGTGTCGAACGGCATCCAGATGCTCGCGTCAGGCTTCACCATCGTCCGCGACATGGGCAACAACGGCAACTACGCCGACGTGGCGGCGTGTGGGCGTGCTGCGCAAACGCGAACACGCGAGGTCAGCGATCGACCCTGTTCCCGGCGATCCATACCGAGGAGATGCGCCGGATGTTGCCGATGTTCGACAGCGGGTCGGCGTCCAGCACGACGAAGTCTGCCCATTTCCCGCGCTCGAGCGTTCCGAGCGCCTCGACTCTCATGCACCGCGCCGCGTCGCGCGTCGCCGAGCTGAGTGCCTGACGAGGCGTCAGTCCGGCTTTCACCATCAGCTCCAGTTCCATCAGCTCGAAGTAGCCCTGGAAGCGGCCGGTGGGGCCGGTATCGGTTCCCATCGCGATCGGTACGCCGGCATCGGAGAGCGTCTTGAGATTGCGACTCGCGACCTCGAGAGCGGCCTTGTACCGTTGTGCCGAGGGACTCCGGCGCATCGCGTCCTGTCGCGCCGGCTCCTTGAGCGTCGCCACCCACTCGGGGTTGGCGTGCGCGAGGAACAGCGGATCGGCAAAGAACTCGGGCGTCGATTCGTACACGAACGTCGAGACTTCGCGCATCAGCGTCGGGCTGTAGCACACGCCTGACGACCTGAAGGCGCTGATGAGACTCCCGTCGACATCCAGGTCGCGCACGCTGTGGGCGACGAAATCCGCGCCGGCGCTCAACAGCGCCTTTGCATCGGCAAGGTAGAACACGTGCACCGCGACCCTGAGCCCGCGCCGATGCGACTCGTCGATCACTGTCCGGTATATCTCGGGTGACATCTTCGATGTCGTGCCCAGGTTGTCGTCGACGCGAATCTTCACGAGGTCCACCTTCTGCGCCGCGACGCCGACGACCTGCGCGCGCGCCTCGTCAGGCGTTGTCGGCGTGAGCACCGGACCCGACACAAACACGCGTGCCCGAGCGAGGGACGGGGTTCCCTGCTCCGCGCGTGCAGCGAACACCGGCGGCTGGTCGTTCCCCAAACTGAATACAGTCGTGACACCGTACGCCGCGTAGATGCGAAGATCTCGCGCCGGGTCGTTCACGTGACCGTGGGCGTTGATCAGGCCGGGAATCACCGTCTTGCCGTCCAGCGCAACGCGCTGAGCCTCGGGGGGAATCCTCACGCCGGCCGCCGCTCCGGCGGCAACGACGCGTCCGTCCTGGACCACGATCGTGGCGTTGGCGACGGGCGGCCGGTCGGTGCCGTCGATCAGCGTCAGGCCCGTGAATGCCCTGACGGGAGCGGACTGGGCCGGTGCGGCGACCGCCCCGGCCGTCAGGAGCAGACCGGCCAGGGCCGCTCGAACGAGGCTCATCGGGAAGACGGTTGGAGTTGAGTGGCGGTCGATGGTTGTGGCACCTGGCTCCGCGACTTCAGGCCGGTGTGACGTTGCAGCCTGATCCAGGCGCGGCGCAAGGCGGTGCGGAGGAGAGCGAGGAGCGGGGAGCGGCGAGCGAGACGCGGTGATCACTCACGGTGCCTGCGCCAGGCGGCCCCGCTCGCCCGATGCTCGTTAGGTATCCCTCTCCTCCCACGCCAACGACCGGCCCTGGCCCCTCCCGCCACCGGTTCGACGCATCAGCATCCACGACAGGCGTCGCACAACAAGAGATTGAAACATCAGCATCAATCGCCCAACCAAATCGCCGATGCTCCTGTCCAATCGCCATCGCTGAACAGGACTCCTGATGCCGTTCCCCGTCATCGCCCTGACCGCTGCTACGCTTGTGCTGCCGCCGCAAGCGGCTCAATCGAACACACGCGCGACGACCCAAACTGCGACGGCCATCCGTGCGCCGCGTGCCCCGAGCATTGATGGACGAAGTGACGACGCCGTCTGGCGGAGCGCGCCAACGTTCTCCGAGTTCCGGCAGTTCGAGCCGCGCGTCGACGTCGATCCGACCTTCAAGACGGAATTCCAGGTCGCGTACGACGAGAGCAATCTGTACGTCTTCGTGCGCATGTTCGACCCGCACCCGGACAGCATCATGCACGCGCTCTCTCGCCGGGATGTCCGGGGCCCCTCGGACCAGATCAAACTGCTGATTGATTCGTACGACGACAAGCGGAGCGGCTTCGAGTTCGCGGTGAATCCGGACGGTGTCAAGCGCGATTTCTCGATGAGCAACGACGGCAACGAGGACCCATCCTGGAACGGCATCTGGGATGTCGCGACCCTCGTGGACTCATTGGGGTGGACGGCCGAATTTCGGATCCCACTGTCGCAGCTTCGGTACGCACCGGCGGCGCAGCATACGTTCGGGTTCGGCATTTGGCGCGACATCGAGCGATACCGCGAACGGGCGGCGTGGCCGCTGTGGTCGCCGACGCGCAACGGCATCGTGTCGCAGCTTGGGCGCCTCACCGGACTGACGGGGATCACCAGCGCGCGGAGACTCGAAGTCACACCGTATGCCGTCACAAAGAACGTGCAGCGGACGATGCCTGGCGCGCGGTACGAGCGCGACAATCAGATCACGATGGGCGGCGACCTCAAGTTCGGGATCACGCCCAACATCACGCTCGACGCGACCGTGAATCCGGACTTCGGCCAGGTGGAAGCGGATCCCGCCGTCGTGAACCTGACGGCGTTCGAGACGTTCTTCTCGGAGCGCCGGCCGTTCTTCGTGGAAGGGACGGGTTTGTACCAATTCCAACTCAACTGTTACATCGTGGTCGACTGCCAAACGAACGAAGGGTTGTTCTACTCGCGTCGCATTGGGCGCTCACCGGCCTTGCGCGATCTGTACGGCAACTCGGCCACGCCGACCTCGACGTCGATCGCCGCTGCCACCAAGCTCACCGGTCGTACCCGGAACGGCCTCTCCTTCGGTCTGCTCGACGCGGTGACGCAACGGGTCGAAGGCACCAGGAGCCGCACGGTAGAACCGTTCACCAACTTCGCCGTGCTGCGTGGGCAGCAGGATCTGCGGGGCGGCGAGGCCGGAGTCAGCGTGATCGCCACGGCGGTCAACCGATCGCTCGACGATTGGAGCAGCCCGTACCTGCATAGCGGTGCCTACGCGACCGGTGCGACGTTCCGCAATCGCTTTCACGACGGCCAATACGAGCTGGCGGGTCAGCTTGCCGCGTCACACGTCACCGGATCGCGGGACGTCATCTATCGCACGCAGCGCAACTCCGTCCACTACTTCCAGCAGCCCGGTGATGGCCTCGACGTCGATTCGTCGCGGACGTCGCTGTCCGGCCACGCTGAACAGATCAAGTTCGGCAAGTACGGCGGCGGCATCACCCGCTTCGAGAGCAGCATCGTCAGGCAGTCGGCCGGATTCGAGGTGAATGACATCGGCTTCCTGCGACGCGCCGACATCGTCGACTGGAGCACGTGGGCGGCGCTGAGCTTTCGCGAGGCGCGAGGCATCTACCGGTGGGCGCAGGTGAACGGAAACCACTGGGAATCGTGGAACACCTCGGGGACACGGCTCGAGAATGCCCTGAATTTCAACGGACACATGGGCCTCCAGAACAACTGGGACGTGCACCTCGGCACGACGTTCGGCCGGCTCACCGAGAGTTATTGCGATCGCTGTACGCGAGGCGGCCCTCCCCTTCGTGGATCCCGCGGCACCTTTCTATGGGGTGGGGTGAATACCGACGGCCGCAAGACGGTGTCGGGCGGGATGTGGGTCAACCTCGGGTTCACCGACGAAGGAAAGTCCAATGGGTCGGCGCTCAATCCGTATGTGAACTTCCGTTTCTCGACGCGGCTGCAGGCGAGCGTTGGCGCCGGATTCTCGAGGGACCACAACAACACACAGTGGTACGGCAACTTCACCGATACCGGGGGTCTCACACACTACACGTTCGCGCATCTCGACCAGCGAACGGTCTCGATGAATACCCGCGTGAACTACACGGTCACCCCGGACCTGACCTTCGAGTTTTACGGGCAGCCGTTTGTGGCGTCGGGGACCTATTCCGATGTTCGTGAAGTGAGCGGGACACCGGGGGCGGCGACGTACGATGACCGGTTCACGTCATACACGCCACCGGCGGGGTCGCAATCGTCCTTCAAGTTCACCCAGCTGCGCACGAACGCGGTCGCCCGCTGGGAATACCGCCCGGGCTCCACGCTGTTTCTGGTGTGGGCGCATGGTCGCCAGGATGCGTCGAATCAGAACCCGCGGCAATCGTGGGCCCGCGACTACCGGGACCTCTTCGAGTTGCATCCGGACAACACCTTCCTGGTGAAGTTCGCGTACTGGCTGAGCCGGTGATTGGGGAACGCGGAGCGGAGAGCAGTGAGTGGACGAATGTGGTCGTGTGGTGATACCTGCCGCCGAACCTGGCGGGACGATGCTGGTATCACGTTAGGCAGCTACGCCCCTCTTCCGGCTCCACTTCCCGCGCCGGGGGGAGTATCTTGTCGGCATGCACCAACGCACGGATCGGTACCAGACGTTCCGGGAGCTGCATCGCGCCGGCTGTTTCGTCATTCCAAACCCGTGGGACGTCGGCAGCGCCAGGCTGCTCGCTCAGCTCGGATTCCGGGCGCTCGCGACCACGAGCTCCGGACTCGCGTGGAGCCTCGGCCGGTCTGACAACCGGGTGACGCTCGACGAGACACTGATGCACCTGCGCGCGGTGAGCGACAGTGTTCCCGTGCCCGTCAACGCCGACTTTGAGGGTGGCTTTGCCATCGAGCCTGGCGCGGTTGCCGTCAATGTGACCGCCGCAACGGCCACGGGGGTCGCGGGCCTCTCGATCGAGGACTCCACGGGTGACGCCTCCAGTCCGCTGTTCGATTTCTCGCTGGCGGTCGAGCGGATTCGAGCGGCACGCGGGGCCATCGACCACAGTGCGACGGGCATTCTGCTGACCGGCCGGTCCGAAGGCTTCATCGTCGGTCGACCCGACCTGCGCGAAACGATCCGTCGCCTCGTTGCCTACGCCGAAGCGGGCGCCGATTGTCTCTACGCGCCCGGGCTGCGGAGCATCGCGGACATCACGGCGGTCGTCGACGCTGTAGCACCCAAGCCCGTGAATGTGTTGGTCGGCGGCGACTTCACCACGGTCGCCGATCTCACACGCGTTGGTGTCAGGCGGATCAGCGTGGGGGGTGCCCTCGCCCGCGCCGCCTGGACCGGGTTTTTGCACGCGGCGCGAGAGATCGCCGACCTGGGAACATTCAGTGGCCTCGCCCGCTCGATCCCGTTCGATGACATCAACGGAGCGTTCTCGAGGGCGAGCGAGTAGCGCCGCGGGACGGTGAGACGCATGGACACCAGATCGACGCAGCAGCAGTTCACCGAAGCACTCGAGCGACTCGTCGAACGGGTGAGGGACGACCGCGCGATCCTCGCGGCGATTCTCTGCGGCAGTCTGTCGCACGACGCAGTGTGGGCAAAGTCCGACATCGACCTCGTGCTCGTCACCATCGACGACCGGAAGGTGGAATCTTCGCACGTGTCGTTGTTCGCAGACGGCATGAACGTGCACGCGATGCTCATGCCGCGCGCCACCTTCCGAACCGCCGTCGAGGGGTCGCTCCGGAATTCGTTCACACACTCGTTTCTCACCAAAGGGCGATTGCTCTATACGCACGACGAGACCATCGCCGATCTCTGCGCCCGATTGCCGCAAATCGGCGAACGTGATACGCAGGTGCAGCTTCTGCGCGCGGCGACGCACGCGCTCGGGCCGATCTACAAAGCCCACAAGTTCTTGCTGACACGCGGTGACCTCGACTACACGGCGCTCTGGCTTCTCTATGCCGCCACGCCACTTGCGCAGATCGAGGTCATTGGCCGGCGTCTGCTCGCCGACCGCGAAGTGATCCCGCAGGCGGTGCAGCTCAATCCGACATTCTTCCGGACGGTGTACGCCGACCTGCTGAACGGAAAGAAGACGCGCACGAACGTCGAGGCCGCGCTCGATGCGGTCGACCGCTACATCGCCGAGCGCGCCCCGATGCTCTTCGCAACGGTGCTTGATCACCTGCGTGAGGTAGGCGAAGCACGTTCGTGCACCGAGATCGAGGATCACTTCCGGCGGACGCTGGGTATCGAAGGGGTGACCGCAGCGTGCGAGTACCTTGCAGATCAGGGACTCATCGGGAAGGCCTCGACGGCTGTGCGCCTGACGAAGAAGAGTACTGTGGACGTACAGGAGCTCGCCTTCTTCCACATCACTCCTCCCGGGTGAAGGTTGTTCCGCACCGCTGTCACAAAACGCGTCGGTCATCGGCTCCTCGGGTACTCGAGAGGAGTCGGGATCCATGGCAACCAGCTGGAAGATTGCCGTAGCCTTCGTCGGAGCGGTCACGTGTGCGCTGCCCTCGAAGACACAGACGCAAACCCGAGAACGCGACGCGGTCGCTGACACGTCGACCGGAGGCTCGATCGTCGGCGACGTCACCGACGCTTCCTCGCTCAGGCCCGTGAGCCTCGTACAGCTCACGCTCCGCGGCACGACGCTGCGGGGGTCAAGCGATCTGAATGGAAAGTTCACGCTGCGATCCGTACCGCCCGGGACGTACGTCCTCCAGGCACGACGTCTTGGGTATGAGCCGCTGGATCGGAGCGAGGTCGTGGTCGCTGCCGGAGCAAGCGACAGACTCTCGATCTCCATGACGCCAGCCGCGTTCCGACTGGCCGAGGTCACCGTCGCGCCAGGCTCGTTTTCTCTCCTCGAGACGGGGCCGGCGCGTCAGACGATTTCCCGGACCGATATCGAAACGGCGCCATTCGGTGAGGATCTGTTTCGCGCCCTCAATCGCCTGCCCGGCCTCTCGTCGGGTGACTACGGCGCCCACTTCTCCATTCGTGGCGGCCGTCACGACGAGACCCTGATCGTGCTCGATGGTCTCGAGATCTACGAGCCCTTTCACCTGAAGGACTTCAACGAAGGCGCGCTCAGCATCATCGATGTCGAGACGATCGATGGTGTGGAGTTGCTCACCGGTGGCTTTCCAGCCCGCTACGGCGACAAGCGCAGCGGTGTGATGAACATCTCGTCCAGGACACCGAAGGCAGGTGGCACGCAACTGAACGTCGGCGCGAGCTTCACCAGCATTCACGCGTTGGCCGAGGGCACGTTCGGCAACCGGAAGGGCTCCTGGCTCCTCTCCGGCCGCCGGGGATTCGTCGACCTGATCCTCGGCATCATCAAGAAGAAGGAAACCAAGGCACCCAGCTATCACGACCTCTTCGGAACCGTGCGCTACAGCCTTCATGCCAACCACGCCCTCTCTCTCAACGTCCTGCACGCCAGCGACCGCTACAGGTTCACCATCAACGGGACCACCGGGTTCAACGACACGATCCCGACGCAGGAGGCCGCAAACAATGGCTATGGCAACTCATACGCGTGGATGTCGCTGCGCTCCCTGCTCGGCCGGCACGTCGCCGTGAACACGCTCGCCTCTCTCGGCGTTGTCGACGCCACACGAGAAGGCGACGAGCACTACACCAAGCTGCCGATCGAGATCTATGGTGTGAACGGCATGCGCGATTTCTCGGTTCGCGGTTTCAAGCAGGACTTCTCGTTTCAGCGGTCCGAGCGGATGGTCCTCGACTGGGGCTACGATCTCCGGTCCATGGACGCGAACTTCGACTGGACCAACCGCGTCACACAGAACCCTGACGATCCCACCCCGGATACGACCGGCTACTATCCACGGATCACGCGCCGATCAAAGAAGTCCAGTGGGCGTACGATCGGAGCGTACGTCAGCGATCGCATTCAGGTCGTCGATCCCCTGACGCTGGAGCTCGGGCTCCGATACGATGGGGCGGACTACACACACGACAGCGACTGGAGTCCGCGCCTCCACGCCCTCGTCAGGCTGTCCGATCGCACGTCGCTGCGTGCGGGGTGGGGCCACTACCGTCAGCGACAGGGCATCAACGACGAGAATGCCTTCGACCGCCTGAACCGGTACTTCCCCTCTGAGCTCTCGAAACAGTGGACGCTCGGCTTCGAGCATCGTTATGCAGATGGCGGGTCGTTCCGAGCCGAAGCGTACCACAAGGCGGGGTCACAGCTGCGACCGATTCTGCGGAACTGGAAGGGAGGACTCAACGTGTTTCCCGAATCCGCCGAGGATCGGATCCTGGTCTATC
>JBQTIW010000108.1:0-15892 GCA_052387735.1 Gemmatimonadaceae bacterium
TTTTCATGGGCCACACCAAACCGGCACACCGTGGGGTGTCCTCTTGGGGGGGGGTGTGGGGGGGGGGGTGCATTCCCCGCGGCGGACCGGGCGCGGGCGCCGGCGCCGGCGAAGACGATCGTCCAGCGCTTCGTCGGCGGTGCCTTCGGCGAGTCCCGGGATCTCACCCTGCGGCAGCCGCCCCAACAGGCCGAACAGCACCGTGCGCGCCAGCCCGTAGACCACATAGCCGAGCAGGGCAGGGAAGAAGAACTGTTTCGGCAAGAAGATCACGCCGAGAATCGTGCCGATGACGAGGAGGGTGCCCAACACTTCCCGCACCGACCGATAGCCGATGGTCGGCATCGCCGCATACGACACGTTGCTGATCATCAGGAAGCTCAGGCCCAGCATGATGTATCGCAGCATGACATGCCAGGGCAGGTCGGCGATCATCGTCTGCGTGTACAGCGGCGTCTGTGAGAACCAGTAGTACGTGGCGAGGGTCATCCCGGCCATCGGGCTTGGCAGACCGTGGAAATGGGTCTTGGCCCGGCCAGCCTGTTCGACGTTGAAGCGCGCCAGACGGATCACCGCGCACATCGTGAACATGAAGCAGAAGATCCAGTCCCAGCCCTGCTGATTGAGGACGGCGAAGTACATGATCAATGCCGGCGCCGTGCCAAACGAGATCGCATCGACGAGAGAATCGAGCTGTTCCCCAAACCGGCTCCCCGTCTGCGTGGCCCGGGCGACGCGACCGTCGAGTGCATCGGCGATCCCCCCGAACACGACGTACGCGCCAGCCCTCGAGTAGTCTCCGCGCGACGCTGCGACGATGGCAAACACACCGAAGAAGAGGTTCGCCAGGGTGAACCCGTTGGGCAGCAACACCACCGTCCGCGGCAAGGGGCGGGTCATCGCTACTTCACGCGCAGCTTGGCGGTCACCGTGGTACCGGCAACCGTCGTTTGGCCTTCCTTCACCACGATCTCCGCGCTCGTCGGCACGAAGACATCCACGCGAGACCCGAACCGGATGATGCCCATGCGCTCGGCCTGTTCGACCTGTTCACCTTCCCGGCTGTAGGTCACGATGCGTCGCGCGATCAGTCCCGCGATCTGCCTGACGAGGATTCGCACGCCGTTGTGCTCGATGCCCACCGACATCTGCTCGTTCTCGAGCGAGGACTTCTCGGTCGCGGCGTTGAGGAACTTGCCGGGATTGTAGTGCACGTAGCGCACCGTGCCCGACACCGGGTAGCGGTTCACGTGCACGTTGAAGACGTTCATGAAGATCGAGACGCGCTTGGCACGCCCGTGCAGGAATGCCGGCTCGTCGACTTCGGCGATCTGCACCACGCGGCCGTCGGCGGGAGCGATCACGAGATCGACTCCCCGATCGCCGATGCGCTCCGGATCGCGGAAGAAGTACGCGATCCACAGCGTGATCAGCGTGAGCAGGAACGCCGCGAGCCACATCGGCCACGACCGCCTCGCCACGGCCGTGGCGTAGGCCGCGGCCGTGATGGCCGCTGCCGTGAAAATAAAGACCAGCCCTTCGCGCGCGAAACTCACGAGAGTGTCATGGTATCGAGAGAAGAACCCGTGATGCGGCGGAATGCGTCCAGGTACCGAAGGCTCGTGGCCTCGACCACATGTGGTGGGAGCGGTGGTGGTGGCGCGTTTCCAGTCCAGCGTCCCGCGACACGCTCAGCGTCGAGATAGTCTCGCAAGGGTTGCTTGTCAAAGCTGGGCTGCCTACGACCGGGAGTGTACGAGTCGGCGGGCCAGAACCGCGAGCTGTCCGGAGTCATGACTTCATCGATCAGCAGCGTCTCTCCGTCCACCTGTCCGAACTCGAACTTGGTGTCGGCGATGATGATGCCGCGCGGTTCCGCTACGCGGCATCCGAACTCGTAGATCGTGCGGGCAAGCGTCGCCAGCTCATCCGCCGTCGCCCTCCCAACGACCTCGCGTACGCGAGCAATGGTGATGTTCTCGTCATGGCCGCTCTCGGCCTTGGTCGCTGGCGAGAAGATCGTGGGCGTCAGGCGGTCACTCTCCCGGAGACCGGTCGCCAGCGGCTCACCGGCCAGCGTCCCGGATTGCCGGTACTCGTTCCACGCCGACCCTGTAATGTAGCCACGGATGACGCATTCTATCGGATAGACCTCCGTGCGGCGACAGAGCATAGCACGGCCGCGCAGAAGATCCCGCGCGCCGTCTACCGACGGCACCTCGCGCGCGATCTCATCGGAGTCGGAGGCGATCATGTGATGCGCGACAATTCCGTCGAGCTGACGCAGCCACCACGCCGTCAGCTGTGTGAGCACCGCACCCTTGAACGGCACCGCCTCGCGCATCACCACGTCGAATGCCGACACGCGGTCCGTCGCCACGATGAGCAGTCGCTCCCCATCCACCGCATACACGTCCCGCACCTTGCCCCGTCTGAGCAGGGGAAGCGGCAGGGCAGTGGTCGCGACCGTCATACGCGCACCTCATCGAGCTGTTGGCTGGCGGGAGCGGTCAGCAGCAGCGGGTCCACGACCTCGGCGATGAACTCATCCACCTGTTCCGGCGCCCGACCGACGAACCGCCCGGGATCGAGCGCGTCGCGAAGGTCGTGGATGGCGACGGGAAACTCGGGATCGGCGGCAAGGCGTCCGAGCATGTCGTTGGGAAGTCCCTCGTCTTTCATGGCACGCGCCGCGGCGATTGCATGCCGGCGGATCACCTCGTGCGCGTCCTGCCGGCTCATGCCGTGACGCACCGCGCGCACGATCAACTCCTCGGTGGCCATGAACGGGAGCTCCTCCTCGATCCTTGCTTCGATGCGCGCCCGGTGCACTTCGAGGCCCGAGGCCACGTTCACCAGGAGCATGAGGATGGCGTCGGTCGCGAGAAACATCTCGGGAATCACCAGGCGCCGATTGGCCGAATCATCCAGCGTGCGTTCGAAGTACTGAACGCCGTGAGTCTGGTTGGCGTTAGGCTCCAGCGATCCGACGAATCGGGCGAGCGAGTTGATCCGCTCGCTGCGCATGGGATTGCGTTTGTAGGCCATCGCCGACGATCCGATCTGGTCTTTCTCGAAGGGCTCTTCGATCTCCCCGAACGCCTGCAGCATGCGGAGGTCGCTGGCGAACTTGGCGGCGCTGGCGGCGATGCCCGCCACCACGCCGAGTACCTGCGCATCGATCTTCCGCGAGTAGGTCTGCCCCGACACGGGGATGCTGTGCGAGAAGCCCATCGCCGCGGTCACGAGCCGGTCGAGCTCACGCACCTTGTCGTGATCGCCGTCGAAGATCTGCAGGAACGACGCCTGGGTCCCGGTCGTGCCCTTCACGCCACGAAACGGAAGGGTGGCGAGGCGATGGTCGAGGTCCGCGAGATCGAGGACCAGATCCTGCATCCAGAGTGCCGCACGCTTGCCCACCGTCGTCAGCTGAGCGGATTGGAGGTGGGTGTAGCCTAACGTCGGTTGCTCGCGCCAGTCCTGCGCGAACGCACGCAGGGCGCGCAACGCGGCGATCAGCTTGGCGCGGAGCAGCCCAAGTCCGTCGCGCATCAGGATCAGATCGGCGTTGTCGGTGACGTAGCAGGACGTGGCGCCGTAGTGGATGTATCCCTTCGCCGCGGGCGCCACGTCACCGAAGGCGTGCACGTGCGCCATCACGTCGTGCCGAAATCTCCGTTCATACGCGGCCACCGCGTCGAAGTCGATGGTGTCGACCTGCGCGCGCATCTGCTCGAGCGCCGCGTCGGGAATGTCGACGCCGAGTGATTGCTCCGCCTCGGCGAGGGCCACCCACAGGCGCCGCCACAGGCCATGGCGGCGTGCGGATGACCAGAGCGCAAGCATCGCGGGCGATGCATAGCGCTCGGAGAGCGGAGAGGCGTATCCGGTTCGTGAGGTCACCGCGTGATTTCGAAGTCTTTCGTGTAGAGGAAGCCCTGGCGCTCGAAGACCATCCGAATGACCGAGCGCCCCCCATAGTACTCGAAGGCGCGCGCGACGTCGGGTGCCGCTTCGATCGTCGTGCGATTGATCTGCACGATGAGATCTCCGGGTTGAATGCCGATTTCGTCGCGGACGCGGTCCGAGACCTCCACGACCACGGCGCCTCGGGAGCTGCGATACCCCCGCTCGGCGCGGATCTGGGGAGTGAGCGAGGTGAGCTGCAACTCGCGGAGCACGGTGACGCGCGGCGCGCTGACCTCGGGAAGATCGGCCACGGTCACGTTCACGGCCCGCTCGCGCGAGCCGCGTTTGATCGTGAGCGCGACGGTCTCGCCGACCCGCATGTCCAGCCGCGAGGCTTCCCAGTCGAACACGTTCTTCATCGGCTTGCCGCGGAGCGCCACGATCTCGTCGCCCGGCTGGAGTCCGGCCTTGTCGGCGGGCGATCCCGCGACGACCGTGCGGATCACGACCCCGGCGCTGACAATTTCACGAGGGTTGTTGCCCTGCGGCGTCAGGAGCTTCTCGCCAATCCAGGGCCGGCGGATCTTGCCGTGTTCGAGCAGGTCGTCCACCACGCGCCGCGCACGGTTGATCGGGATGGCGAATCCCAGGCCGACCGAGCCGCCGCTCGGCGAGTAGATGGAGGAATTGACCCCGATGACTTCACCGTTGGCATTGACCAGCGGCCCCCCGGAGTTCCCCACGTTGATTGCGGCGTCGGTCTGGATCATCCCCAGGTACACGCCATTGCCTTCCGTACGCCCGAGGAGATTGCGTCCGGTGGCGCTCACCACCCCGGTGGTCACGCTCGGTTCGGTGTTCCCGAGCACGAAGCCGAAGGGGTTGCCGATGGCAATGGCCCACTCGCCGATCAGCAGCTCTTCGCTGTTGCCTAACGTGGCGACCGGCAGGTTGGTGGCGTCGACCTTGAGCACGGCGAGGTCGTTGGTCTCGTCGCGACCCAGGAGCCTGGCCGGGTACGTGGTCCCGTCACGCAGCATGACGGAGATGCGCGTCGCTCCCCCGACCACGTGTTCGTTCGTGACGATGACCCCGGTGGCCCGGATGATGAAACCGGTTCCCATGCCGGACTGCGTCTGCTGTCCGGACCGTCCGCCCATGAACTGCTCGAAGACGTCGAGCGGCACGCGTTCGACGGTCTCGGTCTGTACGGTGACCACCGCCGGAGCGATCCTGGTCACCGCTTCCGTAATCGCGGTGCGCCGCGAGGCGGCGATCTGGGCGATCTGAGCGCTCGGCGCGGCCCGCAGCATGGTGTCGGGCACCGCGGTGCGCGACTGCTCGGCGCTGGCGGCGCCTTCGCACGCCGCGCCTAACGCGATCGCCAGCGAGGTCAGGATGTCTTTCATGACACGCCGTCCTGCCAGGGAGCGTCGCGCGCCGGGGCGGGGACGCCGGAGATAGGTCGCATGCTCAGGCAAGGTAGAGGTCTGAAGGATAGGTGACGGACTCCAGGAACAGGGCATGGGCGGGCGCCGGTGCCGACACCTCGTCGTTGTGGCCGGCGGCGAGCAGCCGGTCGATGTCCCCAGCCTTCCGGCGCCCGCTGGCGATGTCGACCATGGTCCCGACGAGGAATCGTACCATGTGATGAAGAAAGCGGTTGGCCTCGATGTGGAATGACAGACCGTGGTCGTGATCGCGCCATGCGGCCAGCGTCACGTCGCACGCATGATCATCGTGCTCCGGCGCCGTACCGCGTACCGCGAAGGCGTAGAACTGGCGTCGTCCGAGGATTCCCCGCGCGGCCACATCGAGCGCGGCGCGATCGATCGGCCGGGACACGTGCCATTCCCACCGGCGGCGAAACGGCGACTTCGCCGAATCGTCCGTGCCGATGTAGTACGCGTACCGACGGGCCGTTGCGCTGTAGCGAGCGTGGAACTCGGGACGCATCTCATGCGCCGCCGCGACCCACACATCGTCGGGGAGAAGTGCATTCACTGCGCGTCGCAATGAAGTGGCCTGCCATTTCTCCGGCACCTGCACGCCGACCACCTGACCGCGCGCGTGAACGCCCGCATCTGTTCGGCCGGCCCCCTGCGCTACGATCCGTTGTCCGCAAAGCCCGGCGAGCACCCGCTCCAGCTCGCCCTGCACGGTCCGCTGGTCCGGCTGGATCTGCCAGCCCGCGAAAGCGGCTCCGTCGTAGTGCAGCACGAGCTGCACGGTGCGCACCGACACGCCGCGAAAGTTAGCCTCACGACACTTCAAGTCAAGCAAACGCGCGCGCGTCACAACCGATTGACTTCACGCAACCTACGCGTCCACATTGCACGTCCCGCGCGGGTAAAACCGGGCGCGGAGAGGTCACCATTTCCGCTCGCCAATGTCCACCCGCAGCCTGCCGTCGCTCGCGCACGCCCTTTCCGTGGCTCCGGACCTGGACGCCGCCCTGGTGGCGCTTGGCGAGGCCCTGACGGAGGCGGATCGGTCAGCCGTCCTCGGGCTCCTCCGATACGATGGCCGGCGGAGCCTGCTGCGCGATCGCCTAACGCCGTCGGGCGGGCAGGTCCTTCGATCGACCGTCGACACGACCATCGACCATCTCCCCCCCGCCGTTCGAGCCATGCTGGCCAACGGGGGTCAGTTCGTCGACCTCGGCGACAAGTCCGGCGAATACGCTCGGCTGCTCGGACTCACCGCCTTTGCCGATGGTGGGGTCCTGTCGCTCCGGGGACTCCTCACCGACGGCCAGTTGTCGGCGGTGCTCGCGCTCTATGAGCAGCGTCGGATGTTCGGCACACGCACGTCCGAGCGGCTGAGTCCCGCTGCCGCACTGTTCGACATCGGATACGCGCGGTTTCAGGAGCGCGAAGCGCGGGACGAAGCGGTCACGACACTGGAGGATGTCACGACGCGAGTGCACGGCGAGTACATGCGCAAACTGAGCTCGCTCGAGGATGAGCTGGGCCGGGCGCGTGGTGCGGCCAGCCAGGCGGCCAGCGCTGCCGACTCCGAACGGCTGGTGCACCTCGAGCGTGACGTCGCCGCGGCACAGGAAGACGCACGACGCGCGGGGCGTAGGGCGGCCTCGGTGGAGCAGCAGCTCACCGCCGCTGTCGCCCAGCTCGAACAGGCGCACGTGGAGCTTCATCGTCGTCACGAGACGCTGCGGCAAAAAGTGCGCACGCTCTACCTGATCGAGCGTTCGCTGCGAGTGGACAACACTGCCAAGGACCCGCGGGCGCTGGTCGACGGGTTACTGGCGCTCGTGGGAGATGACATGCAGGCGCAGCGCTGCTCGTTGATGTTGCGCGCGCCGGAGCCGGAGATGCTCTATCTTGCCGCGGCGCGTGGGCTCGCGCCAAACATCGTGATGGGATCGCGCATTCCGTACGGAAAAGGCGTTGCCGGGGTCGTGGCCATTTCGCGCGAGCCGCTCCTCGTGCAGGATGCCTCCGAAGTGAACGAGCATCCGCTGCTGCGCGACCAATACCTCACGACGGGTTCGTTCATTTCCTTTCCGCTGATCTATCGTGAGGAGCTCATCGGCGTGGTGAACCTGACCAACCGGGCAAAGCGGGGCGTGTTCATCGAAGAGGACGTCGAGCGGGTCTCCCTGCTGGGACTGGTCATCGCCTTGATCGCCACGCGTAACGACCTGCCGCATCGCCTGCTGGGGAGCATCGGTGACGCATAACGCGGTGCAGGGCGCCATCCGGGCGCTGGCGATGGGACACTCGCTGTCGGACGAACAGGCGGGTACGGCATTCGATGCGATCATGGCGGGCGAGGCCACACCGGCTCAGGTGTCGGCGCTGCTCATGGGACTGCGCGTCAAGGGTGAAACGGCGGACGAGGTGGCGGGTGCGGCACGGGCACTGCGACGCGCGATGATCGTACTCGCCGCGGATGCACGCGACGCGCTGGTGGATACGTGCGGCACGGGGGGCGGAACGATCACCACCTTCAACATCTCCACGGCCTCGGCGCTTCTCGTCGCCGGGCTCGGCGTACGCGTGGCCAAACACGGGAACCGGAGCTTTACCTCGCAGTGTGGCAGCGCAGACCTGCTCGAGGCACTGGGCGTCCCCCTCGACGTGCCGGCAGAACGCATGGCCAGAGTGCTCCGCGACGCAGGGATCGTCTTCATGTTTGCGCCGACCATGCATCCCGCAATGCGCCACGTCGGGCCCGTGCGGCGAGAGCTCGCGATTCCCACCGTGATGAACGTGGTCGGGCCGCTGGCCAACCCGGCGGGGGCCGGCCGTCAGGTGCTGGGCGTTGCCGACCGGAGCCGACTGCCGCTGCTGGCCGGAGCCCTGGCCGCGTTAGGCACGGAGCACGCGCTCGTGGTCCACGGCGAGCCTGGACTCGACGAGATCTCTCCGATCGCCCCGACACACGTCCTGGAGGTACGCGCTGGCGAGGTGCGGCCATGGACGATCGAGCCATCAGAGTTCGGCGTCACCGGCGTGCGAGCCGAGGATCTCGCTGGCGGACCCCCGGCGAGGAACGCGGAACTGGTGCAGGAGATCCTCGGAGGGCGAGGGAGTGCCGGAGCGACCGCGGCAGTGGTGCTCAATGCCGCGGCGGCGCTCTATGTGGCTGGTCAGGTCGAGACCTATTCGGCGGGAGTGGCTCGGGCGCGAGCGGGCATTGGAGATCAGGCAGGGCTGACAGCGCTCGATCGCATGCGCGCTGCGTACGCTGCCTAGAAAACGCCTAGGCAGATCCCTTCGCCTGCTTACCCGTTTCCCCGTTAACCCGTTACCCGCTCCAACCAGTTCACCCGTTTGCCCTTCAGTCCGCGGCCTTCGGTCCACTGGTCTGCGCATCGAGTTGCCGGATCGCGCCGAGGTGATACGCGAGGTGCACGACGCTCGAGAGAGTTCCGGTGAGGGTGACGTGATCCCACTCACGCGGCTGTTCGGTAGCGGCGATCCAGTCCTGCGCCTCGATGCGCGTCTCGGCGAGGAGCGCGCGCCATTCGTGCTCCGATACGTGCGGCTGCTTCCAGGCCAGCGAGTAGTTTGCTTCGGCGAAGGGGTTGTCGCCCCGGCTCCACTTGTTGAGCAGAGAAAGCCCGTAGCAGACGTGGGCGACGTGCGCAGCGATCGACGAGCGTCCCCCCGGTTTGGCGCTCGCCTGCGCGGCATTGAGCTCTTCGACCGAGGCGAGGAAGCCTGCGTCGCCGGTATTCAACACGTACGGAAAACCGGAATGCGCTCCGAGAAGGACTTCCCGGAGCAGCGTGACGAGGGATCGAGTGACTTGCGTTTCGAGGTCGGTGTTAGGCATGCCAGCGGGCGTCAGGGGGCGGTTCGGGCATCCGGAGGAGGCTTCCGCCGTTCAGTACTTCCGGATCACCCCAACCACGATTCCCTGGATGGCGATATCATTCTCGTGCACGTAGATCGGGGTCATGGAATCGTTTGCCGGCTGCAATCTGATGCGGCCGTCGCGCTCCCGAAACAGGCGCTTCACCGTCGCCGAGTTTCCATGCACGAGGGCAATGACCATCTCGCCGTTGTCGACCGACTTGCGTTCGTTCACGACGACAAAGTCGCCGTCGCGGATCTGTTCGTCGATCATGGAACTGCCGCGCACGCGCAGCACATAGTGATCGCCGTGTCGGCGCACGAGCTCCTGGGGGACTGACAACGTTTCCGACGAGGTGATGGCTTCGATAGGAACGCCCGCCGCGACGGCACCGAGCAACGGGAGCTCCACTGCCCGGGCAAAGGCCTCTGACGGCAGGATCTCGATCGACCGGCTCTCGTTGTAGCTGCGCTTGATGTAGCCCTTCCGTTCGAGGTTCGAGAGGTGCTCGTGGACCGTCGCGAGCGAGTTATAGTTGAATTGCTCCGCGATCTCTTCGAAGCTCGGGGCGTAGCCGCGTTCCTCCGCATAGCTCTGGAGGAAGGTCAGAATCTCGCGCTGCCGTTTTGTGAGCGGCATGAAGGGCTCCGCAACCGGTCTGAGGGTCAGGGCGAGCCCCGGTCTGGACTCGACGCTGGTACCGAAGAAGCTCCGAACCGACAATAACCGAACAAGAACCGAAGTGCAAGAGCAGACCCTGTGGCATCCACCGGTGGGGGCGCTCGGCCGTCTCACGGCGGCCGCGCATGTCCGCGCCCGCGACCTGCAACCTCGCCGTCGGGCGCTCGAACGAGAGGCCGCGCGGGCACCGCAACGTCCCCCGTTCGCGCCCACGCTCGCGAATCAGGCGCACGTTGCGGTGATCGCAGAGCTCAAGCGTCGGTCCCCTTCAAGGGGTGCGATCAACGAAGGACTGTCCGCGGTTGACCGGGTGCGGGAGTACATAGCAGGAGGCGCGAGCTGTATTTCGGTCCTCACCGAGCCCGAAGAGTTCGGGGGCTCCGGAACGGATCTCTCGGAGCTGGCGGCGGAGGTGTCGGTCCCCTTGCTCAAGAAGGACTTTCACGTCGACGAGAGCCAGATTCTCGAGGCTCGCGCTCTGGGTGCGTCGGCCATGTTGTTCATCGCCCGAGCGATTGCGCCTGACCGACTCATCCACCTGGCAGCCCTTTCCAGGGAGATCGGGGTCGAGCCCCTGATCGAGGTGCGAACCGAGGTGGAGCTGGACGTCGCGCTTGCCGCTGACGCGGCCATGATCGGGGTGAACGCCCGTGACCTCGAGACGCTCGAGATCGATCCCAATCTCGTGGTGCGACTGATCCCTCGGATCCCGAAGGCCTACGTCGCCATCGCCGAGAGCGGCATCTCGTCGCGCGCTGACGTCGAACGTGTTGCCGCCGCTGGCGCGAGCGCGGTGCTGGTGGGCTCCTCGCTGTCCCTGGCGTCCGACGCGAGAGGCCGCGTGGCAGAGCTGGCGTCCGTGCCGCGAATCCTCCGTGGCGCCTGAGATCAAGTTCTGCGGTCTGACCCGGGCCGTGGACGCCGGGCATGGAGCGGCCCTTGGCGCCGACTATCTGGGGGTCGTGCTGGCACCGAGTCCGCGGCGGGTCACGATGCATGCCGCGCGCGACATGTTCGGCTCGTTAGGTGACGAGCCACGGCGAGTGGGCGTGTTCGTGGAACCATCGGTCCACGAGGTCCTGACCGCGATCGAGGGGCTCCGGCTCCACGCTGTGCAGCTTCATGGGGCGATGTCAGTGGAAACACTCGACGCCATTCGTGCCGACTCCGCCGTGTCGGTGTGGTGCGTCGTCCCGGTCGTCGGAGGCCGCGTGGCCGATTCGGCGCGCGTAGTCGTGACGTACTGCGACGTGCTATTGTTCGACACCAGTGTCGAAGGGCGAACAGGAGGTACTGGTCGCGCGTTCGACTGGGCCGCTGCGCGGACCGTGCTGGACGGATTCCGCGACGCGGCGCGCATTGCCCTCGCTGGCGGACTCCACGCCGGGAACGTGGCGTCGGCTGTTCACGCGTTGTCCCCGGACATCGTGGATGTCTCGTCAGGCATCGAAGCGTCCCCTGGCATCAAGGATCATGATCGCATGACCGCATTCGCTGAAGCCGTTCGAGGCAATCGATGACCGGCGCCGGAACCTCACGGGACCGGTTCGGGGTGTACGGCGGCCGGTACGTTCCGGAAACGCTCATTCCCGCACTCGACGAGCTCGAGGTCGCGTTCGACCAGGTGATGACCGACGACGCGTTTCGCCGTGAGCTCGACGACTTGCTGCGGAACTTTGTGGGACGGCCGTCGGCGCTGACTCCCGCTCCCCGCCTCGGCGAGCGCGTTGGCGCCCGCGTCTGGCTCAAGCGAGAGGACCTGAATCACACCGGGGCGCACAAGGTCAACAATACCGTTGGTCAGGCACTGCTCGCCGTGCGGATGGGCAAGCGGCGCATCATCGCCGAGACAGGGGCCGGCCAGCATGGTGTGGCGACCGCGACCATATGTGCCCGATTCGGCTTGGACTGCGTCGTGTACATGGGCGAAGAGGACATGCAGCGGCAAGCACTGAACGTGTATCGCATGCGCCTGCTCGGAGCCACGGTGGTTCCGGTGCACAGCGGCACGCGAACGCTCAAGGACGCTACCACGGAAGCCATTCGCGACTGGGTCACCAACGTGCGTGACAGCCACTACATCATCGGATCGGTCGTCGGTCCGGCGCCGTATCCGCGGATGGTGCGCGAGTTTCAGTCCGTCATTGGGCGAGAGGCGCGCGCGCAGCTCCTCGAACGCGCCGGACGGCTTCCGCGCGCCGTGGTGGCGTGCGTGGGCGGAGGATCGAATGCGATGGGGATCTTTGCCGGGTTTGTCGACGATGCGGGCGTGGAGCTGATCGGCGTGGAAGCTGCCGGCGACGGGCTGGCAACCGGCCGCCACTCCGCTTCGCTGAGTTGTGGCACTCCCGGCGTGCTGCACGGCTCCTTGAGCTACCTGCTGCAGGACGCAAACGGCCAGGTGCATCCCGCGCACTCGATTTCGGCGGGTCTGGACTATCCGGGCGTGGGACCGGAGCACTCCTACCTGAAGGATACCGGCCGGGCGACGTATGTCGCCGTGTCGGATCGCGAGGCGCTCGAGGGCTTCACGCTGCTCAGTCGCACCGAAGGCATCGTCCCCGCGCTGGAGACGGCGCACGCGGTGGCGTGGCTGGCGGCGTCGCGCGGCCGCTGGCTGCCTGACGAGGATGTGCTGCTGTGCGTGAGTGGACGTGGCGACAAGGATGTGGCACAGGTGCGCGAAATGGGTATTTTGCCGCTGTGATCGGCCCGACCGCGTCCACCACAGCCGCGGCGCCCGGCGAGGCGCGTGAACCACCGTTCCCACCGGCGCTGGTGGAGGAATTGCTGCGCATGCTCGCGCGCGCGATCCGGGCGCACCAGCTCTACCTCCACAACAACCCCACCTACCTGCGTGCCCTGGACGTGGTCAAGGCTGCGTTCGCACCGATCTGGCAGCACACCGAGGAGTTGCTGTTCGAGGTGACCGATACGCAGCTCACGTGGGGAGGGCGTCCGGTCATGAATGAGCCGGACAAGACCACGGACGCGCTGCCGTGGGTGCTGTACAAGGACGGCATTCGGGAGCTGCGGCTGCTCAAGGACGTGGAGCAGCAGGAGCTCGTTGGTCTCATCGACGTCATCGCGCGCGTGCGGAAAACGGGGAGCGATGAAGAAGATCTGCTCACCGTGCTCTGGGAGAAGGAGTTCAACTACGTGCGCTATCGCTATGTCGACCTGCTGGTGGACGGGATGGAGCCACTGGATGCGTCGGACGACGCGAAGCTCGAGCGGCTGGTCGATCCCACGCAGGTCCGCGAGCCGCCGAAGGAGGACCTGCTGCCCGCCGGCGTGGTGAGCCTCGATGAATTCAACACCACGCTGTACTTCCTCGAGGAACGGGAGATCGAGTACCTGCGCACGTCGATCCAGCGCGAATACGCGGCGGACCTGCGGAGTAACGTGGTGGCGATCCTGATCGATACCTACGAGCAGCAGGTGGACCCGACGATCCGCGACGAAGTCATCGGCGTTCTCGACACCCTCCTCGTGAACCTGCTGACATCGGGGCAGCTCGGGACCGTGGCCATGCTCCTGCGTGAAGTCGGCGTGGCGGCGAGCCGGGCCCGCGACATCTCGCCGGCCCAGCACGAGCGGCTGCTCCAGCTCGCGGACCGGCTGAGCGAGCCGGAGGCGCTCAGCCAACTGCTGCAGTCGATCGACGAGCGCGTGGAAGCCGTGGGCCAGCAGGAGATGAACGAACTGTTCGAGCAGCTGCGGGTGCGGGCGTTAGGCACGATCTTTTTGTGGGTCGGCAAAGTGCAGAACGCGCGTGTGCGCGCGCAGTTGGAGACGGCGGCGGCGCGACTCGCCGCGACGAATACCAGCGAGCTCGTACGCCTGATCGGCGCGCCCGAGCGCGAGATCGCGCTCGAGGCGATGCGGCGGGCCGGAGCGATGCGTGCGGCGGCCGCGGTGCCCGGTCTGGGCCGGATGATTCAGCAGCAGGACGCGGAGTCACGCCTCGTGGCCGTACAGGCGCTGGCCGAGATCGGCAGCCCCGGATCGCTCCAGCTGCTCGAGCGCACCATCGATGACGCGTCGCGCGATGTGCGGGTTGCCAGTGCCCGCGCCTTCGCGGCGCGCAGCCACAGGCCGGCGCTGACCAGGCTCGAAGGGATGATCAAGGACCGGAAGGTCGAAGGCGCCGACCTCACGGAAAAAATGGCCGTGTTCGAGGCCTATGGGTCGATGTGCGGCGAGGGTGGTATCGCCCTGCTCGACGGCATCCTCAACGGCAAGGGGCTGTTCGGCAAGCGCGAGGACGCCGAACTGCGGGCCTGCGCCGCCATGGCGTTAGGCAAGGTCGCCTCGCCGGCCGCCCTCCGGTCGCTGGAGAAGGCATCCCACGACAAGGAAATCCTCGTCCGCAACGCGGTGAGTCGCGGACTACGCGGAGCGTCGGCGTGACCGGCGGCCGGTTTACGCCCTCCGGCGGCGGCGTCGCGTCGCTCAACGACTTCACCGGCGACTCGTTCCTCCGCCGCGCGGGACGACAGCTCGTCGTGACGATCTACGGCGCGATGCGCGTGATCCGTCTGTACCCCCCGGAGAACGAAGCGGTCAAGAATGCGCTCGAGGAGCTCGCCGGCGCGGCGCGCGCCATCCTCGATCGCGAACACGAGCTGGAGTTCCGCGCCTCGAACGAGTTCATCTTCGTCAACTCCACCAGGCTGCGCCTCGACCTCGACAACTACGCGTCGTTCAGTCAGATCCTCTCGACGTTGCGGGCGTGCGGAATCGGCTCGTTCCGGGTGATGCCGGAGGCGCAGGCTCGCGACTGGCTCGTGTTCCTCTCCCAGCTGATGGCCGAGGCCAAGTCCGGGACCGATGCGACGATCGGCGACTGGCTGGAACGGCTCCAGGGCGCTGGTGTGCACGCGTTCGACCTGGGGCCGCCGTTGCACACCGAGGACGACACCGACTTTCAGCAGCGGGCCAAGGAAGCCGCGAAGCGCACCTACGCACAATCGGTGGCCGTCACCAAAGATGTGATCAACTCGGTGCGGATGGGGCAGGCCCCCAGCATCCAGAAGATCAAGCGCGTGGTGCAATCCATCGTTGATCAGATCCTCAACGAGGAAACGTCGCTGCTGGGGCTCACCACCATCCGTGACTACGACGAATACACGTTCACGCACTCGGTCAACGTGTGCATCTTCTCGGTGGCGCTCGGGCGGCGGCTGGGACTGTCGAAGCTGCAATTGTATGATCTGGGGCTCGCCGCCCTGTTCCACGACATCGGCAAATCGCGGGTCCCGCTCACGGTCCTCAACAAGACCGAGAACCTCAGCGACGACGACTGGCGCTGGCTGGCGGCGCACCCGTGGCTGGGAGTGCTGGCGCTCTTCCACATGCGGGGCCAGCAGGAACTGCCGTACCGCGCCATGGTGGTGTGTTTCGAACACCATATGAAGATGGACCTGACCGGCTATCCGAAGCCGGTGCGACCGCGCGAGCAGAGCATCTTCAGCCGGATCGTGGCGGTCGCCGACGGCTTCGACGCGGCCACCACGAGACGCGCCTACCAGACCGTGCCCATGTCTCCTGCGGCGGTGCTGGCGGGGATGCGCGACAATCCGCGCCGCGGCATGGATCAGGTCATCGTCAAGGGGTTCATCAACCTGCTCGGCGTCTTTCCGGTCGGCACCCTCGTCGTGCTCGATACCTTCGAGCTGGCGATCGTGCATGCCTCCAATCCGCGTCCCGAAGCGATGTCGCGCCCCATCGTGCGCATCGTCAGCGACCAGCGCGGGAACCTGCTGTACCCTGGTTTTCTGGTCGATCTCTCCGAGGTCGGCCCCAACGGCGCGTTCAAGCGCACCATCATCAAAACAGACGCTCCCGAGCGTTATGGGATCAATGTCGGCGACTACTTCGTCTGACGCACTGACGGAGCGGTTCCACCGGCTCCGCGAGCAAGGCCGGCGGGCGCTGGTCGTATATCTCACCGCCGGTCACCCGAATCCGGAGC
>JBQTIW010000109.1:0-16492 GCA_052387735.1 Gemmatimonadaceae bacterium
CCTCTCCACCCCGCTTCGGCGACAGGCTCCAACAGCGGCTCGGGCTCTCGCGTACCTTCCTCGAATCGACTCGAGCCGCGCTCCGCGAGGACCAAGTAGATGCTGACACGACGTGACTTTCTCAAGACCGGCGCGGTCGCCGGCGGTGCGGTGATTGCTGGAGGGGCCGCCGCCGTCTCGCGCGCCTCGGAAGCAGCAGCCCATGGCATCACCGGTGCGAGCGGTGCGCCCATGAACATCCTGATCCTGGGCGGCACTGGATTCATCGGGCCGCATCTCGTCAGGCAGATGGTCGCGCGCGGACACAAGGTCACGATCTTCACGCGCGGACGACGCGACGGAAATCTCCCTCCAGGAATCGAGCGGCTCGTCGGCGATCGCATGATCAACGACACCATTCCCCAGGGCAACCTTCGCGCACTCGACGGTCGCAGGTGGGACGCCGTCTTCGACGACTCGGCCACTGACCCTCGCTGGGTCCGACAATCGACAGCACTGCTCAAGGATTCCGGATTGTATCTGTTCGTCTCGTCTACGGGTGTCTTTTTGCCGTACAAGACGCCGAACAATGCTGAGACCGCGCGGGTGATCGTGGACCCGCCCAACTCCACGGACTACGGTGTGCGCAAGGCGCGGTCGGAACAAGTCGTGCTGCAGGCCTTCGGCAATCGCGGCATCGTCGTCCGACCGGGGTACATCGTGGGACCGGGCGACAACACGGACCGATTCTCCTACTGGCCCCAGCGCTTCGCGCGCGGGGGCGAGATCCTGGTGCCCGGTAAGCAGACTGACCCATCGCAATTCGTCGACGTGCGTGACCTGACGGAGTTCATGGTCAAAATCGTCGAAGAGAGGCGAAACGGGACCTACAACGCGACGGGACCGCGCGAACGACTGCAGTGGGGCCAGTTCATCGCCGAGACGCACGCCGCGCTAAAACCCGACGCGACGCTCGTGTGGGTCGATGACTACGACTTCCTCAAGGAACATCGCATGACATACGCGATTCCGTGGATGATCCCCGAGGGAGATCAGGAGCATCACCTGCAGATCAACAATCGCAAAGCGGTCGCTGCCGGGCTCAAGTTCCGGCCCATCGCCGACACGGTGCGCGATACGCTCGCGGACTGGCCCAATCGACTTGCCGCGCTACCGCAGGGACGACAGCCCGACTTCCGCTGGACTACACCCGAGCGCGAAGTGGAAGTGCTTGGGTTGTGGAAGCGGAGAAAGAACGGGTGAACGGCGACGTACCCGTTTCCCCGTCCAGGCGTTTGCACGCTCCAGTTGCGATTTCTTGCTCATTGAACCGGTTCGGCGGACCTGCTAAAGTGCGGGCATGAATCGCGTGTCCCTCCTGCTGCAAACGCCGGCAGTCAGCCTCTGGGAGTTCGACCATCCACCCGGCGAGCACAGCGATCCGGAGCGGGAGACGGCTCGCGAGGACTCCATCAGTTTCGTGGACGCGGGTTCGTTCGACATCCGGCTCGGGGCCGGCTCGTGGACGCTTCGACCTGGTGACGTTTTCGTGACGTCACAGGGAATGGAGTTTTCGTGCACGCACGACTGCGACATGCCCACCGACCGATGCTTCACGGTGAGCTATGACGCCCGCACCGTCGACGACCTTCGGTCCGCGGACATTCCCGCCCTGCGGCCGCCCCTGGCCGCGCTCTCGCGGACTCAGCGCTTCATCCGTCATCGGCTCCAAAGCTGCGGGGAGGGCCAGGAGATCCGGTTCGAGCTGCTCGCCGCCGTCCTGTACGAATCGATGACAACCAGCGAAAACGTCACTGCTGTCGGGCAAGGCAACGTGACCCCGCTCATGCGGCGCATCGATCGGTCGATCGAGCTCATCGAGACCGAGTACGGACGCACGCTCACGCTGGGCGACCTGGCCGCCGCGGCAGGCTTGAGCACCTATCATTTTGCTCGTGCCTTCAGATCGTTGATGGGAATCCCCCCGCATCGCTACCTGACGGCCGTCCGCCTCCGGCACGCGGCTCGGCTGCTCGATGACGGTGCCGGCGTCACGTACACCTGCTTCGAGGCGGGGTTTGGGTCCCTGAGCCACTTCGTGACGGCGTTCCGCAAGCGCTTCGGGGTCCTGCCCTCCGATGTTCGCGATGGCGAGCACGTCCCTGCGCTCCGCGCCGGTCTCAGCGCGCCGGTCTGGATTCGGCACTAACTTTGGTATGCTGTAGGGCAAGAAGTCGAAAGCATCATGGCAACGGTTCGACTACCATTGACGCGCACCCCACACCATTCACGAGGGTTCTTCTGATGCGCGATGTATTGGTCGCCCGCTGGGCGGAGATCGGAGACAAGATCGTCACCCTTGCCGAGGAGTTTCCGGAAGACAAGTACGACGCGGCGCCGGCGAAAGGTGCGAGATCCTTTGCGGATCAGCTGCGGCACGTGGCCTTCTGGAACCGCTATGTCTCCAGCTCGATTCGCGGCGAACCCGCCGACAGCCAGGCAAACGAGCTGCCGCGAGCCAGCTATCCCACCAAAGACAAGATCGTGCGCGTCCTGCGCAAGACATTCGATGAGGTGAAGGCCGACGCGAGCAAGCGCAACGTCACGCCGGAAGTCGCCGAGGTCGACACGCTTGTTTCGTTCATCGAGCACAATGGCGAGCATTATGGGCAACTGGCCGTGTACTTTCGGCTCAACGGCCTCGTGCCCCCCGCCTCCCGCTGAGCGACCGCAGATCGTGCACGTACTCTTCACCGTATTCGACACGCCGATCGGCCCATGCGGGCTGGCATGGACCGACGGCGGCGTCATTGGCGTTCAGCTCCCTGAGCACGATGCCACAGGCACGCGGGCGAAGCTGCTTCGACGATTCCGTGGCGCACGAGAGTCGACTCCTCCGGCGCATGTACGGGACGCGATCGACGGGATCCAGCGCCAGTTGCAAGGAACGCCGACCGACCTGACGGCCATCGATCTCGACATGGGGAACGTCCCATCGTTCGATCGGCTCGTCTATGCGACGGCACGCGCCATTCCGCCCGGCTCGACGCTGACATACGGCGAGATCGCCACGCGAATCGGCCACCCGGACGCTGCGCGCGACGTGGGCCAGGCGCTGGCGCGCAATCCGTTGGCAATCGTCGTCCCGTGCCACCGCGTGCTGGCCTCCGGCGGCAAGCTGGGTGGCTTTTCCGCGGCAGGAGGCACAGCGACGAAACGACGGCTACTCGAGATCGAGGGCGCGCTCGCACCGGAGCGGACGCTTTTCGACACTCTCTAATGTCGATCGCCGACGCCTTCGCGATGCGCTGAACCTGACTATTCCTCGCGCGGCGGTCTTTGGGTTCCGCCTCCGGTGTCGTCTCCTGTCTCTGAGTTGATCGAGACGTTCCATTACCCTGCCAGCGCTTCGGTGGGGTGAACGCGTGAGGCACGGCGGGCGGGAATGAGCGCCGCGCCGAGCGCCACCAGCGTGAGGATCGCCACCACTCCAGCCATGGTCAGCGGATCGTTAGGCGTGACCCCGTAGAGCACCGACGACAGCAGCCGGGTGGTCATCAGCGACAGCCCCAGCCCGAGCACGATGCCCCAGATCACCGGCCGCATCCCCTGCCATGACACCAGCGCGATCACGTCCCGCGCCGAGGCGCCCAGCGCCATGCGCACACCGATCTCCTGCGTGCGCTGGCCGACGAAATACCCGATGACACCGTAGATCCCCACAGCTGCGAGGATGAGACCGGCGAGCCCCAGGGTCCCGAGCAGCATCGTGTTGAAGCGCGACTGCGCGAACGCCCGGCGGAAGCGCGTGTTCATCGTGGCGACGTCGAACAGTGGGATCGTGGGATCCGCCTCGCGCACCGCGCTGCGCAGCGCCGCGACGGCCGTCTCTTCGCTCCCCGCATGCCTGACGATGATCGTCATCGTACGCTGGATCCATTCCCAGGCGACATCCGGCACCTGCGCGGTGGGGATGTAGAAGACGGGGCGGGCGTCGCGCGAGAGCAGGGAGTCGGCCGTGACGTCGGCCACCACGCCCACCACTTCCTTCCACGCCGGGTCCGCGGGAGAACCTTCGCAGCAGCCCAGCCGCTTGCCTAACGCACTCTGCCCGAGGAACATCACGGTTGCGGCACGTTTGGAGAGGATCATCACGCGGGGCGCGCCACGGATGTCGCGATCGGTGAAGTCCCGCCCTTCGAGCAGCCGGATCCCCAGCGTCCTGAAGTGTTGCGGGTCCACGAAGCGCGATCGGGCGTCGACGAAGAATTTGGAGTCGATCGGCTTCTCGGCGTCGACCAGGCCGTTGCCGCTTCCACCGGCCCCGAGGGGCGACTGCGACGACACCGTCGCTGCGCGGATCCCCGGCGTGGCGCGCAGCGTCTCGACGACGCGGGTAAAGAAGGGTTCGATGCGTTCGCGCCACTGATAGACGTCGCGGGGGAGCGTCACGCGGGCAGTGATCACCTGCGCCGGATCGAACCCCGTGTCCACGCGCTGCATGGCGATCGCGGTTCGGACCAGAAGCCCTGCCCCAGTGAGGAGAACGAGAGCCAGCGCCACTTCACCCGTGATCAACATGGCGCGCACGCGATCACGCACGACCTGCGCCGATCCCCGACCACCATCCCGCAGGGTGGCCTGCAGATCGAAGCGCGAGGCACGCAGGGCCGGGAGAAGCCCAAAGAGCAGCGTACACAGGAGGCTGATCCCCAGGGCGAAGGCGAGGGCCTCGCCGTTGATCTGGGCATCACCGATCCGCGGAACGGCGCCGGGTGCCAGGGCGACGAGCGCCCTGACCCCGAACACAGCCAGTCCGCAGCCTAACGCTGCCCCGGCCACGGCGAGGATGCCGCTCTCGGTCAGCAACTGCCGCACGAGTCGACGACGTCCGGCACCCATCGCGCCCCGAATCGCCATCTCCTTTGCCCGTCCGGCGCCGCGGGCTAGCAGCAGGTTGGCGACGTTGGCACAGGCGATGAGCATGACAAAAGCGACGCAGCCCAGCAACAGGAGGAGGCGGGATCGATAGGGTCCACCCACGACCTCCGATAGGGACGTGACCGCGAGGTCGCGCTCGTCGTACTCCAGTGGCGCGCGTTCGTGCAGTCCACGCGCTACGGGCACGGCTTCAGCGATCGCCTGCTCGATCGTCGCACCGTCGCGGAGCCGACCGACGACATCGAGGTAATGTTCGTCGGGATGGGCAAGACGTTGCGGGGTGAACACGAGGGGTACCCAGAGCCGCTCGCCGTTCTCGACGTAGTCGAAACTCCCCGGCATCACGCCGATGACCGTGTAAAGGGCGCCGTCCAGCCGGATCTCCCGGCCGACCGCCGCGGTGTCGCCCCCAAAGCGCTGCTGCCAGAGACCGTGACTGAGCACCGCGACACGATCGCTCCCGGCCTGGTCGTCGGTGGCGCTGAACGTCCGGCCCAGCATCGGCGGAACCCCGAACACGCCAAAAAAGGCGTGCGTCACACGACCGCCGAACACGCGCTCCGGCTGCGTCGCATCGGCGAGGTTGAAGCTCCAATACTCCTCGGCCGCCATGTGGGACATCGACTTTGTCGCGTCTCTCCAGGCGACAAACGCCGGTGCCGACATGTTGCCCCCAGGCCGGCCCTGGTAGGCCTCGGACAGCGACATCACCCGCTCCGGCGCATGGAACGGGAGCGGCTTCAGCACGATGGCGTGGAGGAGGGAGAACACCGAGGTCGTCGCGCCGATGCCTAACGCCAGCGTAAAGGCAGCGACGATGGCGAATCCGGGGGAGCGGCGGAGCTGACGGACGGCGAAGCTCGCATCGCCGGTGACGTCGCCCCACCACTCGGCGAGGCGTGCGTCGCGTTCGCGGCCGGCGCCAATCGATTGCAGTTGGAGTTTCATGCGACGGAGGTCCCCCATCCGTTCGAGCGCCCGGCGCCGCGCGTCGTCAGCGGAGAATCCCCGACGTGTCAGTTCACGCACGCGCATGGCGAGGTGGAATTCCAATTCCGCGTCGACTTCCTCTTTCACAGTGGCCTTGAAGAGCCAGGAACGAAGCTGGCGTCCGGCGCGTCCAAGCGGCGGCATGAGCGGTGACGATGACGGAGACGACGTCAGGTGCCGGTCACGGAGCCGGCAGGAGAACTTTGGAAACGGCATCGGCAAACGCGGCCCATTTGCGGATCTCGGTGCGGAGTTGCGCGCGTCCGTGCCTGGTGAGCGAGTAGAACTTCGCGCGACGCCCCATGTCGCTCGTCCCCCACTCGGCTTCGATGAGTCCCCGTTTCTCGAGGCGATACAGCGCGGGATAGAGGGATCCGTCCTCGATGCGGAGTGCGTCGCCGGTGGTGTCTTCGAGCCACGACGCGATGGCGTACCCGTGGCGCGGCCCCCAGGCGAGGGTCTTCAGGATCAGGGCGTCGAGCGTGCCATGCAGCAGTTCGTTGGAGCTGTCGGGCATTGCTGCAGAAATTCGGGATTCTGGGTCTTGACCTCGATAGTCGAGGGCAAGATCGTACCGTTGGCCTCGATTATCAAGGGCAAGGGTTTACCGACTGATGTCGGGGACGTCGGGCGATGGGCGGTGGGCGATAAGCGATAGCTGCCAATCGCCCCCGCGTTCTGCACCGCCTACCGCCCTATCGCCTATCGCCCGCCCGAAGACGTCGTCGCCACCTGCTTCTCCCATACGAAACGGCGGAGAAACACTCCCACGCGATTCCAGGTGTCCATCCAGATTGAATGGAACATCGACTCGTGCAGGTCGTCGGGGATCACCATCAGCTCGTGATAGATGTTTCGCGCGCGAAGCAATTGCACCAGGCCGACGGTCTGCGCGAAGTCCACGTTGCGATCGTCGTCGCCATGCACCAGAAACACCGGGGACTTCCACGTATCGATGGCAGCAATCGCCGAGGAGCGGTAGGAGACGGCGGCCGTGTCGAGCGAACTCCCCCAGAGGTGCACGCCGGCGAGGTCAGCGCCGGCGACGAACACGTCGGAGTTGCGGGCGAGGGCCTGCGCGGTGAGGACGCCTCCATAGGACAGTCCCCAGATACCGACACGTGCCGGGTCGACGTCGGGGCGTTGCTGTAGCCACTTCCCCGCCGCGAGCACGTCCTGATACTCGGCGTTGCCACGGCCGCCCGTATTCGGCGCATTGCGGAACGAGCGGCCATAACCCACGCCACTCCGGAAGTTGACGGACAGCACGACGTAACCCTGGCTGGCGAGATACTGGTTGTACCCGTAGGCCCAGTGATAGAACTGCATGTAGTGATAGCCCGGGAGCATCTGTCGCACCGGACCACCGTGCACGAACACCATCGCCGGCCGACGCTCGCCGGGCTGGAGGTCCTTGGGAAGGAAGAGCTGGTTGTGAATCTCCATCCCGTCCGGGGATTTCACGATCACGACCTCGGGGTCGACATGGGCGGCGGTGGGAAACTCGCCGCCTAACGTGGGAAAGACCACGCGCGCGGTTCCACCGGTGGTCGGGGCCAGAGCAACCGACGCCGGGGTCCTCGCTCCGAAGTACAGCACCGCCAGCTGCCGGCCCGAGGCCAGCGGTTGCGGATGCGTCTCGATGCCGTTGCCGGTCGTGACCTGTCGCGGCGTGCCTCCGCCGACCGGGACGGCCCAGATGTGCCGCCGTTCGATGTCCTGCGCGTTCGTGCAGTAGAACAGGGTGCGGCCGTCCTTCGACAGCGCAGCACTGGTGGCATCCTCGATCATCCCGTTGGTCGTGGTGAGCATGACCGGCTTCGCGTTGGCCGCGGTCACGCTGATCGAGTAATACCGATCCCACTCGTCACTGGCGGGAGACAGCGGGAACAGCACGTGCCCGTCGGCCCAGACCAGCACGTTGATGGTCGTGAAGACCGCGTCGTTAGGTGCGTTGTGCCAGAGCTCCCGCGCTTCCCCGGTGCTCGCGTTGGCGACCATGACCGACAGCGTGTGGCCGCCGGCAAAGGTCGCTCGACAGAGACCGGGCGGCTCCTTGGCGCGCTGCGCCGAGTCGGCGGCCGGGCGCGGGGCCTGATTTCCGAATCCCTGGCCGGCAAGAGGCGTGTTGGCACACGGCCCGCGAGCCGCCCCCGCGCCCGCGGCAGGACCCGATGGGTTTCCGATGCTGCCCACGCCCACCTGTCCTTGCTGGCCGAACGGCAACCCGGGCCGCCGGGTGAACACGATCTCCTTGCCGTCGGGTGACCAGGCCGGCGCGTCGTCAAAGTCCACGCTCGGCGCGAGGAACGTGACGCGTCGTGTCTTGAGCTCCAGGACGCCGACAAACGAATGGTTCCCACGGAGACTAACGAAGGCGAGGTGCGAGCCATCGGGGGACCATCGCGGCGACCGCTGCGTGCCCCACGCCTTGATGAACGGCTTGAGGCCGAGGTCCATGCTGTCTTTGGCGGCCCCGGGCGCTACGCGTGCCCGATAGACCTGGCCGTCCTTGATGTAGACAACCATGCGTCCATCGGGCGACAGCTCCGGCGCTCCCCCGTCCACGATCTTGAATGCGGCCCCGCCGGACGAGCGAACGCCCCAGATCGCCCGCTCGCCACCGTCGGGATCATGCGATGGGTTCGCGATCCAGCCCTGCCGGTTCGGCGCCGAGCCGCGGACGAAGACGATCATGCTCCCGTCGTCGGAGATGTTGACATCGCTCACGTCGATGCCGTCATCCTCGAGAAAGCGCGTCACCCGCACCGGAGTGAATGTGGGTGCAGCCGCCGTGTAGACGTTGCGCATCCCCTTCTCGTAGGTGGTCCACGCGACACGGTCGGCCTTTTTCGCGCTGACCAGCTCGAGCGGCGAGGAGGGGCTCATGAACTGCTCCACCGTCGGCTTCGATTGGGCGTCGACCCGGACGCTGGACAGCACGACGGCCACGGCGGTGGCGAGGATTGTGGACGTGCGACGCATGAGATTCTCCGGCGTTGGGCTGACGGGTCACGATCAAGAGAGCGTCCCGTCATTGAAGTTGCCGCCGGAACGACGGAACACAACCGAGGCAGCTCCTCGCACGCTCGCCGCTTTCAGACCAGTGCCGGACGTCTCTGGATGGGCCGGTGGAGGTCCTGGGCGACGGCGGTGCAGCTGGATGAATCTCCCGTCTCCCGTCGCCCGTCTCTGGAAGTCGACCCGGCTTCAGCGCTGGCTCGCGTTCACGACCACTCGCCCAAGCAACGGATTGAGGTGCATGAACATGTTGTACTCCGACCACGAGGCCCTGCGAGCCACCTCGTTGGGATGAATCGCCGCGTCGTCCGGTCCCACCAGCGTCGCCACGTCCCCCGGCTTCACCGCCGTCTCAGCGCCTAACGCGACGAGGGTGTGGCTGGCGCTCACGGTGCCGATCACCGGATAGCGGTGCCCATCGATCAAGACCTCACCTCCCTTCACGATGCCGCTCGGGTACCCGTCGACGTGACCCACCGGCAACGTGGCGATCCACGTGGGCTCTGCGGCCTTCCATCGTCGATGATAGCTCACGCCCTCCCCTGCCTCGAGCCGCTGAACGCGCACGACCGGAGCACGTAACCGATACGCTGGTCGCAGGCCACCTTGCCGTTCCGCCTCCGCCGAAACCCATCCGCCATATACGGCGATCCCCGGACGCACAGCGTCCAGGTGGGACTCGGGGATGTGCCACACGGCATGCGAGGACGCGGCATGGAGTCGTCCAACGTCCATCCCGCGTCCGCGAGCAACGGCGGCGACAGCGTGCAAGCGCTCGCACTGCGACCGGTCGAAGTCGAGGTCCTCCGTGAGCTCGGTGAAAATGCCGCGGACGCGAAGCTCGCGCGAACCAGCCAGGCGATTCAGCACGCCCGGGAGTCGATCCACAGGCATCCCCATGCGGTGCATCCCGGTGTCCACATACAGATGAATCGCCAGAGGTCGGCCGCCGCGACGGGCAACCCGCAGCAAGTCGTCGAGCATCGCCTCGTCAGGCGTGAGCGTGATGTCGCGCGCCGCGAGGTGCGCGAGTTGAGCCATGTCCGGACGTGCCATCAAGAGCACAGGCTTCCGCACCCCTGCGGCGCGCAGGCCCAGCGCTTCATCCACACGAACGACGGCAACGGTCTCCACCTGTCGGTGTCGATCGAGAATCGGTCCCGCCTCTGCGATCCCGAGGCCGTACGCGTTGTTCTTCGCCACGGCGATCACCGGGCGACCACCTGCAAGGGTCGCGATGGTGCTGATGTTGTCGGCAATGACCCGCGCGTCGATTTCAAGCCACGGCTCGGTTGCCGCCCGCGGCCTCGCCGAGGTCTGCGCGCTCGTCGAGTCGCTGGCGTCGAGCACGGTTGCGCTGGACGCGAGGGCGGTAGCTCCGGCCGCGCCGCTGGCGGCGGTTCGCAGGAAGGTCCGTCGCGACACGGACCTGCGGTCGAGATGATTCGGTGTGGGAGACATGTCTCGAATCTGCGCGATCCCGATGTGAGCGGAAGCACCAACAACACGCGGACTGCTCCCTTGCCCTCACTGAGATTCGTGTTTCTGATAGTGGGCCTCGATTCTGCGAACCGGTGCCCGAGGCGGCATGGGATCCTTCGTTGTGAACTATCGGAGTTGGAGGGGAGGCAATGGAAACACTCTTTGGCTTCATCTCGGTCCGGCCGCGCCCGCCTACGGCGCGCGCCGCGGGGTCGCACGCCCCGTGCCCGGGGGTAGATTCGCCGCATGCGTGAGGGCACATGAGCAGCGGCGACGTCAGTCGGCCACTCGCCGAGTTCGCGGCCACGACCCGGTTCACCGATCTCCCCGGAGCGGTCGTCGAGGACACGCGGCGGGCGGTGCTTGATTGGTTGGGATCGGCGCTTGCGGGCGCCCTTGAACCGCCAGCCGAGATGGCGCGGAGCGTCGTCAGGCAGCTGGGGGCATCGGACGAAGCGACGGTGTTCGGCGGTCTGCGGTCCTCTGCCGCTGGTGCGGCGCTCGCCAACGGCGTCGCCACGCACATCCTCGAGCTCGATGACGTTCACAAGGGCTCGACGCTGCACGCTGCCGCGCCGGTGATTCCCGCCGCGCTCGCGGTTGCGGAGCGCGAGCACGCGAGCGGGGAAGCATTCCTGTTGGCCGTGGCGCTCGGGTATGACGCGGCGCTGCGCGTGGGCGAAGCGGTGAACCCGAGTCACTATCGATACTGGCATCCCACCGGCACCGCCGCCACGTTCGGTGCCGCGGTCGCCGCCGGCTCCCTGCTCCGGCTGTCTCCCGCACAGATGCTCCACGCGCTCGGCAACGCAGGTACCCAGGCCAGCGGGCTCTGGGAGTTCAACGCCGACGGTGCGATGAGCAAGCACCTCCATCCGGGGAAGGCGGCATTCAATGGAGTACTGGCGGCAGACCTGGCCCGAGAGGGCTTTACCGGGGCCAGCCGCATCCTCGAGGGCGATCGTGGGTTCTTCCGGGCCACCACCAGCGACTACGACGCCTCCCGGGTGATCACCGCGTTAGGCGCGGTCTGGAAGATCTCCGAGAACTGCTTCAAGCTCCATTCCTGCTGTGGGCACACCCATACCGCAATTGACGTGGCACTCGACTACCGGGACGCCGTGGGGGATGCGCTCGAGTCGCTGGCCGATGTGCACGTGGAGACCTATGCCCAGGGCCATGCGATCGTGCAGGAGCGCGCGCCCCGCACGCCGTATCAGGCGAAGTTCAGCCTGGCCTACTGCGTGGCGGCGGCGCTCACCGAAGGAACGGTCGGGCTGCAGCAGTTCGAGGCCGAACGATTCTCCACGGCCGCCTGCTACACGCCGGCGATCGCCTCGCTGTTGCCACACGTTAGGGTGACCATCGCCCAGGACCTCACGGCCCGCTATCCCGGCGAGTGGGGCACCCGCGTCACGTTCACTCGGCGCGACGGCGCAGCGGACATACGCGGGGCTGCTTTTCCGCGAGGCAACCCGGAGCACCCCGTGTCCACCGGCACGCTCGAACACAAATTCCGCAAGCTGGTGGCCCCGCGGTACGACACCGAGACCGCGACTCGGGCGATCGCGGCCGTGCACGCCCTCGCCGCGTGTGGCGACATGTGGAGCGCCTTCGCCTCGCTCGCACCATCGCGTCCGATCCCCCACCTTTAGCGGATGCACGACATCAATCCGAAGGGGCGAGACCACAGCGACATTCGAGAAGCGGTCCGCTCCGCCTGCGCGCCGTTCGACAGTGCGTATTGGCAGGGTGTGGAACGCGTGTCGGGATATCCTGATGAATTCGTGCAGGCGCTGACGCAGGCAGGCTGGCTTGCCGCGCTCATTCCCGAGGAGTACGGTGGCGGTGGACTCACCGTGACCGAGGCCTCGGTGATTCTCGAAGAGATCAACCGGTCGGGGGCCAACTCGGGCGCGTGCCATGCGCAGATGTACACCATGGGGACCGTCCTCCGTCATGGATCGGCCGACCAGAAGGCGCGTTACCTCCCCGCCATTGCACGGGGCGACTTGCGTCTGCAGTCGTTCGCGGTGACCGAGCCCACGACAGGCACCGACACGACGCGCCTCCGAACCGTCGCCACAAAACGTGGAGATCGCTACCTCGTGAACGGGCAGAAGGTCTGGATATCGCGCGTCCAGCATTCGGACCTGATGCTCCTGCTCGCGCGGACCACGCCCATCGAGCAGGTGTCGAAGCGCAGCCTCGGCCTCTCCGTGTTCATCGTCGACCTGCGCGCGGGGAGCAGGAGGGGGCTGCGCGTGTCCCCCATCGAGAACATGGTGAACCACGAGACGAATGAGCTCTTCTTCGAAGACTTTGAGGTTCCCGCGGAGAATCTGATCGGTGAGGAGGGTCATGGGTTCCGGTACATCCTGGACGGAATGAACGCGGAGCGCATTCTGATTGCCGCGGAGTGCATCGGCGACGGATACTGGTTCGTGGACAAGGCACGGCGGTACGCCGGCGAGCGCGTCGTCTTCGACCGCCCGATCGGGCAGAATCAGGGCATCCAGTTCCCGATCGCGCAGGCGTATGCCAGCGTGCGCGCTGCGGACCTGATGCGCTATGAAGGGGCCAGGCTCTTTGATCAAGGGCAGGCCTGCGGAGCGGAGGCCAACATGGCCAAACTATTGGCAGCTGACGCATCGTGGCAGGCGGCCAATGCCTGCCTGCAGACCCACGGCGGCTTCGGCTTTGCCACCGAATACGACGTGGAGCGCAAGTTCCGCGAGACCCGACTCTACCAGGTGGCCCCTATCTCCACGAACCTTATCCTGTCATATCTTGGAGAGCACGTGCTCGGCATGCCCCGCTCGTTCTGATGCGACGGGCGCACCGGCGCACGGGCGCCAGTTTTCTCACGATACCTGGACCATGACCGACGCCGGACACTGCTACGAAGATCTCACGGTGGGCCTGATCATGCGCCACGCGTTAGGCCGGACCGTGACCGCCACGGACAACACGTGGTTCAGCCTGCTCACGAACAACAGCAATCCGATCCACTTCGACCGGCACTACGCGGCGCAGACCGAGTTCGGCCAGCCGCTCGTCAACTCCGCCTTCACGCTCGCGCTCGTGCTCGGGCTGTCCGTGAGTGACGTCTCGCGCTACGCGATCAACCTCGGGTGGCAAGAGATCACGCTCCCGGCGCCGGTGTTCGAGGGGGACACCATCTACGCCGAGTCCGAGGTGCTGAGCGCCCGCGAATCGAAGTCGCGTCCCACGATGGGCGTCGTCGGGGTGAAGACCACCGGGTACAAGCAGGATGGCACCGTCGTCATCACCTTCCGGCGGACCGTCCTCGTGTTCAAGCGCGGACACGAACCCGCGCGGCCGGCGCCCGACGGCCGGCGATGACCGACCGACTTCCGTTCGCTGGGTTGCGCATCGTTGCGCTCGAACAGGCCGTCAGCGGACCTTTCTGCACACGGCAGTTTGCCGACCTGGGGGCCGACGTCATCAAGATCGAGCGGCCCGACGGCGGCGACTTCGCGCGCAGCTACGACACGGCCATCAACGGACAGTCCGCGTACTTCGCGTGGCTGAATCGGGGCAAGCAGAGCGTGGTGCTCGACGCAAAGACCGCCGGCGGCCGGGCCCAGCTGGACGCGCTGGTGCGCACCGCCGACGTGTTCGTGCACAACCTCGCACCGGGCGCCGTTGAACGGCTGGGACTTGGCTTCGACGAAGTGTCCGCGCGCATGCCGCGGCTCATATGGGTCGGTATCTCCGGATACGGCCCGGACGGACCGTACCGCGACAAGAAGGCGTACGACATGCTGATCCAGGCGGAATCCGGCGTCATCAGCCTGACCGGCACCCACGACGCCGCCGTCAAGGTCGGTGTCAGCGTGGCCGACGTTGCGTCGGGGCTGTACGCCTTCTCCAGCACGCTGGCCGCCCTCTATCAGCGCGAGCACACCGGTCGCGGGCCGCGAATCGACATCTCGATGCTGGAGTGTCTCACGGAGTGGATGATGCCGCCCCTGTACGTGCACCTGGGCGGCGGCCGCGCGCCGGCACGGACCGGACTGCGCCACAACATGATCGTGCCGTACGGCGCATATCCGTGCGCCGATGGACAGGTCCTCTTCGCCATTCAGAGCGACCCGGAATTCCGCCGGTTCTGCGACCTGGTACTGGCCGAGCCGTCGCTTGGCGATCATCCCGACTATCGAGTGAATGCCGCGCGGCTGGCGAATCGCAAGGCACTGGAGTCGCGCATCGACGCCACGCTGGCGCCCTTGACCGTGGCAGAGGTGATCGAGCGACTGGAGCGTGCCGGTATTGCCAACGCCGTAGTGAACGACGTACCAGGGGTGGCCCGACATCCCCAGCTGGCCGCGCGCGCGAGGTGGGCGCAGGTCTCGACGCCCACCGGATGGATTCCCGCTCTCATTCCGCCGCACAATCTGGCCGACTACCCGCCGGTCATGGGCCCAGTCCCCGCGTTAGGCGAACACACGGAGACGGTGTTGGGGGACCGGCGGGGCTAGGAGACGGGAGACAAGAGACGGGCGGACGGCGCGTGCCGGTATTGCCCGATCCCCGATCTCTCCCGTCTCCTGTCTCCAGCCTCTGTGTCAGGGCCTGACGGTAATTCCTACGCCAAAAAGGATGTCGGTCTGCCGCTGTTTCTGCCCGACGAGGCCACGCATTGGCAGCTTGGCCTGGTCGAACGTACTGGGCAAATAGCGGAGTTCCGCACTGACCTCGATCGGGCCTGTGCCGGCGCGAAAGCCTAGACCGATGTCCGCGGTCGGGGCGGCGAAGTTCGACGCCCCTGTCGTCCCGAGGTTGTAATACTTGACTCCACCTCCGCCACGGAGCGTTGGCCGCAGCACGCCACTCGAGAACTCGTACAGGACGCCCCCGGTCCCTGCCAGCATCATGGCGTCGCTGGTGGCGCCACGAACCGACGAGGCCAGGTTGCTGCCATGGTGCAGCGTGCCGAAAGCCGCCGCTGCGGTCGCGTACAGGGAGAAGCGGTTCGCCATCTCGTACTGCAGGTCGAGCGCGATCGCCGGCGCCGCGCCGAGCCGCGTGTCCGCACCCTGGGGGTCAACGATCACCGCGTCGCGCGGGGCAAACCCGCCGGTCATCGCGGTGACCCGCAAGGGGCGACCTAACGTGCCACCCGTCGCCGGCGCCTGTGCCACGACGAACGCCGGCACAGCCAACATCAGCGAGGCCGCGCTGGAACGGAGCAAGGTGCGTCGCACCCGAATCGCCATCGTTGTCATGTGTTGTCGGCCTTTAGGTGATGTTGATGGTGGCATCCACGGTGCCGAGTCCCACTCCCGATATCCGGAGTGTCTTCGCGCCCGTTGTGCTGATGCTGATGGTGAACGTGGCGGCACCCCCTGCCCCAGTCGTCACGGTCGTGCTGCCGCCGATTGCACCGCTACTCAGATTCGTGATCGACAGCGCGACGCCGCTGACCGGGGCGCTGGTACTTGCAGCGGTCTGCAACTGTACGCTCACCTGGAATGTGGCTGGCGCGGCGCCCGAACTGGCAGGGATCGCCGTAACGACGATCTTCGTGGCTGCCAACGCCGTAAACGTTACCGGGTTCCCGACGACGCCTGTGGCGTTGACCGTGGCCGTAAGTTGGTTAGGCACGCCGGCACCGAGGGTCCAACTCCCCACCGTCGCCACACCACTGGCGTCGGTGAAGACGGACGGTACGGTCACCGAGCCTCCACCCGACACCACCGCAAACGACACCAGTGTGTTGGGGACACCGTTTCCGGTGCCATCCGTGACGATCACCGCCGGCCGCGTAGTTACCGCGGTACCTTGTACTGCCGCCTGGTTATCACCAGCGAACATCGCCACGACTGCCGGCGATCCCGTCGTGGACACGTTGAAGGTCACGCTCGGCAACCCCGCCGCCGTGGCCACCACCGTATTGATGGCAGGCGTGGGGCCGAGGGTCCAGCCGCCTAACGTGGCGAGACCGTCGGAGCCGGTGGTCTGTGTGCCACCCGTCAGCGTTCCACCGCCGGCCGTGATCGTGAACGTGACGTCCACGCCAGCCGCCGGATTTCCCTGCGCGTCACGTACCACC
>JBQTIW010000110.1:0-13057 GCA_052387735.1 Gemmatimonadaceae bacterium
GACGGGTGCGCTCTCCGCCAGACCAGCGTTCCGTTCCCCTGATGACGAATACGACGTTGAGCACGAGTCCAGCCACGAAGGCCGCCAGGAACAGAGGTCGCATCAATCGTTAGGCGCCGACGGTGACGGCTGACAGCAGATCAAATCGGCGATTCATTCATGCTAAGGTATGGTGGTCGATCGGAACATAGGGGAGAAGGTTTCGGCAAACTCAACGGCTCGGCGTTCGCAGTAGGAGGAGGTCGCCCAGGGCGTCGCGCCCTCCACGAATCCAACATGCCCGCCCCGCAGCACGAACTCCGGATGGAGGTACGAATTGAACCTCGCGAGGTCCAGGACCTCGTCAAGAATCTCGGGAGGATGGAACGGGTCGTCCCAGGCGCTCAGCAGCAACGTCGGGACCCGAATCGCCGGCAAGTAGGACATCGAGCTCGATTGGGCATAGTAGTCCGCTGCGTCGGCAAATCCGTGCACCACGCTTGTGAAAGCATCGTCGAACGCCCAGAGCGTGCTTGCGCTTCGTATTGCATGGGGATCGGCCAGTCCCGGATGGCGCGCGACCTTGGTGAGGGCCTTTTGCCGAAGGGTCTTGAGGAACCGGCGGCTGTAGAAACGGGCAGAGCCACGGTCGATGTGACGACACGAACGCGCCAGGTCGAACGGCACAGAAACGGCCGTCGCCGCAGCAACCACTTCACGAGCGGCCACTCCCAGCTCGCCCAACCACTTGAGCAGCACGTTACCGCCTAACGAAACGCCAGCCAACACGAGCGGCGCGCCGGGGCGCTCGACGGTCAGCCGGCGGACGACAAGATCCAGATCGGTCGTCTCGCCGCTGTGATACGAGCGGCGTTGCCGGTTCATTTCTCCGCCACAGCTGCGGAAGAACAGGAGATTGCTCTGCCACCCCCGCTGCCAGGCCTGCTGCAGCATCCCTCCCACGTAATGGGACTTCGTGGATCCCTCCAGCCCGTGCAGCAAGAGGAAGGTCGGCGCCTTCTGAGATGAGACCGGGAGTCGGAGCAGGTCGATGAAGTCATCATCGGGGGTGTCCCAGCGCTCCCGACGATAGGGGAGGTCCGGACGGCGCCGGAAGACGCGGCCCCACACGGTTTGGAGGTGGGGATTGGAAAGCCAAGGGGTGGGGTGATAGGGGCGCATCAGGCAGTCAGCTCGATTACAATCCTGCACGGCGGACACCCACGTCCACGTCTGGCTCCTCTCCCCGCGACACCGGGCTCCTGTGAGGCGCGACAGCTTCAACGAACATGGATGTTCAGATCTTTGGTACCCGGAAGAGTGCCGACACCAGAAAGGCGCTGAGATTCTTCGCTGAACGCCGCATCCGGACGCATTTCGTGGATCTCAACGAGCGAGCCGCCTCTCTCGGCGAACTGCGGCGGTTTGCCCAGAAGTTCGGGGTCAGCGCACTCATCGATCGGGAATCACGGCAATTCACCGACCTCGGCCTGGCGCAGGCCAGGTATTCCGATGAGCGCTGGCTGGATACGCTGGTCGAGGAGCCGCTCATTCTGAGAATCCCTATGATCCGCTGGGAACATAAGCTGACAGTGGGGCTCGACGAGCCAACGTGGCTGTCCTGGGTAGGACGTCCGGTCCGATGAGCACGTTCCCGGTTCGCCGCTCGTGACGCAGCTTTCCCTGTCCGGCGTTGGAGTTCAGTACGGCGCCACCAGGGTCCTCGAGGATGTCACCTGTACAATCGATGCAGGGGACCGGTGGGGTATTGTTGGCCGAAACGGCTCCGGCAAGACCTCGCTGTTCCGCATCATCACGGGGGACCAGGCGCCAACGGTAGGTACCGTTGCGCGCACCCCGGGGCTTCGGTTCGCGGTTCTCGATCAGCACCGCGAATTCACGGGTGCCGCGACGGTGTGGGGTGCGGTCGCGGATGCCTACCGGGTGCTCATCAATCTTGAACACGACCTCACGATTCAGGCTGAGGAGCTCGCGAGCGCGGGGGACGCGGCGACGAAGGCGCAACTCGACCGATATGCTCGCGACCTCGAACGCTTCGAGCACGAGGGTGGCTACACCTATATCTCGACGGTGGACTCGGTGCTGGAAGGGCTCGGCTTCAGCGCCGCGGCTGCTCGAGAGACACCCCTAACGCATCTCAGCGGTGGCGAGCGCGGGCGTGTGGCACTGGCCCGGCAACTGGCCATCCCCGCCGACGTGATGCTGCTTGATGAACCGACGAACCACCTCGACCTGGAGACCACGCAGTGGCTCGAGGAGTTCCTGCGAGGGTCACGAGAAACGCAGCTGATCATCTCCCACGACCGCGCGTTCCTGGACCGGGTGGTGAACCATGTATTGCATCTCGAAGACACGACGGCGTTCGCATACAGCGGCGGCTACGCTGACTTCATCAGACAGCGGATGGAGCGACGCATGTCGCAACAACGCGCATTCGGCAAACAACAGCGGGTGCTTGCCAGAGAGGAGGACTACATCCGCCGCAACATCGCCGGCCAGAACACTCGCCAGGCCAAGGGCCGCCGCAAGCGGCTGGAGTGGCTGCCTCGTCTGACACCGCCGCCTGACGACGAGTCGACCATGGGTGTCCGGTTCCAGGCGAGGGAACGCGGAGGAGACCAGGTCGTCGCGTGTGAAGCCACGCGACTCGAGGTGGGGGAGCGAGTGTTGCTGGAGCCCTTTACCGGATGGATTCGTCGCGGCGATGTCGTGGGACTGATCGGTCCCAACGGAACCGGCAAGTCGACGTTGCTGCGCGCAATCGTTGGAGCACGTGAACTGAGCGGTGGCGCGATCCGCGTGGGCGGAGCGATCCAGACGGCCATGTACACGCAGGACTTTGCCAACGTGCCGCGCGGTAAGTCGATCCACGATGTCATCGCCGACCTTCGCCCGATGTGGGAACGCGGTCAGGTGATGGGCCACCTCGGTCGTGTGCAGTTCTCGGGGGATGAAACACGTCGCACGACGACATCGTTGTCGGGAGGAGAACTGGCCCGTGTCGCGCTCGCAATGATGATGCTGGATGGTGCGAACTTCCTGATCTTCGATGAGCCGACAAACCACCTTGACGTCGAATCCATTGAAGCACTGGAGGACGCCATCGAACGGTTCGAAGGAACGGTGCTCCTGGTAAGTCACGACCGGGAGCTGCTCCGGAAACTCGTGACGCGTGTTTGGGAGCTTCGCGACGGCAGAATGCGCGTGTTCGACGGTGAGTTTATGGAGTGGGAAGAAGCCCGAGAGCGCGAACACGCCGCTCGACAGGTGCGCGCGGAGCAACGAAGTGCGGTTTCCCGTGACCGGGACCGCGAGGCCGCGCGCCAACGCGCCGAAGACGAGCAGAAGAACAAGAACGCGGCGCGCGACCTGCGTCGCACACTGGAGCGTGCCGAGGTGCAGGTCCACGAGCTTGATGCACAGGTGTCGGATCTCACGGCACGGCTCGCCGATCCGTCGCTGTACTCAGAGGCTGCGGGCGCGAGTCGTGCTGAGGATCTCTCGCGCGATCTGGCGGCGGCTCGCTCAAACCTCGCGCGGGCCATGGGGGACTGGGAGCGCGCCATGGAGGCAGTGGAGAAGGGAGGCTGATGGGTAGCCGGTAGCGGCGTGCGAGAGAATCGACCCGACTCGGCGACGCTCGCGAGGGACTGCGAGTTTCCTTCGAGTATCTTGAACGGACATCGAGCGCGACCTGAGCGATGTGAAGGCGAGTCACGCCCAGTGGTGAGCTGGGTGCACACCAGGGAGAAGGACCATTACACAGGAATTTTGGGCGTGGGGCGGCTTCGTCGCCTTCGTGATCGTCGTACTTGCCCTCGATCTCGGAGTCTTGAATCGCAGGGCACATGTCGTGTCCATTCGCGAAGCTCTGGCGTTCACAGCGGGACTGTTTGTGCTGGCGCTGGGGTTCAATGTGCTGGTGTACGTGATGTACGAGAACCAATGGCTAGGCCTCGGGACGCAGATCGACAAGCTCGATGGGGCGATGAACGATGGGCGCCTGGCCGCCGTGAAGTTTTTCACGGGCTACGTGATCGAGATCTCGCTCAGCGCGGACAACGTGTTCGTGATCGCGATGATCTTCCAGTATCTCCGGGTGCCATCGCAGCATCAGCACCGGGTGCTGTTCTGGGGCATCATGGGCGCCCTCGTTATGCGCGGCGCGATGATTCTCATTGGCGCAACCCTCATTGCGCGTTATCACTGGATCCTCTACCTGTTCGGTGCCTTCCTGGTGTTCACGGCGTGGCGGATGCTGGTAACAAAGGAGGACAGCGAGAACGTTGGCGACTCGGCGGTAATCCGATGGCTACGCAGATTCTTCCCCGTGACCCCGACCTATCATGCGCAGCACTTTGCGATCCTCCAGGACGGCCGATGGGTGCTGACGCCACTGGCGGTGGCGCTGGTCCTGGTTGAAACAACCGATCTCGTGTTCGCGGTGGATTCGATCCCGGCAATCTTTGCAATCACGACGGACCCGTTCATCGTGTTCACGAGCAACGTCTTTGCGATCCTCGGCCTTCGTTCGCTCTACTTCGCGCTGGCGGGGGCGATCGACAAGTTCAGGTACCTGAAGGTGTCACTCGCGGCGATCCTGGGGCTGGTCGGGATCAAGATGCTGGTTGCCGACTTGCTCAAGGAATACATCGGCCCCAGTTTCAACTTCTATCTGTTAGGCATCGTGGCGCTCATCCTGTCGACAGGCATTGTCGCAAGTATCGTCGCTGCGCGTCGGGAAGTGCGGTCGGACGAAGGCGTGCTCACGGATTGAGCGCACGCGTACGCCGGCAAACACGCAAACGGGTACGCGGGAGAGACGGCAAGGGGTGAACGGGCAAGCGGGAATGGGTGATTGCCTGCCATGACCCGTCCTGACACAGTCGCTCACCCGCTCGTTCGCTCACCGGCATGCCGTCCTGCTCCTCACCGGCTTTTCTCCTTTTCTAACGCGCCCTCAATGCGGTCGGCCAGATCCTGCCAGTGTGCGCGGTTCACACCCGTTGACGTCGCGGCTGTGCGTCGGGCGTCACCCTGGAGGGTGCGTAACTGTGCCCGCGCCAGGGGCGTGATGTCCGTGCGACGCGCGTTAGGCGCGGCGAGTAGCGGCGGCAGCTGTGCGCCACCAGCGCCACCGCCGGGCGGGCCCTGCGGGGCGGGAGCAGGCGGCGTGATCAGCACCTCCAGACGCTCGAGATAGATGCGCTGCAGCGTGCGGCGGTTGGCATCTGGTACACCAGTGAACACGGCACGGCGCAGATCATCGAGATACGCGGGCAGCGTGTACGCGTTTTCGGGATCCATCGCTTCGGACTCGGCGAGGCGGGCCAAGCGCCGCGCGTCCAGAAGCTGTGTGATCACGTTTGCCTGACGATTCACCAGGGAGAGATTCCCCATGGCTGGCCCAAGGCGCGCCGTGATCTGTTCGTCCTGCAACCACGACGGCGTCCGAAAGACGTGCTCTGAGAGGAACGCAAGCGCAGCGCGCTGCTTGGCCTTCGGAACGACCTCGTACACGGCCCCGTTCTGCTCCGCCGTCTTGTATTCGATCCGGAGGCCGCCAATCCAATTGGTCACGTGTCCCATGTACTGGCCCCACATGCCCAGCAGCTCTCCATAAAGCTCGCTCAACTCGGCGTAGTCCTCCCCGGGCTGTGTCGTCCACGCGACGAGGTTGGGGACGACCTTCTTCAAGTTCTCGACTGCAAATCCGCTGGCACGGACGGCATCGTCGCTCAGGTCTTCGGTCTGTGCCCGTGGGTCAATGCCGACGGCGAACTGCGGCAGATACCTGTACGGCATGGGGCCCGTCTGACCGGTGTACCACAGGTTGAGCACCTTGCGCTCGTCTTCCGGCGTGCGTGCTGCGGGAATGACGCGGTAGCCCCAATTGATGATGAAATCGTCGAACGGACCAAGCCGCCGGATGAAATCCTTGGGGGCGAGATTGTCGCCGGGCTGCGCGACGTAGTTCTGCCGCGCATAGTCCATGATCGTCGCCGACACGCCGTATCTGCTGGTAAACGACGCCTGCCGCAACGAATCGACCGGGAAGGACGCCGAGGCGATCATGTTATGGGGCAGGCCTAACGCGTGCCCGACCTCGTGGGTGATAACCTGGCGCATGGTCTCACCCATGAGCTCTTCGGGAATCACGAGCGACTGCGCGGACGCGTTGGCTGCTCCCGTCTCGATGAGCAACCGGTTGCGGTACGACCGCATGTGGTTGTGGTACCAGGTAATGTCGCTCTCGATGATCTCGCCCGTGCGCGGATCAGAGGTGCTGGGGCCAACGGCGTTGCGCACGAGTGACGCCGCCCAGCGCACGACGGAGTACCGGATGTCTTCCGGATCCCATTCGGGGTCGTCACGCAGTGACGGCGGATCCTTGGCGAGAATCGCATTCTTGAAACCCGCCTTCTCGAACGCTCGCTGCCAGTCCTGGATGCCCCGGCGCACATATGGCCGCCACTTCATGGGCGTTGCCGGATCGAGATAGTAGACGATCGGCTTGACGGGCTCCACCAGCTCACCACGTGCGTATGCCGCGGGGTCCGTGGGTTCCAGACGCCAGCGGCGGATGAAGGTCTGTGATGCTGCCTTCTGCTCATCGAGGCCATAGTTCACCCGCTCGACCGAGAAGAAGCCAATACGGGCATCCGCATAACGAGGACGCATCGGCTCACGGGGCAGCACCACCATCGACTGGCGCATCTCGAGGGAGATGGTACCAGCGTCGCGATCTGATGGCGGCTCTGCTGCGTCGAAGGTCTGTGTGTGACGTACCTCAACGTTGAGCGGGAACGAGCGCACCGTATTGATGTAGCTTCGCGCCGGATCGAGGCGACGGACCTGATACGTGCGACGCATGGCCGCATCCAATCCACTCAAGGCGGGCGTGTCGCCGGCAAAGAAGTCGGTCACATCGAGCACGTATCCGGTGCTGTCTCGCGTAAAGGCCTGCACCGGAAAAGAGGCGAGGATCGGTCCGAGATTGTTGCTTGCGACCGAGAGGGCGATCGGAAGCGAATCGTCGGCGACCGCGCTGTAGGCGATGGTGCGCAACATCAGTCGCTCTCCGCTGCGCTCCCAGCGGACCACGCGCTCCGACAGCGAAGTGCCGGCCGACGTGAAACCGGCGAAGTTGGTGGGGACGGCGGCCACTCGCGTGACGAGCAGCAGGTCCCGCTTGAGCAGCGAATCCGGGACCTCGAAGAAGAAACGATCATCGACGTGGTGTACCGTTATTGCGCCGGCATCGGTGACCGCCTTGTCGGTGATCACCTGTGCGAACGGCCGCGGGCCGCGCCGCGGAGGCTGCTGAGCTCCCTGTTGAGCGGCATTCCCGGGAGGAGTGGCCTGCGCCGGAGCGGCCGCGCAAATGACAGCCGCCAACAGCGCCTCTCGGCCGATGAAGACGAACGGACGAAGTGGTGTTCGCATGGTCGATGATATTCGTCGGGGAAAGCCGAAGTTGCCTTCGCGACGGGCGTCGACGATAGCCCAGCGCCGGCCCGCATCGGAGAACGCGCCACGGCTGCGTTCGCTGGGGCGCAGACGAAAAAAACAGGGGGCTCCGGTATGGAGCCCCCTGTTTCAGCAGCTTGGCGGGCCGTGATCTACTTCCCAACTCTCGTGACGCCTTCGGCGGCGGGTCCCTTCTCACCCTGCACGATCTCGAACTCCACAGCGTCACCCTCGGCAAGGGTCTTGAACCCGGAGCCCTGAATAGCGCTGTAGTGAACGAAGCAGTCTTTCGTCCCGTTGTCGGGAGTGATGAAGCCAAAACCCTTCGCGTCGTTGAACCACTTCACCTTGCCGGTCGTACGCATCGTCGTGCGCTCCTGGATTGATGCTTGTCGTCAAGGAGCGCCGAGCGCCAAGCCCTGACAAAAGCTGTTCTGCGGACCCCGAAGTACTCGTCAGGCGCCCCATCCGCGGTGGAGTACCACGCCCCAAACCGGGGTGTTGAGCGGCTCGAATATACGGGTCTCAGGCGACGTCAACAATGAGCGCGCCTCCCGGCTGCTCGAACCAGGCGCCCGCCCTGATAACGTCACCCTGACCGACCACTCGCGATCCGATCTAGCCGCCGAGGTCCTTTACCCCGATGACAAAGTGGGCGGTCTCGCCAAAGCAGGTGGTCGGAACGCCCCGATGCTCTTCGTACCGCAGCTCGACCCGCCTTCCCATGGTCTTTTCGATTTCCGAGGCGACGCTATCGTTCCGGACCGAGAACGCGAACAGGATGGGGGCACTCCCCGGGATATTCGACATCTGGAGCTCCCCTTCCCACGTTTTGCAGAGCCAGCCCTTCCGCGAGATCTTCTGCACATATCCCACCCGGTTACCGGACGAATATGAGAAGGAGAGCGCGACCAAGGACCAAACGAAAACCATGACAGAGGGGACTCCGACCAGAACCAGGAAGGTCAGCTTCCCCCAGTGGCGGCGCAGCAGCCCCTTCTTCTTCGGTGGGGCCGCGACCGTAGCCACGTCCTCGGTGTTCAGCTCGCGAGCGGGAATTTCCGGGTCTTCGGCCATAGTCGGGTTGAGGAGCGGCTAGTTTTCGACGCTCACGGAGAGAGGAACGGCGAAGTGACGTTTCATTCGCGTCGGCATACGGTGACGGTCGCAGTGGGCGGGGTCAAGGTTGGATCAGACCAGCCTGTCGTGGTTCAGTCGATGACTAACACGGACACGGCAGATCCGGCCAGCACCGCAGAGCAGGTCGCAGCCTTGGCGGCAGCGGGGTCACAGCTCGTGCGGGTCACCGTCAACAACGACGAAGCGGCAAAGGCGATCCCGGAGCTCATGGCCCGTCTCGCGGACCGCGGGGTCGTGGTCCCGATCATCGGCGATTTCCACTACAATGGGCATCTCCTGCTCACAAAACACGCGGCCTGTGCGTCGGCCCTCGCGAAGTACCGCATCAACCCGGGCAACGTAGGGAGCAAGCGACGGGACGAAAACTTCAGAACGATCTCTACCGTCGCCGCGTCGAACGGCAAACCCGTGAGAATTGGGGTGAATTGGGGGTCCCTCGATCAGGACCTGCTCACCCAGATGATGGATGAGAACGCCCGACAGCCCGATCCCCGAGACGCACGCGACGTCTACATTGAGGCGATGCTGGAGAGCGCCCTGCGTTCGGCTCTCCTGGCCGAGGACGCGGGTGTGCGTCACGACCAGATCGTCCTTTCCGCCAAGGTGTCGCAGGTCCAGGATCTGGTGGAAGTGTATCGGCGTCTGGCGGCGCGGTGCGATTACCCGCTGCACTTGGGGCTGACCGAGGCGGGGCTGGGGAGCAAGGGCATCATCGCCAGCACCGCTGGTCTCTCGATTCTCCTGAGTGAAGGGATCGGGGACACCATTCGCGTCTCCCTGACACCCAAGCCGGGCGGCGACCGGACGGAAGAGGTGTTTGTCGCGCAGCAAGTGCTGCAGTCCTTAGGTCTGCGCTCGTTCGCGCCACAGGTGACAGCCTGTCCGGGGTGTGGCCGGACGACCTCGACGTTCTTTCAGCATATGGCCCAGGACATTCAGACCTACCTTCGCGAACAGATGCCGGTGTGGCGCGAACGATACCCTGGCGTCGAGGAGCTCAAGGTTGCGGTAATGGGGTGCGTGGTGAACGGTCCGGGGGAGTCCAAACACGCCAACATCGGCATCTCACTTCCGGGAACCTTCGAGGAACCTAAAGCACCGGTGTACGTCGACGGCAAACTGCGCACGACATTGCGCGGGGACGGGATCGTCCCGGAGTTCCTGGGGATTCTGGAGGGGTATGTGGCGGGGAGGTACGGGAGCTAGCGCGAGGGAACAGACTGGGGATCAGCGCGGTGTCCCCTCGGTTCTCCGGCGCTATCCTTGGGCCAGATCCTCCAAGTCGCGGACCACGGCATCCAGTTCCCGCATGATCGGCGCGTCGAATCCTAACGAGGCGAGCCGATCGGTGACGCGGCGGTACCAGCGCACCGTGGTCTCACGTCCGCCGGTGAACCTGCTCCACACCGATGACGGGTCGACCGTGCGCCGGAGGTCGGTCACCAGGGATGCAGCACCATGCAGTTTGTCAGCGGCGCAGACCCAACGGGCGAGCGAGCCGGCACCCGCCAGGCGTTCGAGCAGGTCATCACGGCGCTCCTCGGGTGAGAGCTCGATCCCATCGTCGTCAGACTTGCGATGCGTCACCGGGAGCAGCATCTGCAGGATCTCGACGCCGAACTTCTCCCCAAGGCGCTGCTCGAGCATCTCTCGCGAGTACCCGTCGCGGGACCAGTCGTCCACCACGTCGTGGAGGATTCCCGCGACGACAGTGGGCTCATCCTGTCCGTAACGCGTGAGAATGATCGCCACATTGGCAGGCTGTGTCAGGTACGGTGCGCGAGTGCCCTTTCGCACCTGCTGATCATGATGCTTGGCCGCGAACGCCAGCGCGTGGTTGATCCGGTCGGAGTATCCGACCATGGAGAGCGGTGGGAAGGTCATGACGTGCCTCAAGTTACCCCGCCACCTCGCGCCGCGGCAGCGCGTCAGTTGGAATGCGCCAGGGCGGGAACGCGACCCTCCCACAGCACGATGCCGCGCACACGGGCGCCAGCGTCGATCAGGGATGCCACTGCCCGCCCCAAGGTGGCCAGGCGCGTCGCGCCTCGCACCACGCACACGATGACATCGTCACCTGCACGGGTTCGTATCAGTTGCTGTCCCGGTCCGACGACGACCGTCGCATCATGACGGCGAGCGGCTCGTAGGATGTCGTTCACGAGTGCCTGGCTCTCTGCTGGGCCAATCGGTCGGTCGCGCATTCCACTCGGCAGGACAACCATGGAGCGACTGCGCCCCACCGCCACCGATAGGAGCGATTCCGACCATTTGCGCCGATTCTCCACTACCGCAGCGAGGCCCGGCGAGTTCGGCAGATCGAGCACGCCCCGCACCGGCTCGGCGCGGAAATCGGTGTCCACCAGAAGGGTCGCGCGCGCATCGACGGCGAGCACTGCGGCCAGGTTGGCTGCGACGATCGCTGCGACAATGGGGTTGTCGCCAGTGACGGAGACGATACCCTCGCGCGGCCAGAACGAGGTGAGGTGCCACGCGAGGATCCTGTACTCATCGGCGGTCGGATCGAGAAGGCGCGCGATCGCTCGATCGGCTTCGCGACGCATGCGATCAGACGGAACGCTGCGCAGCCGGGCAACGGCCAACACACGCAGTCCGCAGAGGCGTTCAGCTTCGGCCGAATCGGCAACGCGCGGACTGCGCATTTCATCGGCGAGGATGATCGAGAGCGCGAGGAACACGGCTACAACGGCGGCACCCGCCAGGAGCACCGGAATTGGTGCTAGCTGCGCACGACCTCGCTCCCTCGCGGCAATGCTATCGCGTGCGGCGTTCGTCAGTCGGGCGGAGGCTACCGCATGTTCGGCCAAATGCATCGCGCTCGTAGCCGTCACGACGGCCTTTGCTGCTGCGCCCGTGTCCGGAAGCGATGGCGAAGGGACCGCGACCGCCGCCGGCGCGTCCAGCGCGGTCATGGCATCCGCGTCTCGCTGCAACCGCACCAGCTCATCCTCGCCGATGGCCTGGATGGCGCGCCCCAGGGCGTTGGCGCGGGTGGTGAGGGCGACATATACCGGATCAACGGTCACGCCGCCACCGAGGTCATCGCGCTCCTTCTCGACGTCGATCAGCGAATCCACCAGGGCACGGACACGCGGGTCGCCACGCAGGACGCCAGACTCCCCTAACGCGCGATAACTCTCAGCGAGTGGTGCAGTCGCCGCTCGCTGCAGCAGTGTGGCCAGGGAGGCAATCGACTGGCCGAGAGAGTCGCGGCGCACACGATCGGCGAATGGGATGGCGGCAGCGACCGGAGGCTCGACGGCCCGCCGCATGGCCTCGTGGGCGTTACGGAGCCCCGACTCGGCTTGCTGCACTTGGGTTTTAGTGCTCGCCAGACGTGCCAACAATGCCATCGTATCCACGCGACTCTGGACCGGCGGATTGAGCAGGGCACGAACACCGGCTGCGCCCCGCGGCAGGAGCAGGTAGGTGGCCAGCAGAGCCACGAATGCCGCGCTGCCGAGCGCCGCGATGCGTTGCGGCCGACGCAATACGTTCGTCGCACGCGCGCCTAACCAAGCCGCTCGCGACGGGAGCCGCATGCGGCGGGACAGCGAGGGAAAACGGGACGTGGTCGAGGTCGTCACGGCGAGGGTCGGTGGGCGTACTGCCCTACCTTCTCGTCGCCCGGGTGCTCCTTTGACACAAAAGTGAGGCGGGGGTGCCGGTTGGCACCCCCGCCTCAAAGATCCTGTAACCGGGCTTACTGAACCGTCAGGTCCATCTTCATCCCCATCGCGAGGTGGGGCGTGCAGATGATGACGTACTTGCCGGGCTTGACGCTGCCAAGGGACAACGTCCACTTCTCGTTCGCGTTCATCATCATCGGCGACGCGAGGTCCGCGGAGTTGGGCATGTTCGCGAGGAGCTGCGGCTTCACATCGTCCGGCACCGTGGCTGCATCGAACGACACGTTGTGTGGGCCGCCCGACACCATGATGAAGTCAATGCCATCACCAGCGGCGACGGTGAGCGTGGCGGGCTCGTAGCGATATCCCTTTTCGTCGCCGACCATGTTCACCGTATGAGTCTTGCCGGTGATCGGAGCCGCCGCAACCGTGCCGGTCGGCGGAGCGGCCGGAACTACCGCCGGAGTTTCGGGGACAGCGGCAGCCGAGTCTGCCGATTTGGATTCACCGCCGCCGCACGCCGCGACGAGCATCGCACCCGCGAAGAGAGCAATTCCGTTAAAGCGCATTTCTGAAGGCCTCCAGAGCCGTACAAAAAGATCGATGTTGATGCCCGCAGGGCCCTGCGAGCATTGTGAATTTATTCACAATGCGCCTGTTGTGTAGTGGTCTCGTTTGACTGGCACCCAGCGGCGGACTAGCTTCACCGGTCCGTGCGCCTTCCCCGCCACCACCATCCCGCCCGCCATCTCCACGACCATCGGGGTCGCGGTGGGATTGGTACGCGGTAGAGGTCG
>JBQTIW010000111.1:0-5914 GCA_052387735.1 Gemmatimonadaceae bacterium
CCGAGAGCGGAGCGGAGGTTCGGCAGCGACTGTTCGGGACGCTGATCGAGCGGGACGGGTCGTGGAAGGTGCTCTCGTACGCGAACGACTACTGACGTTACACCGGCGCCCCGAGCCGGGGTTCGTCATGAGCTGCAGCGTGAGGGACATCGCCCGTTTCGGCCACCTCGTCCTCAACCGTGGACGGTGGGCACCGACGTGTTGCTAGCCGATACCGCGTACCTGCGCGCGATGACCAGCTCATCCTCGCCCAGCAATCCGTCGTACGGCTATCTCTGGTGGCTCAATGGCCAGGTCTCACATCGGATACCTGGTCGCTACACGCTTCCATCACGTACGGGGTCTCTCATTCCCAGCGCCCCAGCCGATCGCTTCGCCGCGCTAGGCAAAGGTGACAAGAAGATCTACGTGATTCCCTCCCTGGACCTGGTCGTCGCGCGGCACGGCGATGAGGCGGACGCCGGGGGCGGAACCCCCTGGCCGTGTCGGCCTTCGACGAGCAGTGGTGGCAGCGATTGAAGCTCGCGCTACGATACTAGCAACTGATGGTCACCGCGGTGTCAAGACGTTGCCCCCTGGGGTAGCGCTTTTCATTGCCCGAGGTTAGCTGGAAGCAGCGCGTACATCACTGGGGAGAAGCCGAGTGTCACTTCAGCTATTCGACCGCCGTTTGGAGCATCACACGCTCCCCGCGCGGATGTCTTCGATGCAACGACTGGCGGTCATCCGCGGTCTCACCGTGTCCGTGATCGCCGCCATTGGAGCCATCACCGGCTCGGCGTGTGCAAGCGCAGTTCCTGAGGCGGAGTCGCGTCAATCCGTCGAACCGCGTGCGGCGGCTCCGGCGCAACGTCCAACGCTCGTGGTCTTCATTACCGTCGACCAGATGCGCCCGGACTATTTCGCGCGGTTCGAGTCGCAGCTGACCGGAGGCTTCGCGCGTCTCTACGCCGAGGGCGCGGTGTTCACGAAGGCCTTCCAGGATCATGCCATCACGGAAACGGCGCCGGGGCACGCGTCGACCATGTCGGGGCGCTTTCCCAAGAGCACCGGAATCCTCGAGAATGTCGCCGGCGTGCCCGACCCCGCGTCGCCGCTCCTCGATACCGACGGAGAGGGCGCATCCCCCATACGCTTCCGCGGCACCGCGCTGATCGACTGGATGATTGCCGCAGACGCCCGCACGCGTGCGCTCTCGATCTCGCGAAAGGACCGAGGGGCGATTCTCCCGGTTGGCCGCGGCAAGCAGCACGAGGTGTACTGGTACGCCCCATTGAGCGGGATCTTCACTACGAGCACGTGGTACCGGGACACGCTCCCCTCGTGGGTACACCGGTTCAACGCGCGTCGCCTTCCGCAGCGACTCGCCGGCACCGCGTGGACGTTGCTCCTCCCGCCGGGCCAGTACGCGGAGCCGGACAGTGTGCCCGTGGAGGGACTGGGCAGGGATTACACCTTCCCGCACCATCTCCCAGCTGATACCGCGGTCGCCGGAGCGATCCTGGCTAACTATCCGATGATGGACGAGATCACGCTGGCCATGGCGCTCGATGGCGTGCGGGAACTGAATCTCGGACGGGGGCCGCAGGCCGATCTGCTGGCCGTTTCTCTCTCCTCCACTGACGCCATCGGACACCGCTACGGCCCCGACTCGCGTGAGCTGCACGATCAGATCCTGCGGCTCGATCGGTATCTCGAGACGTTCATCGACTCGCTCTACGCGATGCGCGACTCGTCCCGCATCGTGTTCGCGCTCACGTCCGATCATGGGGTCGGGCCGCTTCCGGGCACCCGCTCGCGCGATCCGAACCGCCGCGGGACGTTCGTGCCGGTGTGGGACACGGTCCGCGCGTTTCGGGCGCGTGTTCGCGCCGCCGGCGTCGACACCTCGGGGTTCGCATTCGACGCCCCATACCTGCTCGTCAGGCGCGACCGTTTCGCCGCTGCGCGCGTCAACGCGGACTCGGTGATCGACGCGTTCGCTCGCGCCCTGCGCGCGGTGCCAGGCGTCATGCGGGTCGAGTCCCTCGCCGCCAGCGCGCGTCGCGATACCACCAAGGACGCGATTGCGCGCCGGTGGCTGCACATGTTCCAGCCAAACTTCCCGGTCGCGCTGACCGTGACCCTCGAGCCCTACAGCTATTGGGAGGGGTCGACGTACCCCACGCACGGGACACCGCACGACTACGACGCGCAGGTGCCCCTCATCTTCTACGGACCGCCATTTCAGGCGGGTCGCTACGACGAGTTTGCACGGGTCGTGGACATGGCGCCGACGCTTGCTGAAGCGCTCGGCGTGCGGCCGCTCGAAGCGCTCGACGGCCATGTGCTACGGCGCGCGTTTCGCTAGCCTGCTCACATCGCTGCAGATCCTCCGCGGTCGAGCTCCTTGAACTGCTCTTGCTGAATGGAGACCCGCGTGTGCGGGCGCCATCGGTGGATCTCCGCCCCCCGGGATCGTGGTCGCGGAACCGTCAGGGTCGCACGACGGGTTTCACGTCGCCCTTGAGCGCGTCCGGCATCAGCCAGTACGGTGTGCCATACCGCCGCTGGCGCGGCCAGAGCTCGTCCAGCGTCTCGTCGTCGTAGACCACACCACCCTTCACGACGTACTGGATGTCGGTGGTGTTCCGGATGTTCTCGAGCGGGTTGCTGTTCAGCACCATGAAGTCGGCGAGCTTCCCAACCTCGAGGGAGCCGAGATCCTGCTCTCGTCCGATGAAACGCGCGCCGTGCAGCGACGCGACCTCGAGCGCTCCCATCGGACCCGTGGCCGCGGCGGCCATCCACGTCTCCCAGTGCGAGCCCAGCCCGTTGTGCTGGCCGTGTGCACCGATCGCGCCAAAACCACCGGCCGCGATGATGTCGGCCATCCCCTGCGCGATCCAGGCAAACGAGTAGTCGCTCTCGGGGCGCAGCACGCGGCGTCGTGATTGTGGAACAAAGGTGACCCACGGCATGAATCGGCGTGTCTTGGCATCCTTCCACACTTCGGTCTCCTGATACCAGTACTCCTCGTTCCACGGTCCCGGCCCACCCACCATGAACGTGGGCGAGTAGGTCGCCTGCGCCTTGCCGAGGAACGTGGTGAAGTCCGAGTACAGCGGCGTATAGGACATGGGGTGCTCGAAGCCGGTGTGCCCATCCATGATCATGCCTAACGTGTACTCCAGGTCGCCGTTTTCCGAGGTGACCTGCAGGCCATGCTTTCGCGCAGCGTCCATGACCCATTGGCGCTGATCCCGGCGCGGCTGTTGGTACTGTTTGAGCGACGCGGCACCCCAGCGCTTGAGTTTGACGATCCCCGCTTCGGCGATGTCGGCGCTGGTGAAGTCCTCCTGGCGCGATCCGTCGGCGGCATAGAGCGGGTCGCCACTGGAGAAGACGCGCGGCCCGACGACCAGCCCCGCCTCCACCATCTCGGCCGTCGGAAACAGATTCTGCGACCACATCGACGGGTCCATCGTGGTGGTGATGCCGTACGAGAGGAACATGGCCCCTTCGTAGTTCTGCTGCGGGATGATGCCGCGGTGCTCCCGGTAGTTGTGCGAGTGCACGTCGATGAAGCCGGGGATGATCGTCTTGCCCGCGGCGTTGAACGTGCGCGCACCGGCCGGCACTGCGCAGCTCCCAACGCAGGTGATGCGATTGCCGCGGACGACGAGCGTGCCATTCACCACCGCACGGTTCTTGAGCGTGACGACACGCGCGTTGGTGAACGCGACCGAGCCGCTCGGAATGTCCCGCGGGACACGGAGCGCAATCTGCGCCGTGTCCGCGCGTGTAGTGGCGACCGAATAGGAGAAGAACCGATCGGCACTTCCATAGTCCAGGGTCGTGCTATTGCGCCACGTGGGGAAGAGTCCCCCTTCCCTCGTCAGGCGCGTGGCGGGAAGCTTCGGCCGGTTGCGTTCGATGCGAAGGGTGGATCCGCCCACACCGCTGTACGGAAAAGGTGCGACCCAGACGTTGTCGCTCTCCTGGAAGGCGAACCACTTCCCGTCCGGCGACACAGCCGCTTCGTCGGCGAAGGGAAAGCTCAGGTGCGCGCGGCGGTCCGATCCATCGGGGCGGATCGAGTACAACACGGTCTCGGTGGTGTTGCCCGCGGTCGAGAGCTGCGGGTAAAAGATGCGGCCATCGGGACCGTAGCTCGCGCGGACGATCTGGTTACGGACGTTGTTGAACGCACTCCCCGAGGCGCCTTCGGGGCCATTGGTCACGCGCGTCACCAGCTGGGCATCACCACCGGCGGCGCCCACGCGCACGAGGTCCCAGAACTGGTTCCACACCAGGCCCCGACCACGGCGCGACTCTCCCGCGCCTCGCGCCAGCACCAGCTCACCCCCATCTGCACTCCAGGCAGGATGGACGTACTCTCCCGCGGTCCGCGTGAGGCGCTCCGGTGTGCCGCCTGACGAGCGGACCTTCCAGAGGTGCCCGCTGACCGTGTCTTCCCAGCTGGTGAACGCGATCCACTGTCCGTCGGGCGACCACGCCGGGGCGTATTCGAACGGGACGAAGGCGGCACTCGTCAGGCGCCGCGGCGTGCCGTTCGGCAGGTCCATCACCCACACTCGGCCCACGGCCTGGAACGCCAGCCGGCGCCCATCGGGAGATGCGCTCTGCCACCGCGTGAATCGGACAGAGAATGGATCGTCGGGCTCCCGCGTTTGCGTGTTCGCCAGCTCGGAGATGGTCCGCTGCACTCGTGCCGAGAATGGGATCGTCGTCACGCCGCCGGTGGCCACGTCGACGCGACGCAGCTTGCCGCCCTGCGAGAGATAGAGGCTGCGTCCGTCGGCACTCCATGCGTAGCCTGGAAAGTGCCGCAGCACCTTCCCTCCCTCGAAGATGTCCTGCTCGACCGGATCCATGATCAGTCGCTCGTGACCGGTCTCCAGGTTCCGTACCCACAACGCAGACCGCGGACCGAACGTGTGGCCCTTCCAGCTGATCGTGCCATCGGGAATGCGCCTCACGAAGGCGAGCGATCTGCCGTCGGGCGATACTTCCGGAGCGGCCATTCCGCCGCTCGACGTCTGTACCTGCTGCGACTGTTCGCCGAACGAGATCGCCGACACGTCCCCAGTGCGAATGTCCAGCCGCCGCACCTGGTACGTGCCGCCTAGGAAGTCGCCGCGACCCCCGTATCCGGTTTGCAGCGCGCCCTGTCCCGACACCTGGAAGTACAGGAAGCGCCCGTCGCGCGAGAGCGACGGCCAGCTCGCCGGCTGACGCGATCCGGCGAGCACCTCGATCCCCGAACCGCCGTCTTTGTGATACATCCAGATGCCGCTACTCCCCTGCTGTCCACCGCTTGGGAGCTGATTGCGCAGCACGACGATGTACTGTCCGTCGGCAGTCCACACCGGTGTGACGGCGCGCACGTAGTTCTCGGTGAAGATCGGCCGCGGATTGCTCCCATCGGCGTTCATCACCCAGAGGTTGTTCTGCCCGCGGCGGTCGGCGATGAACGCGATGAGCGTCCCATCGGGTGAGATACGCGGGTGCGCGTTGATCGCGATCCCGCTGTTCTGGGTTAGCGCTGCCGCCTCCCCTCCCGCCACGGGGATTCTATAGATGTGGCCCAGCAGGTCGAAGACAAGCCACTGGCCGTCGGGGGAGACGTCCACGGACATCCAGGTCCCTTCGGTGGTCGTGAACGAGATCTCGCGCGTGCGTCCGCGCGGCTGAGTCACGTCCCACACCGGGGTCTGGGCGGTCGCGAGCGCGGGGAGCGTCAGGAGGAGAGCGAGCGCTGTGGAGGAACGGGGCACGGGAGGTCTCGGTGGTGTCGTCGGGTCTGATGTACCGCGCGCGTTCCTGCTTCCGCAATCCCTCTCGTGACGCCTTCGGCGGCAACGGGCTGCGCGGCTCCACCACTCGAACCGTCAGGGCGACTGCGATAGCA
>JBQTIW010000112.1:0-22979 GCA_052387735.1 Gemmatimonadaceae bacterium
GGCCACTCGGGGCCCAGTCAGCGGCGGACAGTGTCACCGTGCAGTTTGGCGCCTTCGTCGACGCCTATCACGCCTTTGACGTGAACCGACCCGTCGCGCGCGATCGGGCGTTCACGACGCAGCCGGCGCGTCACAATGAATTCAACGTCAATCTCGCCTACGTGGAGGCCACCGTCAGCGGTCCCCGCGTCCGCGCGCGCTTCGCCGCGCAATTCGGCACCAGCGTGCAGGCCAACTACCTCGGGGAACCGCGGATCGGCGCCTTCAGCGGCCACGACGTGGCACGTTTCATTCAGGAAGCGGTCGTGGGAGTGAAGGTGTCGGAGCACCTGTGGATCGACGGCGGCATCCACCTGTCGCATATCGGCAGTGAGAGCTGGATCTCCCGCGACAACCTCACCTACACTCGCTCGATGATTGCCGACTACTCGCCCTACTACCAGAGCGGCGTGAAGCTCACCTGGCAGGCCTTGCCCACGCTGACGATGCACGTCAACGTGGTCAACGGATGGCAGAACATCTCGGAGACCAACGGGGACAAGGCCATCGGCGGCCGCATCGACTGGGCCGTTTCACCACAGGCGACGCTTTCCGTGTACAACCTCATTGGCAACGAGGCGCCCGATAGCGTCGATTCGCAACTCCGCCTCTTTCAAGGCGCGAGTCTCAAGCTCGCACCCATTCGTGGGGTCACGGTGCTCGGCACCTTCGACGTTGGAACGCAGGACCGCGGCGACGAGAACAGCTCGTGGTACGGAGGCGCGCTGATCGCCCGAGTCCAGGCGAGCCCGCGCGTCGCGTTCGTGGGCCGGCTGGAGACCTATCACGACAGGGACCAGGTGATCATCGTGACCGGGGGCGATCCAATGCGCGCCACCGGGGGCTCGTTCGGCGTCGACGTCGTCCCCGCGCCCCGCGTGCTGTGGCGCACCGAAGCCCGGGCCATGAGCAATTCCGGCGCGATCTTTCCCGATCGCGATGGTGTCTCGACACGGAATGCCTTCGTCGTTAGCTCGCTCGCCGTGACCTTCTGACTCCTGATCCGCGGTGGAACCGGGCCGTCCCCTGAACCAGACGGACGAGGGGTCGTTCCTCGAGATCCTCCGGCAGCGCGGCCGTGGGAAGCTGAAGGTCTACATCGGGTCTGCCGCGGGCACGGGCAAGTCGTTCCGCATGCTGCAGGAGGCGCACGATCTCCGCCGCCGCGGGATCGACGTGGTCGTCGGGTTCATCGAGACCCATGGTCGCGCCGAGACCGCGGCGCAGATTCGCGACATCGAGCTCGTCCCGCGCAAGCGCATCGAGTATCGCGGCGTGACGCTGGAGGAGATGGACCTGGAGGCGATCATCGCGCGCCGGCCCCAGGTGGTCATCATCGACGAGTTGGCGCACACCAACGTTCCCGGTTCGCGCCATCGCAAGCGATGGGAGGACGTGCTGGATCTGCTCGAAGAAGGCATCAACGTCATCTCGGCCGTCAACGTCCAGCACCTGGAGTCGCTCAACGACGTCCTGCAACGCACGCTTGGAGTCACGGTCCGGGAGACCGTCCCCGACTGGGTGGTCTCCAGCGCCGACCAGGTCATCAACCTCGACATCTCGGCCGAAGACCTGCGCCAGCGCCTCGAAGAAGGAAAGATCTACCAGCTCGACAAGGTGGCCACGGCCCTGGCCAACTTCTTCACCGACGAGAACCTCACCACCCTTCGCGAGCTCGCGCTGCGTGAGGTCGCGAGCTCCGTGGATCGCGCCCGCGAGCAGATCGTACGGCGTGAGGAGGGAGCGCGGGCAGAGCCGCGCACCGTGGAGCGCCTCCTCGTCGCCATGTCCACCAGCGCGGCCCTCACTCGCGTGCTGCTGCGCAAGGGCAGCCGCATCGCCGGACGCCTCAACTCCGACTGGTCCTGTGTCTGGGTGGAGACGCCAGATGAGGCTCCGGACCGGATCGATGCCACCCTGCAGCGCACGTTGGTCGACAATATTCAGTTCGCACAGACACTCGGCGGTGAGTACGTGAAGGTTCGGGGCGAGGACGTGGCCGGCGAAATCCTGCGAGTGGCGCGCGAGCGCGGAGCCACCGTGATCGTCGTCGGCCAGAGCCGCAGCAGCTGGTGGCATCGTCTGCGGCGCGGTGCGACCGTCGATCGCCTCGTCCATAACGCCGACGGTCTGGACATTCTCGTCGTTTCGTTCGCGGACGAGCCAACCGCACGCGCTGCCGTGGACCTGACATGATGTCGGTCGGCCGTCGTCTGACCTGTGCGCTGTTGCCGGCAATCTTCGGATTGTTTGCGGCCGCGGGCCTTGCCTATTACAGCGAGTACAGCCGGCAAGCGCCCGAGTGGTTCGTGGTCGTCGCCATCGTCTCTACGCTGGCGTCCCTCGTGATCGCGTGGTGGAATACCCGATACGTGGCGCACCGCGTCGAAGAACTGGACGCCATCGAGGGGACCGTCGACCGCCTGACCACCGCGCTGCTTGAGGTCCGAGCCGAGCGCAATCGACTCAGCACCTCGCTCGACGAGCAACGGGAACTGTATGCCTCGCTGGTCGCGTCTACGGGCGACGAGGTCGTCCGGCAGCTGGAGCAGGTTCGCCTGCCCCTTCACATCCTCCTCGAGAACAGGTTCGGTGAGCTCAACGAGAATCAGGAAGAAATGATCAGTGCCGCGCGTTCGGCCGCCGAGAGCGCTGACCAGGTGACCCTGCGTCTGCGTGACCTGGCAAACCTCGACCTCGGCGCGTTACCACTTCGCCGCGAGGTCGTACGGCTGGGAGATCTGCTGGCGACGATCGTTCCCGGGATCATCGCTGAGACCGAGCGACAGGACGTTCACGTCGACGTGTCCATCGCACCTGCCTTACCGAGCTTTATCGGCGACCGCGAGCGGTTGCAGGAAGCGCTGACGCTCGTGCTTCGCGAGGCCACGGAACGCACGACACGCGGCACCACGATGCGCGTCACCGCTGAAGCGACGAAGACCCAGGTGTCGATCACGGTGTCGGGCGCTACGGGCCGTCCCTCGACTCTGGCTCGCGCGCTCCCTCTCCGCCTCGTAGCGGCCCACGGCGGGGTGATCGAGGAGGTGGGAGAACGCACGACGATCACCCTGCCGATCGGGTAGCGCGGCCAACGGCGCCGCGCACATCCGTCAACAGGTTCCGTTCGCAGTGACCCTCTCCCGCAATTGTGCTTATCAGTGTCTGGCGCGCCGGGTAATCAGGTCGCAGGGCGTGATGTGGCTGCGGCTAACCCCGTATGCCTGGTGCAGTTGCCTGGTACCCGTCAGTCGCATGCTGACGACTTTCTCCTGCAGAAACGCGCATAATAAAACCGCCCTGCGGCTATATCGCGTTATCAAGGCCGGATACCTTGCGTTAGCCCCGCGACGTGAATCATGTCATCGACCGATTCGCATGGGCGGACTCACGGTTGCCGGGCTGGCGTTCCTCCCTTTCAACTGGTTCTTTGTACGCCCGCTCGTGATCGCCGACCTCCCCCTGCGTCGGTCGCCCGGGATCTCGGATCCATTCCAACGGCGATGGCGCCGGCGAGGCGATGGCTGACGCGACCGTTACGTTCAGGCTAGTTTTGTCACGCCGTGTAAACGCGCCCCACCCATCGCGATCGTCGCGGACCTTCCACCTGACCCAGCTTTTGTGGCTTTCCGACTGATCCCCCGTGATGAGGGCTTTTTCGACCTGTTCAACGAGCTCGCGAAGCGACTGGTGACGTCGGCCGGGCTCCTCCGCGACCTGTTCAGCCAGCCCGAGCGCCTCGAGCAGCTCTCGGCAGCGATCAAGGAGGTCGAACACGAAGCCGATCACATCACGCACGACGTCAGCACCCGGCTCGACAGCTCCTTCATCACCCCGCTCGATCGCGAAGACATCCACTCGCTGGCGCAGGAACTGGATAACGTCGTCGACCTCATCAACGGGACCGCGCGACGCGCGACGATGTTCCACATCAACGAGACCCGTGAGCCCGCCCACAAGCTATGCGAGCTGCTGATGCAACAGGTCAAGCATCTCGAGCGCGCCGTCACGCAGATCCGAGACCGGCGCGCGGTCGCGATGGCCACGCGGGAGGTCAAGGTGCTGGAGGCCCAGGGCGACATGGTCTATCACGACGCCATGCAGGCGCTGTTCTCCGGGCGTCCGGATCCGCTCGACGTCATGAAATGGAAGGAGATCTACGACACGATCGAGGAGACGATCGATCGCTGCCAGACGGTGGCCATCGTGCTCGAGAGTATCTCGCTCAAGAACTCCTGAGGCGAGAGAATCGTGGCATCGTACGTCATCCTGATCGTCGGCATCGCGTTCATTTTCGACTTCATCAACGGCTTCCACGATTCCGCGAACTCCATCGCCACGATCGTGGGAACGCGGGTCCTGAGTCCTCTCACCGCCGTCGTCTGGGCGGCGTTTTTCAATTTCGTCGCGGCTTTCACCGTGGGCACCGCCGTGGCGAAGACCGTCGGCGCCGGTATGATCGACGTGGCGGTGGTCACACCTAACGTGATTCTGGCCGGACTGCTCGGGGCGATCATCTGGAACCTCGTCACGTGGTGGTTCGGGCTGCCAAGCAGCTCATCGCACGCGCTGCTGGGTGGGTACGCGGGCGCGGCCGTCGCCCGCGCCGGATTCTCGGCGATCATCCCTGCCGGTTGGGTCAAGACCCTCATCTTCATCTTTCTGTCGCCGATCATCGGCATGGCGGCCGGTTTTCTGCTGATGACGGCGTTCTACTGGATCTTCCGTCGCGTGCACCCGAAGCGCGTGGACTCGATCTTCCGCCGGATGCAGCTGTTCAGCGCCGCGCTGTTTTCGCTCTCCCACGGGGCGAACGACGCGCAGAAGACGATGGGGATCATCGTCGGGCTCCTGGTCGCCTCGCAGGCCACGTTCGCCGGTACCACCGGCTGGACGCGGATCTTCCACCTCGAAACGGCCGACCACGTCCCGCTCTGGGTGGAAATGTGTGCGTATACGGCGATCGCCCTCGGCACCCTGTTTGGCGGCTGGAGGATCGTGCACACGATGGGGAGCCGGATCACCAAGCTCCGCCCGGTCGGCGGGTGTGCCGCGGAGACAGCGGGGGCGTTTTCGATTCTTCTCGCCACGAAATTTGGCATTCCGGTCAGCACCACGCATACGATCACCGGAGCGATCGTCGGTGTTGGTGCCACGACCCGCCTGTCCGCCGTGCGATGGGGTGTTGCCGGCCGGATCGTGTGGGCCTGGATCCTGACGATCCCCGCCGCATCCACGATCTCCGCGTTGTGTCTGTGGCTGCTGGAGTGGGTGGTTCGGCTCACCTGACGAGACGACCTTCACGCCGGCGTCTCCAGGCGTGGTGACCGGGGTCGCGACATGGACCCGATGCGCCTCACAGTCGACGTAACGTTTCCTTGATCGAATGTTCCAGTGATGTAACGGTCAGCGTACGGAGCAGCCTGTGCATTCCCCTCTGCCCGCTCCGTGCCCAGAATCGAGGTATCGAACGAACCCCCTCCGGCCGCACTGTGATTCGCTTTCTCGATGGGCACGGCTTCGCGTGGCACGTGACCGAACTGTCGCCCCGAAACCTGGCAGACGTCAGCGGCTGCCTCTACTTCTTTTCCCGCGGCAGCACCCTGCGGCTTACGTCGTATCCGGCCGACTGGGAGGACCTGGGTTGGCCTGAGCTCGAGGCGTTGCGGGCGCGGGCGGACGTGTTATCGCGTGATGTGACACGGCCAGCCGAATCCTCGGGACGCTGGTCGCGGTCGACGGAAGCGCTGGCGTAAGCGAGGCGGGCCAGCAGACGGGGGAACCGGGCCCACGTTAGGCGGCGACGACGGTGGGCTCCGCGACATGGCAGTGGCTGTTCGACGGCCTGTTCGGGGACTACCTCACGGTCGTGAACGCCGAGGCCGGTAGATCGATAACCCATAGTCCGCCAATGAGTTGGGCCATGTACCCGGCGTCAGCTGTGGCGAATCCGTGACATTTCAGGCATCTTGAAGCGTTAGTATCACGGCGGGCGTCTGGTGGGCGCCCGTTCTGTGTCTCGAGCCACTGAATGCCCGACCCGACCCTTTCCGCTTCGCACTTCATCAACCGCGAGCTGAGTTGGCTGGAGTTCAACGCTCGCGTCCTGCACGAAGCGATCGATGAACGGACGCCGCTGCTGGAGCGGCTCAAGTTCCTGTCCATCTTCACCACCAACCTCGACGAGTTCTATCAGGTCAGGGTCGCCGGCCTCCGCCGCCAGGTCGCGGCCGGGGTGACGCAAGCGCCTGCCGACGGGATGTCACCGGTGGCGCAGCTCGAGGCCATCGACAAGGTCGTGCGCGAGCTCGTGCCACGGCAGCTGGCCTGCCTGCACGGCGAGGTTTTGTCTCGTTTGTCCGAGAAGGGAGTCCGGCTCGTGCCCATGGACGCGCTCAGCACCGAGGAGCAGGCAGCGGTCCATGATTTCTTCGAGCGCGAAGTGTTCCCCGTGCTCACGCCGCTGGCCGTGGACCCGGGTCATCCGTTTCCATACATCTCCAACCTGTCGCTGTCGCTCGCCGTCGAGATCCGGGACCCCGACGATGGGGAGGTGCGATTCGCGCGCGTGAAAGTCCCACGCAGCCTGAATCGCTGGGTCCCGTTAGGCGGGTCCCGGTTCGTGCCGCTCGAGGCGGTGATCGGCGCCCATCTCGGCACGCTGTTTCCCGGTATGCAGATCGTTGGGTGCCATGCGTTCAAGATCACGCGGTATTCGGATCTCGACGTCCCGGCGGCCGACGAGCCCGAGGATCTGCTGGCGAGCATCGAGGAACAGGTCTTCCAGCGACGCTTCGGTGAAGTCGTCCGCCTCGAAGTGCAGGAGGGGATGCCCGCGCACATCCGTCGCCTGCTCCTCGAGGAGCTGCGGGAAGGCGCTGAGCCCGACGTGTTGCCCCTCACGGAGCGCGATGTGCATGTCGTCGGTGCGCTCGTCGAGCTGGGCGACCTCATGTCGCTCGCCACCCTGGAAATACCGGAGCTCCGCGACACGGCATACGCTCCCCTCATTCCGCCTGAGCTGCGCGATCCGGACCGGTCGATCTTCGACGTGATCCGCGAGCGCGACATCCTGGTGCACCATCCGTTCGAATCGTTCGCGATGAGCGTGGAACGGTTCTTCGAGGCGGCCGCGGCGGACGAACACGTGCTGGCGCTCAAGACCACGCTCTACCGCACCTCCGGCGATACGGCCATGGTCCGCGCGCTGACCGAGGCGGCGCAGAGCGGCAAGCAGGTCGCCGTGCTGGTGGAGCTGCAGGCGCGCGGTGACGAGGCCAACAACATCAATTGGGCCCGCACCCTGGAGAATTTTGGCGTCCATGTGGCGTACGGACTTCCCGGACTCAAGACCCACGGCAAGATCGTCCTCGTGGTGCGCCGCGATCCCGACGGGATCCGGCGTTACGTGCACATCGGTACCGGGAACTACAACTCGAAAACAGCGCGGGTTTACACCGACCTGGGACTGTTCACCGTCAACGCCGACATCGCCGCCGACATCAGCGACGTCTTCAACCTGCTCACCGGGTTCTCGCGGCAGCGGGAGTATCGCAAGCTGCTGGTTGCGCCGGCGAACATGAAGAGCCGATTCCTCGCGCTGATCGCCCGCGAGGCGGAACACGCCAAGGCGGGTCGCCCGGCGTGTATCGTCGCCAAGATGAACGCCCTCGTCGCCCCGGACGTCATTGCCTCATTGTATGAGGCGTCGCAGGCCGGGGTGGAGATCGACCTCATCATCCGGGGCATCTGCTGCCTCAGGCCCGGCATGCCCGGCGTGAGCGATCGCATCCGCGTACGCAGCATCGTCGGCCGGTTCCTCGAACACTCCCGGGTCTTTCATTTCGTCAATGGTGGGGTGGAGGAGTTCTACATCGGTTCTGCCGACTGGATGCCGCGCAACCTGGAGCGGCGCGTCGAAGTGATCACGCCGGTCGAGGACCGCGCGCTTCAGCTCCGTCTGCGCTCGCTGCTGGACACCTGTCTCGACGACAACCGACAGGCATGGGAGCTGAAAGCCGACGGCACCTACACGCAGCGGACCCCGGGGCAGCAAGAAGAAGTCGCCGCGCACCACAAGCTGCTGCGCGATCCGTACGGCCTGGACCGATCGGCGTCTCGTTATGCAACCGCCGAGATGCGCGCGATGTCGCTGGCGGACTACGACAAGGAGATCACCAACGGCAAGCTGCGGGAGGAGGTGCCGCCGGTGAAGCGGGGGAAGAAGCGGGCGAAGAGCTGAGAGGCGGGAGACGGGAGAGACGCGACGGGCGACCCTCCGGATGCGCCGCGCTCAGGGAGGATCGATCGGGTCCACCGACGACCGCGCCCCTGGCTCGTTACTCCCGTCTCCCGTCTCAGCGCTCCCGCATCCCGACGTTCATTCTCCCCTCACGACTCCCTCCGGCCCGATGATCTCCACCGGCATCCCGGTGACCTCCGAGAGCAGCGCCGACTTCCGACTCGCCCCCCACAGCTCCAGGCGCAGGAGACGCGCGCGGCCATTCGGCACACCGGTGATCCGGAGGGCCCGTTCGGTCCATCGCGTCTTCACCTGCGCGATCGCGCCGACGTGACCGCGGTCGAAGCCATCCGCCACCCGCAGGATGGCGCTCAGCATCTCGATGCGATGCCGGGTTTCGGCGTCCAGCGGGCCGAAGTTGTCGTGCTTCGCCCGGGGAGGTGAGCCGCGATGATACCGCGCCACGTTGGCCACCATCACCTGCTCATCGGGCGACATGCCTAACAAGTCGGCGTGCAGGATCAGGTGGTAGGAGTGCTTGTGGTGCTGGTCGTAGTTGATGTGGTAGCCGACGTCGTGCAGCAGCGCCGCGTCGGCCAGGATCTCCCGGTCCGAGGACGTGCACCCCATGCGCGGGCCGATGGCGTCGAACAGCTGCAGCGACAGGCGCTGCACGTGCTGGGCGTGCGGGGCTTCGTAGTGACATCGCTCGGCGAAGGTCCGCACCGAGCGCTCGCGGGCCGCGCCGGGGTCGGCCGGCGTCGCCTGCACGTTGGCGCTCTCGAAGAGAATGCCCTCGCGGATGCCGTAGCCCGACACCACCAGGTCGCGGGCCTCGATTCGCGCCATGACCTCGGCCGCGACCGCGAGTCCGCCCAGGATGATGTCGGAACGGCCCGTGTTGAGCCCACGGATCTGCGAACGCTCGTCAGGCGACGACGTCTGGAGCAGGTCGATGATGTGCTCGAGCTCCTCGCGGGGCACCCGCGTGCCGTGCACCCGCCCCGCCGCGCTCGACGTCCCCTGTCGATACAAATAGATGCCCGCGAGGTTCGTGAACGTGCCCCCGGAGCAGATGAGTTGCGCGCGTCGCCAGTCCTTGAGGGGTAGCGCCCGCCCGATGTCCGCGCGGACGAATTTGCGCAACCGCCTGACGTCGCGGCGCGACGGACGGTTCCCGAGAAACTGCTCCGTCATCCGAATCGCCCCGAACGGGAACGATGCCAGGCGGTCGATCAGCCCGTCGGCGCTCGTCGCCAGCTCGAGGGAGCCGCCGCCGATGTCCATCACCACCGCCCGCGTCTTGGCGAGGTCGAAGTGGGCGAGGGCACTGCGAAAGGCGAGCCGGGCTTCGTCCTCACCCTGCAGCAGCCGCACCTTGAGGCCGGTTTGACGCCGCACCAGGTCGAGGAATCCCTTGCCGTTGGCGGCCTCGCGCACTGCACTGGTGGCCACCGCCTCCACGCGTGCCACGCCGTACTGGCGCGCGAGGTCCGTCATCCGCTGCAGAGCATCCAGCGCCTCGTGGATCGCCGCCTCGGACATGATGCCGTTCATGTCCACGCCGGTGCCGAGCCGCGGGGCGGCCTTCATTTCATCGACGATCTTGATCCGGCCCTCCGGCGAGACCTCGGCAACGATCTGCCGGATGGAGTTGGACCCGATGTCGATCGCCGCGAGGAGGACGCCGTTCCGCTCGGCGAGCGCCACCCGGCGCCTCCCCCTCGGTGTCTCGCTAAGCAGCGTCGCCGCTCTTCGTCCCCGACTCTTCTCTGGCGTCGAATTCGAATCGGTGCTTGATCGACTTGCCTTCCGCGAGGAAGACGGCGTCTTCGCCGATGTTGGTCGCAAGGTCAGCCACGCGCTCCAGGTTACGGCTCACGAGCAGGAGTTCCAGCGACGGATTGATCGTGCGAGCATCCGCCATCATGTGCGTCAACAAAATGCGGAACAGCGAATCGTGCAAGGCATCGACCTGATCGTCGGCGCGGCACACATCCCGTCCGAGCTGTCCGTCGGCCCGGATGAACGCGTCGAGCGCATCGCTCAGCATGCGCCGGGCGCGGCGCGCCATGTCCTCGATCTCAGGGTCGGGAATCACCGCCGAACGGATCGCGATCATCCGCAGCGCCGACTGCGCGATGTTCACCGCGTGGTCGCCAACCCGCTCCAGATCGCTCGACACCTTGATCGCGCTGACGAGGAACCGGAGGTCGCGGGCCATCGGTTGCTGCAGCGCGAGCAGCTCGATGGCCAGGGTCTCCACCTCCACCTCGAGCAGGTCCAGCTCGCGGTCGGCCTGGATCACGGCATCCGCTTTTTCCTTGTCACGTGTCAGCAGGGAATCGACGGACATCTCCACGAGTTCTTCGGCGCGCCCCGACATGTCGAGGAGCCGCTGCTTGAGCGCGCCGAGCTGTTCGTGAAAATGCCGGAATCCCGTGTCGCCCGTCGGGGTCATCCGAACCTCCCGGTGATGTAGGCTTCGGTTCGCTCTTCGTGGGGGCTGGTGAACATCTGTTGCGTGTTGTCCACCTCGATGAGTCGTCCAAGATAGAAGAATGCGGTGCGGTCGGAGACTCGCGCCGCCTGCTGCAGGTTGTGCGTCACGATGACGATCGTCAACTCGGCTTTGAGCTCGTAGAGCAGTTCCTCGATCTTCTGGGTCGCGATCGGGTCCAGGGCCGAGCATGGTTCGTCGAGGAGCAACACCTCGGGGTTGTTGGCAAGCGCCCGCGCGATGCACAGGCGTTGCTGCTGTCCTCCCGACAGGCCTAACGCGCTCTGCCGGAGGCGATCCTTCACTTCGTCCCACAAGGCGGCCCGCCGCAGGGACGACTCCACCGTCTCGTCGAGCTCGCCGCGGTTGACGGTCCCGTTGATCCGCGGCCCATAGGCAACATTGTCGTAGATCGACTTGGGGAAGGCGTTCCACCGCTGGAAGACCATCCCCACCCGCTGCCGCAGCTCGACCACGTCCATGCCCGTGGCGTAGATGTCGCCGGCATCGAGGAAGATCGCGCCCTGCTGCCGCGTGCCAGGGATGAGCGCGTTCAGGCGGTTGATCGACCGGAGAAAGGTCGACTTGCCGCACCCCGAGGGGCCGATGAACGCGGTCACGGCGCGAGCCGGCACCGTGAGATTCACGTCGAACAGGGCCTGCTTGGCCCCGTACCAGAACGAGAAGTTCCGTGCTTCGATCGACCCGACGGCCTGATCGCCGTTAGGCATGGCCGAGGTTCCCGGCGGTACTGTCGACGCCATGGCCTGGCTCACCCGAAGCGGCCGGTGATGTACGCTTCCGTGCGCGGATCCGTGGGCGTCGTGAACAGCTTCCGCGTGGTCGCGACCTCCACCAGCTCGCCGGCGAGCATGAACGCCGTGTGGTCGGACACGCGCGCCGCCTGCTGCATGTTGTGTGTGACGATCACCACCGTCACGCTGCCGCGCAGCTCGTAGACGAGCTCCTCGATCTTTTGCGTGGAGAGCGGGTCGAGCGACGCCGTGGGTTCGTCGAGCAGGATCACACGCGGGCTCGTGGCGAGTGCGCGCGCAATGCAGAGACGCTGCTGCTGCCCGCCGGAGATCCCCGTCGCCGGGTCGCGCAGCCGGTCCTTCACCTCATCCCACAGCGCCGCTCGCCGTAGCGACGCCTCGACGATCTCCTCGACTTCCGCGCGCGCGGGGGCGTTTCGCCCCAAACTGCGAAACCCAGCGGCCACGTTGTCGCGGATCGACATCGTGGGGAAGGGCGTCGGCCGCTGGAAGACCATGCCGATGCGACGGCGCACCTCGATCGGATTGACGCCCCGAGCGTAGATGTCGGTCCCGTCGAGCACGACCTCGCCCTCGGTCCGCGCCGCTGGCACCGTCTCGTGCATCCGGTTGAGACAGCGCAGGAGCGTCGACTTGCCGCAGCCCGACGGGCCGATGATCGCCGTCACCTGGCCATCGAGGAAGTCGATCCCCACGCCGTGCACCACGCGGGCGGCGCCGAAGTAGGCGTCGAGGTTGCGGACCGCCACACGCACCGTGGGCGCGACGCCCGCCGCTTCGCTTCCCCGCGGAGTCGGCGGCATGGGCGTGGGTGGCACGGGCGGGAAGGTTCGCGCGGTCACGGCCGAATCGGGGTAAGCCTCCGTTGTCATCAGTCGCCTCCCCCAGCGTACCGGCTGCGGGTGACGAAACGTGCAATGAGCGAAATCGTGAGCACCAGGGCAATCAGGACCAGCGCACCAGCCCACGCCAGGCGGTGCCACTCATCATACGGTGAAATCGCGTAGTTGTAGATCTGCAGCGGGAGGGCCGCCGTCGGCGCATCCAGCGACAGGGACCAGAACTGGTTGCCGAACGCGGTGAAGATCAGGGGCGCCGTCTCTCCAGCGATCCGCGCCACGGCCACCAGCGCACCGGTGACGATGCCAGGGAGCGCCGTCCGCAGCACGATCGACAGCGAGGTCCGCCATCTGGCATAGCCCAGCGCCAGCGCCGCCTCGCGCAGCGAGGTGGGCACCAGGCGGATCATCTCCTCCGTCGTCCGCGTGACCAGCGGAATCATCATCGCGCCTATCGCGATCCCCCCGGCCAGGGCCGAGAAGTGCCCGACAGGGCGAACCAGCACCTGCCAGGCAAAGATTCCCATCACGATCGACGGCAACCCGTTGAGCACGTCCGAGAGGAAACGCACCACGTTGGCAAGGCGCACCACACGGCTCTCGGCGAGAAACAACCCCGCCCCAATGCCGATCGGCAACCCGATCGCCGATGCGATGCCGATGAGCACCAGTGTTCCCGCGATCGCGTTGGCCATGCCGCCGCCCTCGCCGACGGGCTTCGGCATCTGGGTGAAGAAGGCGGCGTCGATCGACGACGCGCCCTGTTTGCCCAGGTGAAAGAGGATGAACAGGAGGGGGAGCGTGGCGATCAGCGCGGCCACGAACATGATGGCCAGCATGATGCCGTTGACGACTTTCCGTCGGCCCAGCGAGCGGCTCGTCCGTTCGGCGGCAGCGCGCTGTCGCCCGGTCGGACGAAACGGAGCGTTTTGCCGTCGTCCGGCAGTGGTCGGCGTCGTCACCTGGCGACTCGGGCCACGCGCGCCACCAGCAGCCGCGCGATCACGTTCACCAGCAGGGTGACGCAGAGCAGCACGGCGCCGCAGGCCATGAGCGCCGCCGTGTGCAGACGCGTCGAGGCCTCGGCGAACTCGTTGGCGATGACCGACGCCAGCGTGTAGCCCGGGGCGAACAGCGATGCCGCCACCTCCGCCCGGTTGCCGATCAGCATCGTCACGGCCATCGTTTCACCGAGGGCCCGTCCGAGCCCGAGGATGATGCCGCCGATGATGCCCGATCGCGCGTAGGGCACCACCGCATCACGGATCATCTCCCAGCGAGTCGCGCCTAACGCGAGCGCCGCTTCGCGCTGCGACCGGGGCACGGCCAGGAGCACCTCGCGGGAGACGGCCGATATGTACGGCAGGATCATGATCGCCAGGATCACGGCCGCGGCGAGCATGCTGTTCCCGTACGCCGGACCGGAGAACAGCGGGGTCGACGCGAGGCCCAGCGTGTTGGCCAGGAACGGCATCACCGAGGTCCGCAACACCGGGAGCAGGACGAAAATGCCCCATAGCCCATAGACCACCGACGGGATCGCCGCCAGCAGGTCCACGAGAAAGGCCAGCGGCTGACGCAACCAGGCCGGTGAAAACTCCGACAGAAAGATGGCCACGCCTAACGCGAATGGCGTGGCCAGCAGCAGGGCCAGGATCGATGAGACGATCGTGCCGTAGATCATCGGCGCCGCGCCGAACCTGCTCGCCGGCACGTCCCACACGCTGCTGCCGAGGAACGAGAGGCCGAATTCGGCAAATGCGGGCCAGGCGCCCACGACGATCTCGAATGCGATGAACACGAGCAGCGCCGGAATCGACGCGGCGAACGTGGTCGTCACGATGCGGTACAATCGGTCGCCGACCGAGGCTCCTTCAATGGAGGTCGCGCCTTCGGAACCCGGCGCGACCCCGGCGGCGATCTGCGGGTGCGTCACTGCCCGATGCCCTGGATGGTCGCGAGACGTTCCGTGAGCTGCGTGGCCAGCGCCGGAGGGAGCGGTGCGTAGTCGAGCGGCGCGGCGTTCTGCTGTCCCTCGCTGTACATCCAGCGCATGAAGTCCACGAGCTTCTTGCCCTTGGCCGGGTCAGTCTGATTGACGTAGACGAGCAGCCAGGTAAACGACGAGATCGGGTACGCATCAGCGCCCTCGACGTTCACGATCGAGATGCGGTAGTCGGAATCCTTCCCGAGCCGGGACATCACACCCGCCGCCGCGGCCGTGATGCTCGCGATCGTTGGTTCGACAAAGGCGCCAGCCGCATTCTTCACTCGTGCCACGGGGAGCCGGTTCTGCTTGGCATATGTGAGCTCGACATATCCGATGGTTCCCGGCGTCTGCTTCACGCTTCCAGACACACCCTCATTTCCGCGGCCGCCGAGACCCACCGGCCACGCGACGGCCTTTCCACGCCCCGGCCCCGCTGCCCACGCCTTGCTCACCGTCGTGAGATAGTCCGTGAACACGAACGACGTGCCGGAACCGTCCGAGCGGTGCACCACCAGGATGTCGCTGGCGGGCAGCGTGACACCAGGGTTCTCTGCGCCAATGCGCCGGTCGTTCCATTTGGTGACCGCGCCGCGGAAGATGTCGGCGATGAGCTCACCCGTTAGGTTGAGCGTCGCGGTGACTTCCGGCAGGTTGTACGTGATGACCACGGCGCCGAGCACGGTGGGAAAGTGGAGAATGGGTCCGCCCCTGGCGGCGGCCAGCTCCTCGTCGGTCATCGGACTGTCAGTCGCTCCAAAGTCGACGGTGCTCTCTGACACCTGCTTGATTCCCGCACCCGACCCCACGGACTGATAGTTGATCTTGACGCCGGTCTTGGTGGCGTAGTCCGAGAACCACTTGCCATAGATGGGTTGCGGGAAGGTTGCGCCGGCACCGGTGAGGTCGACCGAGCTGCTCGACGTCGCAGCCGCGGCGCTGTCGGAGCCTGCTTTCTCGGAGCCGGCACAGCCGAGAATCGTTACAATCGAAAGCGCAGAAACGAACCGAGTGTTCACGGTGGTCTCCTGATAAGTGATGATGCGCCTTCAAGATCGCACGCTTGGCTCGTTACCAAGACGGGCGTTGTGTAACGGGCGAGTCACGAAGAGGGACGGACATGCAGGTGGACGGACCCAGGAGTCGACGAGTGGAGGAGTGGGGTCGTGCTGGTACCGGGTGGCACGCACCTCAGATTCTCGTGGGCTGCACGTCCGTCCGACCGGGAATCTCGAACCCCTCACTGCCTGAATCGACCGTCATGCCCTTCCGGTACCTTGTTGTTACCGCCGCCGTGCTCCTTTGGATCTCGCCCCTGACGGCTGGCGGCCAGGGCGTCTCTCCAGGCGCACCGGTACGTCCACGCGTTCAATCGGGAGGGGCGGACCCGCGTTGAGCAGGTGGTGTCCGAAGACCAGGGAGCGGTTGCGGCGGGCACGCGGGACCCTCGGGATACGGCGGCTCATCTGCCTCGAGGCTTGAAACTCCCGCATGCAAGACGATCAGCGCGACCCGCACGCCCATGTGCACGAGCCGATCGACGACATCGGGTGTGAACGCGCGCGCGGCCGATGGCATCTCGGCGCTCCCTGGCTCACGCGAGAGAAGAGCGTCTGGTAGGACGAGAGCGGGCAGGGCTCCGGGACGTATGTGTATCGAATCGGCGCGCTATATCGTTCGGTGAATGCCAAAACGCCGCCGCGAGCCAGTGCCAGAGCATCTTGCAGGAAGCCGAGCCCGCTCGCTGCGAAACCGGCCGACCGCGCCCCCTGCACAAATGAAAGGAGATCCTGATGGAGGCCATCAATCCCCTCACCGATCTGCCCGTGGGCACCGTTCCATTGAAAGAGGTCCTCGGTCAGCCTGGAGTCGAGTTCCTGAAGGGAATCTCCGCAGGACGCTATCCGATGCCGCCCATGGCGGCAGTGATCCCCATGGCCCCGCTCGAGGCCGAGGTCGGGCGAGTCGTCTTCCGCGCCCTGTCCGAAGCGCGCTTCTACAACCCGATTGGCTCCCTTCACGGCGGTTACGCATCGACACTACTCGACACCGCGATGGGGTGTGCCGTGCATTCCACCCTCAAGGCAGGCGAAGGCTATGCGACGCTCGAGATCAAGATCGCCTTCCATAGACCGATCACACCGGAGACGGGGGAGCTGCGGATTGAGGGCACCATGCTCTCGCGCAGCGGGCGGGTGGGTTCCGCCGAGGGTCGCCTCACCAACTCCCGCGGCGATCTTTTCGCGTCCGGTACGACGACCTGCCTGATCTTCCCGGTCGCGGGGCTGTGAGGCTCGTTAGGCTCCCCGCGCCAGCAGTTGTTGGAAGCGCGGATTGGTCTTCACCGGTGCCCAGAGCGGATCCTGCCGCACCCACTGGACTGACAGCCACGACGGAGAGCGGAGCAACTGCTCGAGCAGGTCCAGCGCTGCGTCGTGCTCGCCGATCTTGAGCAGCGTGTACACGACGAATTGGGCCATGTCCGCCCACGCCATCGCATCGCGGGACTGTGGCATCAGCTCGAGCGCCGTGCGGGCGTCGGCGAGCGCCTGTTGGCGCTCGCCGAGGAGGGCGTGTGACCAGGCGCTTCCGGAGCGCACGATATGGCTGTTCGGCTGCTCCACCAGCAGTCGTCGGCCAACGCGCAGCAGCGTGTCGGCGTGTGCTGGTGCGCGCTCCTGGCGCCAGCGTTCAAACAGCCGCATGCGCCAGAAGTGGTAGATCAGTTCATTTCCCGCGAACGCCGACGAGGAGACGCGCTCCAGGGCCACGAGATCCGTGGTATCAACGGCGGGGAGGATCGTGGCGAAGAACTCCGTGCCTGCCGCATGCTCGGCCCCAAAACGCAGGATCACCGCGCGAGCCAAGTCCCGCGCGCGCGACCAGTCCCCGGCGAGCATCGTGAAACGGGCTTTCATCACGTGGGCGTCGATGAACTCGGAGTCGGCGGCGATCGCGCGTTCGATGAACGCGCGGGCGCCGGTGTAGTCGCGCGTCAGGGCGAGTGCCTGTGCGGCCGCCAGTTGCGCTCCGCCCGCGCGCGGGTCGAGCTCCGCCGCCCGACGGAAGCGGCTGACCGCCTCGTTCCACGCACCACGACGCGCCAGAGCGTCTGCGCTGGAGCCCAGTATGGCCGCGTCGTTAGGCCGTCCCTTCTCAGCCGCGGCATAGTGCACGGCGGCGCTGCCGATGTCGCCGGCGCTCGCGAAAAATCGGCCAAGGGCGAGGTGGCCGTCGGGAAGGCTGGCATCCAGGGCGATCGCCGAGTCGGCCGCGGCACGGGCCGCCGAGAGTCGGCCGGGCGAATGGTCAATGAAGCTCTCGTGCGCGCGCAGGTGCAGCAGCGCGAGCTTCGCGAAGGCGAGCGCAAAGCGAGGGTCGGCGGTTGTGGCCTCTCGCAACAGCCTTTCGGCTCTCACGATTGACGCCAGGTTGGACCCTTCACGTGCGCGCATGCGCTCGCCCTGCATATAGGCGTCGTACGCGGCGAGGTTCTCGGTAGGCCTGGCGCCCATCTGCTCTCGCTGTGCGCCGGGAAGCGCAACCGCCAATGCCCCGGCGACTTGCTCGGCGATTTGCGACTGGACGGTGAACACATCCTTGAGCTCGCCTTCGTACGGTGATGACCAGAGGTGCGTGTCGTCGCGGACCCGGATGAGTTGCGGTGTGACGCGTACGCGCCCTGGCCCATTCGCCGGTCGCTCGACTCGCACGCTCCCTTCGAGCACATAATCCGCGCCGAGCTCGCGCGCGATCACGCGCAGGGGTTTCGTCGAGTTGGCATACTGGTCGTCGCTGGTACGCGAGATCACGCCGAGTCCCGAGAGCATGGCGAGGCGACTCGTCACCTCTTCCGTCACGCCATCGACGAAGTACGCATCGTCTGCCTGGCCGAGGTTCCTGAAGGGAAGTACCGCGAGCATCTTGCGGTCCGCGGCAACCTCGTTAGGCGCGGCCAACGAAAGCCGGCCGGAGAGCACGAGGTATCCGCCCAGCAGCACCACCGCCAACAGCGCGCCCGAGAGCGCGGCCCTGCGGTGCACCCTGCGGAGCAATGCACGCAAATCGACAGGCGTCGGCCGGATCGCAGCGAAGAACTCCCCCGCGTTCGCGAAGCGCCTGGTGGGATCGGTCGCCAGCGCCCGGGTGATCGCTGTCGCGATCGCACTCGGCACACCTGGCACGACCAGCGCGAGTGACGGTGTCTGCTCGTTGAAGTACGCGGCAGCGAGCGCGTGCGGCGTCAGACCGCCAAATGGCTTCTTTCCGGCGAACAGCTCATAGGCCACGATGCCCAGCGCGAAGACGTCGGCTCGCGCGTCGGCCGCGGAGGAATCCACCAGCTGTTCGGGCGCCATGTACCCAGGGGTCCCCGGGTTCTGTCCAGGCACCGTGAGCTGTTCCGTGCTCGTGGGCCGCTGCAGGGCACCGGCAATGCCAAAGTCCGCCAGGACGGCGTGCCCCTCGGACAGCAGAATGTTCTCCGGCTTTATGTCGCGGTGGATGATCCCGCGCGAGTGCGCATGGCCGAGGGCGCTCGCGAGCTCGTTGAGAATCTGCACGCCATCCGTGACAGGCAGTGGCCCTTGCAGCGTGAGTCGCTCGCGCAGTGATTGCCCCTCGACGAACGGCGTAACGAAGTAGTGGATGTCGCCCCTGGCGCCGGCGGCCAGCACGGGCAGGATATTGGGATGCTGCAGATTCGCCGTGACGAGAATCTCACGCTTGAAGCGCGCCTCGCTGACACCGCTGACCAGGTCCGGCGGCAGGACCTTGAGGACGACTCGCCGACCGAGCGAGCGCTCCGTGGCCAGGAAGACGTGCGACATGCCACCTCCGCCGAGCTCGCGCTCGATCTCGTAGGCGTCTCCGATCAATTCCTGAAGCTCGTGCAGAAGCCCGTTCTTCACTGATTCATCGGTGTCATGAGGGGTGGTCCATCCCTGAGCTCGCGAGTCGCGCCAGTTCCATGGTAGGAATGTAGCAGGGCCGCCAAAGCCTCTAACGGAGTACGCCGCATGACTCCGTGCGCGCTGTTCCCCGCCCGATGAAGGCAACCCAACCGCGAAAAGCTGCAGGACTCTGGAGGGTGATGCCTGCTACCGCACATGGCCAACGCACCAAGTCGATGGCCCGCGAAAGACGGGAGGCGAGGTTGGAGAGTCTAGCGTACTCAGCCGACGTTGATTGATGGTCCTCGTCGCATTTCTCACACGAATCCCATGCCCAGGGTGACGCGCGAGCGCGGCACCCTTGCTGGCGCTTCGACTTCTTCCTACTGTCTGCTCCCGAAATTGACGACGACGGGGAACATGGAGCGCGAGCGAGCGATTCGAGTTGACGATGCCACTGGACTCGGCAACGCGCGGGCGCATGACCCATCGTTCTCAGGGCAGTTGCGCGACGAACCGATCCCGTCTCTGTCACCGCGCGAGACTCGCGCACCCTTCGCGGTTCTTGTCGCGACCGACGTTGGCCTCTACGCGGAGGGACTTGCGCTCGTGCTCGCCGCGGACGGACGACTCAGACTCTCGCGAGTGGCGATGACCGCGGAGTCGGCGGTCCTCGCCGACGCTCCTGAGTACGACGCGGTGCTGCTCGACGCGTCGATGCCCCACGCGCGTGGCGTGCTGCACGACCTTCGCGCGCGCGTGCCGCACCTCGCGATCGTGCTCTTCGGGGTTCCCGAGAACGCTGACGAGCTCATCGATTTTATCGGAGAGGGCGCGACCGCTTTTGTGTCACGCGACGCCACGTCGCGCCGACTCGTCGAGACGGTGCTCTCGGCGCTGCGAGGGGAAGCGCTGCTCAGTACTCGGGATGCAGCCCTTGTCCTGCGCCGCCTGAGTGAGCGTGCTCGCCACTCGGCGGCAATGGTCGACACGGCGGAACTCACGGCACGCGAGCATCAGATCGCCGCGCTCCTCAACGAGGGACTGTCGAACAAGGAGATCGCGTCGCGACTCCACATCTGCGTGGCGACGGTGAAGAACCACGTCCATCACATTCTGGAGAAGCTGCAGGTGCAGCGCCGAGGACAGGCGGCCTCGCGCATCCGCGGCCAGATGAATCAAAGGATGTAGTCCTTCGGCAGATCCACTTCTGTCCCTTCGATCCATGTCGCCGGACGAAAGGGGCAGCCGATCTTGCGTGCTCGCATTCGAGGGATTGAGGAAGGCGTGGCGCCGATCCGTGTGCTGCTCGGACAGATGCCGGCGATGCATCGCGACATCCTGGATGAGACCTTTGCCTCACAGGGTGACATCGAGGTCGTCGGTTGCGTCGAGGCCTCCGACTCACTGCTCGACGCGGTGAGTGCCTTCGCTCCACATGTCCTGATCCTTGGTGCCGATCGCGATGAGTGGAGCGCGGAGCACCTTTCCCTCTTCCGCGCGCATCCCCATACCCACGTGCTGCTGCTCGGCAACGATGCGCGTTCCGCGTCGATGTACGAGTTGCAGGTGCACCGCACGGCGATCCCCGAGCTGTCACCGCGGGCGATCCTGGCCGCCGTGCGCGAGGCGTGCCGCGACGGCGACACCGTCGCCAGCGCGCCGGACACCCGGGACGAAGCCTGACGATGGCCTCGTTCCGCGCCGACCTCACGGTCAAGCTGGACGTCTCGTCGGTCGTCCAGGGCTTCCTGGCCAGCGCCGGAGGCCCGGCCGCCGCCCTGCAGGGAATCACCGACCCCACCTCGCCGGCCCAGCTCGGCTCGATAGACGGCGCGGTGTCGGGAATCAACCTCGATTCGGTCACCGGTTCGGTCGGCATCCTGCTGGAGCGCGCCACCGCGCTGGCCGGTTCGCTTCCCGTGGCGCAGGACGTGGTGAAGCCGGTCAGCGACGCCCTCGTGACCCTCGAGGCACTGGTGGCGAATCCGCAGCTCGGTGACCTCCAGACACGATTCGAGACGCTCGCGACCGACCTGGGGGGTGTGCTCGATGGACCGCGCGAGCAGGGCGTGCTCGGGGCGTTGCACGCCGTCGCCCTGGCGTTAGGCTCGGCGCCGGAAGGCAAAGTGGTGCTGGAGCTGGCGCAGAAGGCGGGCGGATTGACGCTGCCGGACTTTCCGGTCACCGACGTGATCGTCGCGCTCGACGGGGCAGTGCGGGTGGTCGGGGGGCTGATGGTGCTCGACTCGGTCACCGGTGACATCGACCGGCTGATGGGGCTCATGGCGCGGCGCCTCGACCCGGGTGCGCTCGATCGCGAACTGGCGGCGCTGGAAGCCGCGCTGACCTTCGACGGCGTGGAGCTGGCCGACGCCATCGCCTCGGTCGACGCGAGCGACGGCACGCGCCTGCAACGCATTGCCGACGCGGTGGCCGCGGTCGCCGCCTCGCTCGATCGGGTGCGCGACGAGTTCGGCGCGGCGATGGGGTTGGGCGAGGCGACCCTCGTCTATCTCGACGTCGACAAACTGTCGGCAGAGTTGGACACCGGGCGCACCCTCGTCCGCACCGGCGACCTGGCGCCCCTCAACCGGCTCGCCGGGCGCGCCGCCGTGGCGGTGCAACCCGTGCTGCGTCAGGATCTGCTCGCCGGGCCGACGCACCAGCTCGACGAGCTGTTGCGCGACGCGGAAGCGCGCCTGGCCACCATCGCCGGCGGCATCTCGTCGCTCGATGTCGAGGCACTCACCCGCCCGCTCGGCGACGGCGTCCACCTGCTGACCACGCCCATCGACACCCTGACCCGCCTCCTCGACGAGGTGCGGGTCGCCTATCAGGGCGCGCTGGGCAAAGTGCGCGATGGAGTGGCCGCGCTGCCGCTGCGCGACCTTGCCGATGCCATCCGGTCCCTCCTGGCGCCCATTGCCACGGCGATCGAGACCGTACGGAAGGTGGTGGAGGACGTCCTCGCCGCTCTCCAGGCGGCGGCCGACGCGGTCATTGCCGCGTTAGGCGACGTCGAGGGACTCGTCGATGGCCTCAAGCACGAGGTCGACCAGCTCTTCGGCGCGGTGCGCACCTTCCTGGCCTCGGTCAACCTCGACCAGGCACTCGGGGCAGTGGCCGAGAACATCCAGAAGCTCGCCACCGCCCTCGAGCAGGCGCGCATGGAGCCCTACTTCGACACGGCGGCGAGCGCCATCAACACGGCGGCCGACGTCATCGACGCGGTACCCTTCGACCTCCTCCCCGAATCGATGAAGGCCGACGTCGACGCGGCGGTGGCACCCATCAAGGAAGCGGACGCCTCCGGGCTGGAGACCGAGATCCTCGACCTGTTGCAGATCGATGAGCAAGGGCGCTTCACCATTCTGCAGGATCTCGACGCCGCCATCGCCCAGCTGTCGCAATCGTTCGCCGATCTCCTGGCCGAGGTGCAGAAGCACGAGCCGCGCGCCGCGCTCGAGGACGTCGACGCGGCGCTCAAGTCGCTCTCGGCCAAGGTGCAGCAACTGTCGCCGGCGCTGACGCTGCAACCCATCAAGGATGCAATCCAGAAGGTGCAGGACGCGATCGCCGGGCTCGACCTCAATGCGCCCCTGGCCCCGGTGCAGACGGCCTTCGACTCCGTAACCAGCGCGATCAACGAGTTCAAGCCCTCGATCCTGTTAGGCGACATCGAAGCGCGGATCACGGCGGTG
>JBQTIW010000113.1:0-16635 GCA_052387735.1 Gemmatimonadaceae bacterium
ACGTCTATGAGGTCAAGGTGCGCCCGCGGAACGACCGACTCCCCGCCGCCGTCGGGGCGCTCTACCTCGCGAGGGATGACGCGCAAGTCGTGCGCATGGCGTTCTCGTTCACCCGCAGCGCGCTCAAGGATCGACAGCTCGAAGACGTCTCCATCATCCTCGAGAACTCCCTGATCGAAGAGCGCTTCTGGCTGCCGCGACGCCAGGAGATCGAGATCCGCCGCACCGGAAGCTGGATGGATTTCCCCGTGAAGGGCATCATCCGTGGTCGCTGGGAGATCAGGGACTACAAGGTGAATGCCGGTGGAACCGTTGCCGTGTCCCCAGGACCCGAGATCATGTACGCACCGGCCGAGCGCCGGGCCGCCCACGCCTTTCCATCCACCGCGATCCTCGATTCCCTGCCCGACGACGTCACGCTCGTGACCGACGACGATGTGCGCGTCGTGCAGGAAGAGGCGCGCCGTCTGGTCCGCGCGCAGGCGCTCGCGCGAGCGCGGCAGACGCTGCCATCGGCGCGGTCGTTCAGCGACATCGTGCAGGTCAATCGGGTCGAAGGCCTGAGCATCGGGGGTGGGGTGCGGCGACGGCTCGGTGCCGGCATCGATATCGCCGTCAACGCCCGGATCGGTGTCGCCGACGAGGTGGCCAAGGCGTCGGCTTCGTTAGGTTGGGAGCGCGCCAACGGCCTGTCGATCCGCGCTCGGCTGTTCCGTGACTTTCGCGAGGCGGGGGACGAGGCCGAAACCTCACGGGCGCGCAACTCGATCGCTGCCCAGGAATTCGGCACCGACGACACCCAGCCGTTCGGCGTGCGTGGCGGAGCGATCACCATCAGCGGCCGCGCGCGGGACTCCTGGCGCTGGAACCTGGAAGCGGGCGCGGAAGCACACCGCGCCCTGGAAGTCCACGCCGTGCCATCGCGCGGACGGTTCGAGCCGACACTCCCCGCCGACCACGGCGACGCGCGACGCCTCTCCCTCCGCGTGGAACGACCGATGGCGCCGTGGCTCGCTGGCATCGACCTTCGGCTCCGGTCCGACCTGCGCTTCACGCGGTTCACGGCCGAAGCGCCGGCTACCAGCCTGGCCTCCACCACCGTGGCCCGGGCCTTCGCGGCCGTCGAGATGTCGAAGCGTTTGGCGCGTGCGACCCTCGTGGGGCGGCTCGGGGGTGGAGGCGTGTGGGGGAGCGACGGCATCCCGAGACAGGAAGCCCTGTTCGCCGGCGGACCGCTCACCGGACCAGGCTACGGCTTCCACGAGTTTCAGGGAACCGGCCTGGCGACGGGACGCCTGGAACTGCGCCATCCCGCCCCGTTTTTCCCCGTTCCCCTGGGACGCTGGGGACGCGTGCCCGCGGCGATGACCCTGGCTCCGTATCTCGGCGTCGTCCAGGTTTCGGGTCGCGCTCCCGGGATCGGTGACGATGGCCCGCATCTCTTCGTCGGAATTGGGGCGCTCACATTCTTCGAGCTGCTCCGCTTCGATGTCGCCCGGGGCCTGAAGGGGGGACGGTGGCGGTTCGCGCTGGACGTCACGCGCGATTTTTGGCCGATCCTGTAAAAAATGGTACTTCGGGATGGGGCCCTCGGGACGATACTTCCTCTGTCACTCTCACCGAGTGATCCGACGGTCGCCTGGACGCAGGGGACTGGCGGCCGACGCCTCATCGGCAGACACAGTCCTCAATGGCTCGTCGTGACGAGTGGCTGGTTCCGACCCTCACCGGGCTCATCGAGCCCGGTGAGCTCGAGGATCTGCGCCAGGGCGGCGAGGGACTGTGGGAGGAGGCGATCAGGCGCAACCTAACGACGGATGCGGACCTCCTCTCGGCGCTGTCCACGCGCTTCCGTATGCCGGTCGCCGATCTGACGACAGTCACCACGGAGGCTCGCGACGCGCTCGCCGAGACGCTTGCCCGCAGGTACCACGTCGTACCGCTCGCGCTGTCGGCTTCCACCCTCGACATCGCCACTTCCAATCCCAACGATCTGGACTGCGAGCGGACGATCGGATTCGCCACCGGCCGGGCCGTTCGTATGCGACTGGCGGCGCCTTCCGCCATTGCCTTGCGCATCGAAGAGCTCTATCAGCCGGAAAAGGTGGTCACTCGCCTGATCGACGCCGTTGGCGACGCGGACGTCGAAACGGTCGATGAGAGTGCCCAGCTGGCGGATTTCGATGTGGGCGCGGAGAAGGCCTCGGCGAGACCGATCATCCGCCTGGTTGATCACATCATCGCCGAAGGCATTACGCAGCGCGCGAGCGACATCCACCTCGAGGTCCAGGAAGGCGGACTGCAGGTGATGCTCCGTGTCGATGGCGTGCTGCGGCCAGCCATGACGCTGCCGCGCTCGGTCGGAACGCCGCTCGTGTCGCGCATCAAGATCATGTCAGGGCTCGACATCGCCGACCGTCTCCGCCCGCAGGACGGCCGCGCCCGCGTCTCGATCGATGGCCGCCGCATCGACCTCCGCGTCTCCACACTCCCCGCGTCCTTGGGCGAGAAGGTGGTCATCCGGATTCTCGATTCCACGTCGGTGGTGCTGCAACTCGACGCGCTCGGAATCGCGCATGAAGACCTCATCCGCATTCAGCACCTGATCAACCTGCGCGAAGGGATCATTCTCGTCACGGGACCCACGGGATCCGGCAAGACCACGACGCTCTACTCGGCGCTCAAGACTGTGCAGACACGTGGCGTCAACATTGTCACTGTCGAAGATCCGGTGGAGTACAAGCTCACCGGGATCGTCCAGGTGCAGGTGAACGAGAAAGCGGGGCTCACCTTTGCTGGGGCACTCCGGTCGATTCTCCGGCAAGATCCTGATGTGGTGCTGATCGGCGAGATCCGGGACCGCGAGACGGCCGGCATCGCCATTCAGGCGTCGCTCACCGGCCATCTGGTCCTGTCGACGCTGCACACGATCGATGCATCGAGCTCGGTGGCGCGACTGCTGGACATCGGCATCGAGAGCTACAAGATCGGCGCGGCGGTGAAAGGCGTCATCGCACAGCGACTCGTCAGGCGCCTCTGCCCGTCATGCAAGCAGCCGTCGATCGAGCGAGTGTCACCCCGCCTGCGCCGCTACATCCCCGAGGGCACCACGCTCTTCCGCGCCGTCGGATGCACCGCGTGTGGCAACACGGGCTACCATGGTCGGATGGCGATCATGGAAGTGCTGGTCGCGGATGCTGAAGTGGAGCGTCGAATTGCTGCTGGCGAGACGGAAGAGCGCATCTCCGAGTCTGCCCGTGCCTTCGGGATGCGATCGCTGTGGGAGTCAGGGATCGACCACGTCATTGCTGGCACAACCGACCTCGAGGAATTGTTGCGGGTCGTGGAGATTCCGTTCGTCCCCGAACCGGCACCGCGCGCGGGGAGCGAGGGTCGCAAGTCAGCGCTGACCCCTGTCCCGATGCCGACGGTTCGCTCCGGGATGGGGAGCGGTCGGCATGCGGTGTCTCACACGTCGTCGCCTTCGGTCAAGACCGAAGGGGCCTTTGAGTTGCTCGAAGAATTCGGTCCGCAGGGGCGCAGGTCAGGGCAGCCGACCGTGCTTCTGGTCGAGGACGAAACCAATCTCCGCACGGTTCTCCGCGAACTCCTGGAGCGCGAGGGGTTCGTGGTGATCGAAGCCGCCGACGGAATCCAGGCGCTCGAGGAGGTCGACCACTGCGCGCCTGACGCGGTTGTCCTCGACCTGAATCTTCCCAAGCTCGACGGGTTTGGTGTGCTGAGCAGGCTTCGCAGTCGCTTGCACACGGCCTCCCTACCGGTCATCGTCCTGACCGCCGTTGCCGACGAGGACAACGAAGTGCGCGTGTTCGAAGGCGGGGGCAACGACTTCCTTGCCAAGCCATTTCGCCCGCGCGCACTCTCGGCCCGCCTCAAGGCCCTGCTCCGAACACAGTAGTCAGCGTAGCACGGGGACGTAGCACGGGAGCACTCGGGCATGCTCCCGTGTCTGGTTTTCAGGGGGGCAGCATGACTGAGTTCAGGATCGGTGTGGTCGACGTGTTCGTGCTCGATGCGGCTGGCGAGCTGCGTGTGCTCCTGATGCGACGCGCGATGGGCACACGCTGCACCGGGGCTTGGGAGATCGTCCACGGCCAGATCGAAGCCGACGAGACCCCAGAAGCCGCAGCTGTCCGCGAGGTTCGAGAGGAAACAGGCCTGGAGGTCCAGCGGCTCTACAATGTCATCTGCCAGCCTTTCTACCTGCACAGGATCGCTACAGTGCAGCTGGCTGTTGCGTTCGCGGCATTCGTCGATGTTCGCTCATCGCTAGGGCTGAGCTCGGAGCATGACGCGGCTGAATGGATGCGTATCGACGAAGCAGCGGAGCGAGTCGCGTGGCCCCGGACGCGACACGCGCTGCGTGACGTGGAGGCGCTGCTGCGCGGTGGAGACGCAGGGGCGGTGGAGGATGTGCTGCGGGTTTATTGAAACGGGAGGCGGGAGACAGGAGACGGGAGACGGGACGCTGACAGCGCCGGCTCACCTGACCCGTCGCTCACGACTTCCCGCTCCCCTCTCCGCTTTTCGCTCGCTCCTGACTCCCTGCTCCCGTTCCCGCTCCCCTTGCCCTCGACCTCACGAGCGCCCGCTCTCGCTCGATGCGCTCGAGGACCGACGGCCACTCGCTGGACCGAGAGGTATCGTACGACAGCACCAGCGGCTGGTTGACGTCCAGCTGGCCGTCGAACACGTAGAGCGCGTTCTGTACCTCACGCTGCCGCACCCGCTGCTGCCCGAAGCCGGGGGAGAGCCCGATGACTTCAACAGGTCGAAAGTCGCGGCCCACGTTTGTCACGATGAGCTCCATGGGGCTGTATCGTGCCTCGCCGATCTCGACGCCGAAGAACGAGACGTACCAGACACTCAGTCGTGCAAAGGCTGTTCGGCGACGGATTTCGTCCACCCGCGTTTGCTGACTGCGGACCAGGTCGCTCAGGGCGCGGTACGAGTCGGGAGACAACACGCGGATCACCGACTCGTCGAGGGGAATGGCGCGCACCTGGAGCCCGAACTGCTGCAGACGAATCGCGATGTCGTCCTGCTTGAGCGTGCCGTAACCGGGGGGAATGAGGACGGAGTCTCGGACTGCGGTGATGGCGGCGCCCGAGTCCCCGGTACCGCCGGTCCGGGTGGGGGGCGCGCAGGCCATCGTCAGGACCGCGGCAGCCACGAGGAGCTGGTCTCTCACGGCAGGGGATCCATCGATCGGCGCCACGCCGGGGCATCGAGGAGCTCGACCAGCGCTTCGGCGATCTCCGTTCGGCCCTCGCCCGTGTGTGCGCTGCAAGCCACCATCTGGGCCGGATCGAGACCGGTGGTCCTGGCGATCAGGTCCATCGCGCCCCGGCGCGCAGCTGCACCAAGTTTGTCCACCTTGGTCACCGCAACGAGGACGGGGATCTCGAGCTCGGCCAGGTACTCGAGCATCTCCAGATCGTCGGCCGTTGGCTCGCGCCGGGCGTCGAGCAGGACCACGACCCCGCGGAGCTGCTCCGTGTTCCGGAGGTAGGCGTCGATCAGGCCCTGCCAGGCGTGCCGCTTGTCCTTCGCCACGCGGGCGTATCCGTAGCCGGGCAGGTCCACGATCACGAACTGACGGTTCACTTCGAAGAAGTTCACTTCCTGCGTGCGTCCGGGCGTGCGGCTGACTCTGGCGAACGCTCGACGCCTGACGAGTGTGTTGAGCAGCGATGATTTGCCGACGTTGGACCGTCCGGCGACGGCGATCTCGGGGAGTCGCTGCTCCGGACGCCATCCGCCGCCCACGGCCATGCCGCCGAGGAAGGCGAGATGCCGGATGACCAGCGGATCGGGCGCCGGCGTCGGGACGGCGGTCATGGGCTGACGGTGGCCGCGATCGCCCGTGCGGCCGGAACGGCGAGTGCGAGTTCGAGCACCTCGTCCATCGAGCGCACGGGCTGGATCAGCAGGGCCTGACGCACCTCGATGGGAAACTCCTCCAGCTCGCGCGCATTGGCGTGGGGAATGAGCACCACGCCCTTTTTGGCCCGTACTGCCGCCACGCACTTCTCCTTGAGTCCGCCGATCGGCAGCACGCGGCCGCGCAGCGTGATCTCACCCGTCATCGCCACCGAGGCGCGAACGGGGACCCGCGTGAGGGCGCTGACCAGGGCCGTGGCGATGGCGATGCCGGCGGATGGGCCGTCCTTGGGTGTGGCCCCGGCAGGGATGTGCACGTGCAGGTCCGACGACTTCACGAACGCCGGGTCGATGCCTAACGCCTCAGCGCGCGACCGCGTGTAGCTGAGGGCGGCCCCGGCCGATTCCTTCATGACGTCGCCCAGTGCGCCAGTCAGGTGCACCCGGCCCCGTCCGGGCAGCACGGCGACCTCGATGTCCAGCACCTCGCCGCCGGTGCCGGTCCACGCCAGTCCCGTCGCGACACCCACCAGGTCCTCGTGGCGCAGGTCGTCCGGATCGTACGGAGCAACACCGAGCAGTTCTTCGAGGTCCTCGGGCCCCAAGGCATCGTGGGCCGGGATCGTCGCCGTCCCGGAGATCGCGATCGCCTCGATGCGCCGGCGGGCGATCTTTCGCGTCAGGCGCGCAAGGCGCCGTTCCAGCTCGCGGACGCCGGCCTCACGCGTGTACGATCGGACGACTTCGGGAATGACGTCCGCCGCGAGGGTGAGCGATGACTGCTCCACACCGTGACGCGCGCACTGTTTGGGCAGGAGAAACTGCCGGGCGATCGCGTGCTTTTCCTGGTCCAGATACCCGGGGAGCCGCAGGATTTCCATCCGGTCGCGCAGGGGTTCCGGAATCGTGGCGATGGAATTGGCGGTGGTGAGGAAGAACGCCTGCGACAGGTCGTAGTCGAGCTCGAGGTAGTGATCGTTGAAGGTCCGGTTCTGCTCGGGGTCCAGGACCTCCAGCAACGCGGCGGCGGGGTCGCCGCGGTAGTCCTGCCCGAGCTTGTCGATTTCATCGAGCAGCATCAGCGGATTGACCACACCGGCCCGCCGCATGCCCTGGAGCACGCGCCCCGGCAACGCCCCGATGTAGGTGCGGCGATGGCCGCGGATCTCGGCCTCGTCGCGAATCCCACCCAACGACATGCGCACGAAGGATCGGCCCAGGGCGCGGGCGATCGATCGCCCTAACGAAGTCTTGCCAACACCCGGCGGTCCCACCAGGCAGAGAATCGGACCGTCCATGTGCCCGACGGTCGCCAGCACGGCCACATGGTCGAGGATGCGATCCTTGACCTCGGTCAATCCGAAATGGTCCTCGTCGAGCACCGCGCGCGCGCGGGCCACGTCGGCCACGTCGTCGGTGCGCGCGCTCCACGGGAGACCCAGGATCCAGTCGAGGTAGTTCCGCGAGACCGTGGCCTCGGGAGAAATCGCCGGCATGCGGCGCAGTTTGCGCACCTCCCGGTCGGCGCGTTTTCGCACGAGGTCGGGGAGTGTCAGGGCTTCGATCTGCGCCTGCAGCTCATCCACCTCCTCGCCGTCGTCCTGCCCCAGTTCGCGATGGATGGCGCGCAGCTGCTCCTGCAGATAGTACTCGCGCTGGCTTCGGTTGATGGTGCCGCGCACGTCATCCTCGATCTTCCGCTCCAGCCGCAGAACGTCGATCTCGCCATCGAGGAGCGACAGCAGGCCTTCCTGAAGTTCGCGGAGCGAGAGCGATTCCAGCAGCCGCTGTCGTTGCGCGGTGCGCAGGGCGAGATGGGCCGCGATCACGTACGCCTGCCGCGCCTCGTCCTCGCTGGTGGCGGCGATCTGCACGATCTCGGGCGGCACCCGCCGTTGCAATCCGGCATACTCCTCGAACCGGTCCACCAGCCTCCGCGCGCGCCCCCCCGCGCCGGCATCCCGCTCCATCGCGTCCTCGGCTGCCGGGGCGATCACCGCCTGCAACACGCCTTTGGAAGACGTGACCTTCGTCAGGCGCACCACGGCCAGCCCGTCGACCAGCAGTCGGACGGCACCGTTCGGCAGCCGCACCGCATTCTGCACCTGCGCCACCACGCCCACCCGATACACGTCCGCGGCACGAACGGTGTCTCCTTCCCCCGACCGCTGCGTCACCAGTACGAGCAATCGCTCGCTGTCCCACGCCCGCTGCACCGCCGCAAGCGACCCCGACCTCCCCACCACCAGCGGCATCACCAGGTGCGGGAACGCGACGACATCCTGGAGCGGCAGGACCGGCAGGCGATCGGGAACGTCGAAAGATTCGGCACTGCGAGACAGAAGCACGGCGAGGCGATGGGAAAGAGGCGATTGGCGATAGTGGCCGGCTCGGACCACGAGCCACCCTGAAAGCTAAGCGCCCACTCGTTTTGCCGAATGGGCGCCGATGTTTTCCATCGCCTATTACCGATCGCCCGACGTCACGCCTCTTTCTTTTGTCTCTTCGGCGCAATCTCGAGCATGGGTGGGGCGCCGTTCATGATGCACGCTTCGGTGACCTTCACCTCGACCACGTCCTCGCGGCTCGGTAGGTCGAACATCACTTCGAGCAGCGTCTCTTCGAGAATCGCCCGCAGGCCACGTGCGCCGGTGCCGCGCTTGAGCGCCTTTTCGGCGATCGCGCGCAGAGCGGTCTCTTCGAACGTGATCTTGACGTCCTCGAGCTCGAAGAGCTTGTGGTACTGCTTGGTGAGCGCGTTCTTGGGCTCCTTGAGGATGCGCACGAGCGATGGCTCGTCGAGCGCTTCGAGGGGCACCACGACCGGCATGCGGCCGACGAGCTCCGGGATCAGACCGAAGCGCAGCAGGTCGTCCGGCTCCACTTCGACGAACGGATTCTTCTTGAGCAGCTCGGCCTTGCCGCTCCTGATGTCTTCCTTGCTGAAGCCGATCTGACGCCGCCCCGTCCGTGCCTCGATGATCTTTTCCAGCCCGTCGAACGCGCCGCCGCAGATGAACAGAATGTCCTTCGTGTTGATCTGGATGTATTCCTGCTGTGGGTGCTTGCGGCCACCCTGGGGCGGCACCGACGCAATCGTGCCTTCCAGGATCTTGAGCAGTGCCTGCTGTACGCCCTCGCCCGACACGTCCCGCGTGATGCTGGGGTTCTCGCTCTTCCGGGCGATCTTGTCGATCTCGTCGATATAGACGATGCCCCGCTCGCACTCGGCAACGTTGAAGTCACCGGCCTGGAGCAACCGGACGAGAATGTTCTCCACGTCTTCGCCGACATAGCCTGCTTCGGTGAGCGTCGTGGCGTCGGCAATGGTGAAGGGGACGTCGAGAATACGGGCCAGCGTCTGCGCTAACAGCGTCTTGCCGACGCCGGTTGGGCCGATCAGCAGGATGTTCGACTTGTCGAGCTCGACGTCGTTGTCCCGCGGCGTGCCGGAGTTGATGCGCTTGTAGTGATTGTAGACCGCGACGGCCAGCGCCTTCTTGGCCTGCTCCTGACCGATCACATACTGGTCCAACACGTCCTTGATCTCGTGCGGAGTGGGAACCTGCGTTATCGCCTCCGCAACCTCCCGCTCTTCGTCTTCGGCGAGGATCTCGTTGCAGAGGGCAATGCACTCATTGCAGATGTAGACCGACGGCCCGGAAATGAACTTCCGGACCGAGTCCTTGGACTTGCCACAGAATGAGCAACGCAGGTGCTTGTCGTGGGACATGACACTCCCGCTTACGCGGTTCAGGTGCTACGAGTCCGGCAGACGCCGATTACGTAATGGACGGGCGCAGGACCCGTCAAGCAAAAACGGAGCCTCGCCGATGTGAGATTTCTCACACCGGCGGCCCGGACGTGGGTCAGAGTCCCGCCATCACCGGCTGTTTGGTGATCTCGACGCTTTCGGCCCGGTTCGCCACGATGTTGTCGACGAGCCCGTACGCCTTGGCGTCCTCGGCGGACATCCAACGGTCGCGGTCGGTATCCCGTTCGATCTGCTCCACCGGCTGCGACGTGTGCTTCGAGAGCAGTTCGTTCATCTTGCTCTTCAGGTAAATGATCTCTTTGGCCTGAATCTCGATATCAGACGCCGATCCGCCGCCCCCGTTCTGGGAGGGCTGGTGGATCATGATCCGCGAGTGGGGCAGGGCCATCCGCTTCCCAGATGTACCCGCCGCGAGCAGAAATGCGCCCATGCTGGCCGCCATTCCCATGCACATGGTGCTGACCGGCGACTTGAGGAACTGCATCGTGTCGTAGATCGCCAGTCCCGCCGAGACGCTTCCCCCAGGGGAATTGATGTACATGTTGATGTCTCGACCCGGATTGTCGGCATCAAGGAAGAGGAGCTGAGCGATCACGATGTTGGCTACGTCATCGTTGATCGGGGTCCCCAGGAAGATGATGCGATCCATGAGGAGCCGCGAAAAGATGTCGTAAGTCCTTTCGCCGCGCGGAGATCGTTCGATTACGTAGGGAGGATAGATGCTGGGCATGGGCTACTCGATTGTGTTTCGATCAAACAACCACTTGAAGACCTTGTCTTCGGTGATACCCCGTTCAAGTTCGGCGAGCCGTCCCGCTTTCTGCAGGGCAGCATAGACCTGCCCTGGGTTCTGGCCACGCTTTTCGGCAAGCTCCGTGACTTTCTCGTCCAGGTCGGCCTCGGACGACTTCAGACTCTCAGTTTCGGCCAAAGTCTCAACAATTAGATCCCGTCGCACCTGTCGCTCGGCTGTGGGACGAAACTGGCCGGCGAATCGCTCCTTTTCCCCGTCCGGGATCTGATACGCGTTCGCGTAGCCTTCCACCATCTGCTTGACCCAACTGGGCGGGACGTCGAAGGCATTGGCTCCGATGATCTCGTCCAGCAGTCTCTGCCGCACCTCGCTGTCCGCTTCGCGCCTCGCCGCCTCGGACATGTCGCTTCGCACCGCGGCACGCAGGGCGTCCAGCGTGTCGAAGTCGCCGACCTCGCGCGCGAACGCATCGTCAAGCTCGGGGAGTGACTTCCGCTTTACCTCGTTGAGCGCGACGCGAACGGCCTTGCTCTTCGAGCGCTGGGCTTCATCGGGGAAGTCGTCGGGCCACTTCACCAGGCGCTCCAGGGTTTGGCCGGGGGCCAGCTCCGTGATGACTTCCTCGATTCCCGGGATCGCGTGCCCGGCGCCTAACACAATCTTGTATTCCTTCCCCTCGGGAACGTTGCCCTCTTCGTCGGCCGTGGCGAGCAAGACGGTGACGAGGTCTCCTTCGAGCGGTTTGCCCTCGACCGGTGACCAGCTGGCTCGCTGCTCGCGGAGTTGCTCGATCTGCTCGCCAACCTGTTCCTCGTTGATCGGTCGCTCGTTGCGCGTGACCTTGAAGCCCGAGGTGCGAGCCAGGGTGACTTCCGGCCGAACTTCGACGTGCAGCTCGAACGACACCGGCTGACCGTCCTCGAATTTCACATCGTGGACGTGCGGCTGCGAGGCGACCTTGATCTGTTCACGGTCCAGGACTTCGCGATAGGCGCTCTGCACGAGGTGGTCGAGCGCTTCCTGACGAATGGCGTCGCCGTAGCGCTTCATCACCATCGCGGCCGGGGCCTTGCCCGGGCGGAAGCCCGGAATGGACACACGCGACGCCAGCTTTCGCGCAGCGTCGTGCTTCGCCTGATCAACCGCGTCGACGGGGATGGTGACCTGAATCAGTCGTTCCGCTCCGTCGCTTTTCTTCGATTCAAACGCAATGTTCATGATGTCTCATCGAGCCGCCCGGGAGCCCAGCGAGGACCCTCCCCCGGATGGCGGTGGTACCAAGTCGAGTACGGGAAGCTAATGGGCACGGAAAGCGGGTCCAAGTCAGCCGATCGTCGGAGCTTCCTTTTTCTTCCCTGATCCGGAGGTCTCGTGGGAGCACGTGTTTCGCGACTCACCCGCCTTGCGCTGTTGTCGGGACTGGTGGTGGTGCCGATTTCTCTGCGGGCGCAGGACGCCGCGCCCTCATTCAAGAACCTCCTCTCGCTCAACCCGCTTGGCATTCCGTTCGAGTACATCTCAGCCGAATGGGAGCGCGTGGCAAGCGGCATCACGTCCTTTGGCCTGACCGGATCCTACCTCGGATTCGAAAGTGCCAGTTACTCCACCCTGGAAGCAAAGGTACGCTTCTACCCTAACGAGGAAGCCCCGAAGGGCTTCTCGGTCGGACTGGCGGGCGGTATCACGCGCGTCTCCGAGGACTTCATTTCAGAAGCCGACGAATCGGAGACGCGGCCCACGATTGCGGTGATCATCGACTACAACTGGCTGCTGGGCAAGAACAAACGCTTCGTGGTAGGCGCCGGAGTCGGCGCCAAGCGGATTCTCGGGACGAGCGGCGACTATTCCGATGTCAGTGTGGCGTACCCCACCGCTCGGTTTCAGATCGGGCTGAGATACTGAGGCAAGCGGATACGCGCACAAGCGCGTAAGCGGGCCCCGCTCACGCGCTCATGTGCTCACCTGCTCACGCGCTCGAATCAACTCCGCCACGATCTTCCCCGACGACAGGACGCCCGGGAGCCCCGCGCCCGGATGCGTCCCCGCTCCCGCAAAGTAGAGGTTGGGGATGTCCTCGCTGACGTTATGCGGCCGAAACCACGCGGACTGTGTGAGAATCGGTTCCAGCGAGAAGGCGCTCCCCAGATGGCTGTTCAGCGTGTCGCGGAAATACGGCGGGGACACGAGCCGTTCCGTCACGACGTGTTTCGAGAGATCCGGCATGCAGCGTTGCTCCAGATGCTGCATGATGGCATCGCGATAGACCGGGGCCGTCGTATCCCAATCCGTGGGGCCTCCGAGGTGCGGGACGGGCGACAACACGTACCAGGCGTCGCAGCCGTCGGGGGCGAGGGAGGGGTCAGTGGCGGTGGGGCGATGCAGGTAGAGCGAGAAGTCCGGGGACAGTCGCCTCGTCGTGAAGATGTCGTGCAGCAGCCCTTCATAGCGTGGGCCCATGAGGATCTCGTGATGCGCGAGGTGGTCGTACGTGCGGTTCGTGCCGAAGTAGACGACGAAAAGGGACATCGAGTAGCGGCGCCCTTTCACGCGCGCATCGGTGTTCACACGCCGGAATCGCGCCGGGACGAGATGCAGATACGTGGTGGCCACGTCGCCGTTGCTCACGACGGCGTCGGCCGGAAGCACTTCCCCGCTGGTCAGCCTCACGCCGGTGGCTCGGCGGCTGGAGTCCTGTATCACGATTTCCCCGATCTCCGTCGAGCAGCGCAGGTCGCCCCCGAGGTCGGTGAACAAACGCGCAAGCGCCGAGACCAGCGCTCCCGTGCCTCCCATCGCGAACCACACGCCCCACTCCTTCTCCAGGTGATGGATCAGCGCGTAGATCGACGTCGTCTGAAACGGATTGCCGCCCAGGAGCAACGGGTGAAAGGAGAAGACCTGCCGCAATCGCTGGTCCGTGATGTAGCGGTTGACCAGTCCTGCAACAGATCGGTAGGAGCGCAGGCGGACCAGATCGGGGGCCACGCGGAGCATGTCGCGGAAGCGGAGGAACGGCGTGTCGATGAGGGCGAAGGCCGTGGCGAAGATGTCCGCGCTTGCCCTGGCAAACCGCTCGTACCCTTCGACGTCGCCGGGATTGAACGCCCGGACCTGCCGGAGGATGTCCTCGTGTGATCCGTTGAAGCGAAAGACCGACCCGTCCTCGAACCGGACGTTGTAGTACGGCTCGAGTCGCACCAGGTGCACGTAGTCGTCGATGGCGCGTTGGCCTGCGGCGAAGAGCTCGTGGATGAGCCACGGTGCCGTGATGATCGTCGGTCCGGCGTCGAAGGTGAACCCATCCTGGCGAAAGACGCCGGCGCGTCCGCCGGGCTGCCCCAGCTTCTCGACGATGGTGACCTCGTGGCCCTGCGCGCGGAGCCGGATCGCGGCGGCGAGGCCGCCGAAGCCGGCGCCGATGACGACGATCTTCACGTCGAAGACGGGAGACGGGAGACAGGAGACGGGAGCCTGTCCCGCGACGGCAGGACCTTACGCAACGCGCGCGGTGAGGTCCGAGCCTAACGCGCGTTGCTCGCGCGGGCGCCGGAGGGCAAGTCCGACTGGAATCGCCATCGCCAGGGCTCCCAGTGCCGCGGCCCACCACAGGTCGTCGCGGAGGCATAGGGCCACCGGCATGATGCCGTTTGTGGCATAGAGCAGGATCGGGAGTCGGCTCGGCGACACCACGGTGGCGAACCTCGTCGGTGGCACGATTGCCAGCATCGCGCGCGCGATCAGGGTGCCGGTCAGGAACCACCCGACCCAGTTCGACAGTGGCATGCCGTAAAAGACATCGTGCGAGAAGAACGCGACTGCCCACGATGGGAAGCCCAGGTCGCGGAACATCTGCCCACTGCCCCAGAGCCAGTGCGCCGTCTTCACCATCGAGGGATCCATCGACACGTCCCACGCCACGAGCACCAGGCCGGCCACGGCCGCCCATCGCCATTTGGCGCGCTGGTCGTCCTCCGCCGGGAGCAGCCGCCCACAGATCGCCAGGCAGCCGTAGATCATGTAGAACCACGAGATCGGAATGGGGAACGGCACCAGTCCGCCGATGCGGGGCCCGAGCAAGGTCGTGTACTGGTATTCGCCGAAGGGAAACCCGGTGGACGTCCCGAACAGTTCCGCCGCTAACGAAATAGCGCCACCCGCGACGAATACACCCGCCGCCCGGCTGGCACCTACGCGTCCGGCGGCGTGCAGGAGCGCCGCCAGCGCTCCCAGGACGACGTAGGTCGGACCGGAGTACGTCCAGCCCCGGCGCCTGATCGTCGCGTTAGGCTCGCCGGCGACCCACTCCCCCGGCGGACCGTTGAGCACCGTCAGCATGGCGATGGTCGAAAACGCGATCAGCGCCAGGTGGGCAAGAAAAAACCCGCGCGCGCCGCGCGCAGCGAACCGCTGCGACACGGCGGTCATCGGACACCGACAGCCGTCACGGCCTCATCGCCGGATACAACGGCGCCGATCGGGACCCGGCCGAAGGTGGCAGCAGACAACGTCCCAGGACCAGCGCGCGCTCGCTCCACCCGAGCACGGCCCGCCGGCTGAACGAGTCATAGTCGTTCCGTTCGATCGCGTGCAGAATCCGGGAATATCCGAGGGCGCACGCCCTGGCACAACGCTGCGCGTCGAGCTCCAGCATCGCGATGCCGGGGATCGCCAGCTGGTAGTAGTGCCGCGCCCGCTCCACCTGCACCTGCATCAGCGCTCGCCAGTTGTCGGACCGTCGGACCGCACCGCCGTTCATCACATCCACAGGTGTCAGGCCGTATTGCGCCAATTCGGCGACGGGCAGGTAGCAGCGTCCCCGGCGCGCATCTTCACCGACGTCGCGCAGGACGTTGGTGAGCTGCATGGCCACGCCTAACGCGCGCGCGTGTCCGACCGCCACGGGTTGTGCCGCGCGCCCGCCCGCGACGCCGAGGACCGCCGCACACATTTCTCCGACGCAGCCCGCCACCCCCTCGCAATACCGCAGCAGGTCGCCCCAGGTCTCCCATCGCTCCATCAGGAGATCGAGCGTCAGGCCATCGAGCAGCTCGCGCAGCGGCGCCCCTGGGATCTCGAACCGCTGAATCGCCCACGCGAGCTCACGGAACACCGGATCCTGTCCCCATCCTCCCAGGGCGCGCTCCAGACCGCGGCGGTAGCGATCGAGACGCTGCTGAATCTCCCGCCGGTCAGTCGAGGCATCCGCAACGTCGACCAGATCGTCTGGCGCCCTGCAGAACGCATACAAGGCGTAGGTCGCACGCCGCTTCTCGGCCGGCAGGAAGCGGCTCGCCAGTGAGAAGGTGCGGGAGTGACCTCTGGTCACCCGCTCGCAGTAGCGGGCGTCAGAGGATGCCATGGACGGGAGGAGGGAGCCTGCGCACGATGCTGGAATATGGTGAGAGAGGGCGCTCCTGGGGCCCTTCCATCGATACGGCGATCGGTGCCAGGTGAGCGGGCCTGATCCGGTCGTCGAGTCGCGCTCCCACCCGGGCCCAGGCCCGAGCTCGACCCGCGGGGATGGACCGAAGCGCCCGGTCCTCTTGTCCCCGCCTGGCGTCGCCTGGACGTCGCGTCCACCGATCGCACCGACTGTTATTGACACCCCAGCCTGGGAGGGCCATCTTGGGCCCCTTGCACACCCCGCCCAACGGAGGGCTGGGGGAGACGGAACGTGGTGGCCGACAACATCTTCCAAGGCATTGACCCTCGTTTTCGCTGCGCACCTGCTCTCCGGTCGCTCAGGACGTCGCGGAACTTCCCGCGCTGCAGTTTGTGCCACACCTCGGGCTGGACACCCCGGGGGTTGCCGGTTCGGCAGTGGTTTCTCACCCGTTCACACGGAGGATCGCATGGTGAGTGATGTCCGCAGGAGAATCTCTTTGTTGGCCGCGGTCGCGGCCTTTGCGCCCGGCGCGCTGTTCGCGCAGGCGACAGGGACGGTCGAAGGTTCGGTCACTGAGCAAGGCTCTGGCCGGCCTCTCGGCAATGCACAGGTGTTCGTCGCCGGGACAACGCTTGGCGCGCTCACGAACCGCGACGGGTTCTATCGCATCGCGGGAGCGCCGGCTCGCCAGGTCGAGGTAAGAGTGCGCCTCATCGGGTACGGCCCCGGCAACAAATCGGCGATCGTGACCGCGGGTCAGACGTCGACCGTGGACTTCACGATGGCGGTTTCGGCGCTGCAGCTGGAGCAGGTCGT